>DATBJR010000128.1:0-19630 GCA_036556325.1 Candidatus Limnocylindria bacterium | reverse complement strand
GCCAAGAAGGTCTCGATCGAGCGCGGGTTCGCACGCGCGGCGATCGCGGGCGAGGAGCTGCATCTGCAGCGCGGTGCGGCCGGCACCGTCATCAGCGCGGGCTCGGCGGAGCTCCAGCAGGCCGGGGCGCAGGCCGTCGTGGCCGCCGGATCGATCCACATGAACCAGGCTGGTTCGGGCTTCGCGCTGGCACGCCAAATCGACGTCGGCGACCACGGGACGGTGGTTTTCGGCATCACGCCGCACCTGCAGGTCAGCGACGGCGGGCGCGTTGTGTTCGGGCCGCGTGCAGCGCTGCCGATCTTGGCCGCCATCGTGGCCATCGCGGTCGCCAGCGTGGCGTTCGTGGTGAGCCGGGTCAGGCGACGCGTCACGAAGGCGGCCACGACCTAGCGATCGGCTGCAGCCCGCGCTCACCCGCGGCGATGGGCCGCCTGCATTCCGCGGCGTCGTTCGAGCCACGGCAGGGCGAGCTCCACCGTGAGCCGCACGGCCGCGGCCGATGAAAGGCCACGAGCCTTGAGGCCGAAGAACGTCGGGGGGCCAACCACCGAGGCCACCACCGCGAGCGATTCCTCGTCGTCCGACAGGTCACCGAGCGCCGCTCGCATGAGGTGCTCGATGTCGGCGTAGTACTGCTCGACGCCGCCGCCCCACGCCTGGATCAGATCGGGCTCGCGCTGGTAGGCGCGCCACCAGGGCTCGCTGCGTTCATAGAAGCCGGCCAGCTCGCGCGCGAGCCGCTCGATCCGCTCCCTCATGGTGTCGGCCCCTTCGAAGATCGCCGGGCTCGGAACGCTGAGGTCGCGCAGCATGGCGTCGAACACCGCACGCGCCAGGTCCGCCCGCTCCGGGAAGTGGTTGCGGACCGTCGCCGGGGCGACGTCCGCCGCCCGCGCGACGGCCAGGTTCGACGCTGCCGCCATGCCGCGATCCCGGTAGATCGCCATCGCCGCCTCCACGATTCGATTCCGCGTCGCGGCCATCGGCTCGGCTCGGCGACCGAGGTTGTAGCTGCGTGGCATCGGCCCTCGCAAATCTATTGACTGTTGGTAGCAGCCAATATATCATGCGCGAATTGGAAGTTCGCTGATGAAGGCCAGATCATGAACGACTCGGAGAAACCGGGGACCCGACGGCTGGCACTGGCCGCGGGGTGCGTGGCGCTCGGCAGCGCCGCCAGCATGGCGACGTACTCCGTCGCCGGCGGGCCGTTCGGCGCGCTCAACGACGTCGGCAACGCAACGCTGGCGGCCCTTGCTGGCGCACTTGCCTGGCGCCTGCGGGATCGTCTCCCGCGGCGGGCCGCTGGGCTGGCGGTGGGGTGCGCCGTTGCCGGGACGGCGATCGCGGTCACCGGATCCGGGCTGGTCATCTCCGGATCAACCGGCTGGTTCCTGGCCGCCCTGGTGTCAACGTTCGGCTACGCGGGCATCGGCGCCTGGCTCATCGTCCTGAACCGCAGCTCCGATACCGACGCCTGGCCGCGCCGGCTGCGCGCGCTCGGCGTGACCGCCGGGGCGCTGCTCCTGCTCGGCGTGGTCGCGGCGCCCGGCATCGTCAGGGGGCTCGACGATTCGACGACAGCACCCGGCTGGGCCTGGTTCTCCATGACCGCGTGGCTCGGCATCTACGTCGTGTTTCCGGCGTGGGCGATTTCCCTGGCTCGGCTCGCCAGCTCTGATCGCCGCCTCTCCCGCGCACCGAGCCAGGCGGCGGGCGCCTGACATGGACTGGACGCTGATCATCCTGCGGATCCTGCACGTCGGATCGGCGATGACCTGGTTCGGTGGCGCCGTGTTTGGTGCCCTGCTGCTCCAGCCGACGGTCAGGGCGCTGGGGCCGAAGGCCCAGCCGTTCATGGACTACCTCGTTCAGCGACGGCGAGTCGGGGTGTTCTTCCCGATCGTCGCCGGACTCACGATCCTGAGTGGCGCGGCGCTGTTCTGGCGGGACTCCGGAGGGCTTCAGCTGTCGTGGATCACGACTCCGACGGGGCTGGCGTTCACGATCGGTGGCCTGGCGGGGATCACCTCGTTCGTGCTGGGCGGGATCCTGATCGGGCCAAGCGTGGCCGAGCGCACCGCGGTGCAGAACGAGCTCAGGGACACCCCTGGTGAGCCGAGCGAGGATCAGATCGCGCGCCTGGCCCGAGCCGACCGGAAGATGCAGATCGCCGACCGCATCGACATGCCGCTGCTCATCACCGCCGGCGTGCTGATGGCGGTGGCGCGCTACCTGTAGCGAGAGCTGGGCTACGGGGCGCCGTTGCGGCGCGTGCGCGACAAGCCGGAGTATTCGCTCTCGGCCTGGGGCAACGGGCTGGTCGATGCACCCGCCGTGGTCGGGGGTGTCGGCGTCGCCCGGCCCGGCTCCCCGGTCAGGAACCGTTCGATCGCTCGCCGGGCGAGTGCGGCCGACAGCAGGGTCAGTCCGGCCTCCGCGGCCTTCCAGGCGGTGCGCGACGGTCCCGGCGGGCCCTCGACCATGGCCTTGGCCAACTCCTTGCGCGCCTTCTTGTCCTTCATTGGCTCGCTGCGCCAGCGCTGCAGCTCCTCGACCAGGCCGGCGCGGGCCGCATCTGCCTTCGGCCCCACCTCGGAGATGAGCGTGTCGACCCAGGCCTGCATCGGCTTGGGAAGGGCGTCGTAGGCGTGCTCGGCGCTGGTTGGCCGCACGCGACGGCGGATCAGATGCGCTACGCGCTTCGGCCCGCCGGCCACCAGGAAGACCGCCGCGGCCCCGGCGCCGATGAACGGCAGCGGGTTCTCGCGGAAGCGCGCCTTGAAATCGAGCGCATGGCGGATACGGGCCTCGAGCTCGTTGGCGGCATGCTCGTTGGCCGCGCGCTGGTTGGCGACCTCTACCCGCGTCTCAACAAGCGTTTCGCCCACGCGATGTCCTCCTTGACCGATGCGATGGTTTGTTCGGGTGGCCCCACCTTCACATGCGAGATGCCACGCAGGATGAAGAGCGGCGCGCCCGACAGCTGCAGCACCATGACGAACAGGGCCGAGTGCCAGGCGGCGCGGAACCCGAGGTAGGCCGGGAACGCAAACGCCGCGGCCATCACGAGCAGCGCACCGCCCATGGCGGCCAGCGCCCAACCCGGCAGTCGTCCGGATGAGCCGATGCCGCCCAGCACCACGTACAGCATCCCGATCACGACCAGCAGGGCAAGGATGATGATCACCACCGCCAGGTTCGGCAGCACGTCGAACAGTGCCACCACGGCCAGCACGATCACGATGTCGAGAGTGACCAACGCGACGATGGCGATGGCGACGGCGATGCCGATGAGGGCCGCGCCCCGGCCGGCCTCGGCCAGCATCTGGCCGATTTCCTGGCGGCCCTGGGTGACCTCCAGCTTGGCGAGGCGGATCACCCCACCCACCAGCTGGCGGGCAAGGTCGATGATCCCCGGGCGCGGTGGCTGGGATTGGCTCATGGAAGCTCCTGGGGCAGGCGGGGGAGGATTCTAGCAAGCGCCGGGCCGCCAACGGTCCTGCGACCCTGGCCCGGGACGTCCGGGGGCGGGTCCCGGGACCAGTCGCTATCCTGTCGCGCCAATGGCCAAGCGACGGACGACCGGCGTCCAGCGGCGGAACCGCGCCAGCGAGGCGGCGATGAACCGCCGCGTGGCGGAGCGCGGGGGCGGGCTGCCCATCGATACCCGGCTGCTGGTGATCGGCGGCATCCTGGCGCTCGGCGCGGTGGTGCTGGTCATCGTGCTGCTGTTCGGCGGCGGCGGCGGCGCGACGAAGATCGGGACCCAGATGCCGAACGAGGGGGCGGCCCACGTGCCACAGAGCACCGTCCCCACCTACCAGTCCGTGCCCGCCACGTCCGGCCCGCACTGGAATCTGGGCGACGGCATTGCGCCCCTGTTCTGGGGCGTCTACACCAGCCCCGTCGCCGAGCCCGCCGCCGTCCACAACCTGGAGCACGGCGGGATCGTGATCTGGTACCAGAAGAGCGCCACCCAGGACGATATCGACAGGCTGACAGAGTTCACGCAGCAGGCGGAGACCGGCCCCGACTACAAGGTGCTGCTCAGCCCGTGGAACGGCAAGGACTTCGGCCATCCCATCGCGGTGACCGCCTGGGACTGGCTGCTCTACCTGGATTCGGCCGATATCGACCAGATCCGCCAGTTCCAGCAGGACCACCCGCCGGCCGACGCGCCGGAACCGTTCAGCGGGCCGGCGCAGGGAGCGCATTAGCGTCGCCGCGGGGTTTGACCCTGCCGCCTCGCATCGGTCATCATCTCGGCGGGCGGCTAGCTCAACGGCAGAGCAAGTGACTCTTAATCACTAGGTTCAGGGTTCGAATCCCTGGCCGCTCACCACCGCGACCCTCCCCCGCCGGCGCAGGACCCGGACCGCCACGCCGGCGCCCTCACGCTCGCACTGCAGGTCGACGCTGCCCGCGCCGACCCGCAGCCGGCGAACGGTCACGTCGTCCAGGAAGGGCGGCAGCTGCGGATTGTCGAAGCGAATGCAGCCGGCCGGCGCATCGATCGCCATCCCCAGCGAGGCCTGCAGCAGCATGAAGATGGCGCCGGCCGCCCAGGCCTGCGGCGCGCACGCCACGGGGTAACGCGTCGGTCCCTCGCCGTCGCGCCGCGTGAAACCGCAGAACAGCTCCGGCATGCGCGCCAGCTCGAACTGCCGGCTGGCGTCGAAGAGGCCACCCAGGATGCGGGCGGCATCGGCCTGGAACCCGTACCTGGCCAATCCCAGGCCGATGAGGCTGTTGTCGTGCGGCCAGATCGAGCCGTTGTGATAGGACATCGGGTTGTAGCGCGCTTCGCCGGCGGCGACCGTGCGAATCCCCCATCCCGAATAGCTGGCGTCGGCCAGCAGCGTGCGCGCCACGCGCTCGGCGCGCGCGGGCAGCGCGATGCCGGTAAGCAGCGCATGCCCGGCGTTCGAGGCACGCACCCGGCAGGGCCGCTTATCCCCGTCGAGGGCCAGCACGTAGGTACCCAGCTCCTCGTCCCAGAAGGCCGCGTCGAAACGAGCCCGCAGCTCGGATGCTTCATCGCGCAGCCGCTGCGCGCGACGCCGGCGCCCGAGCGCGTCCGCCAGCTCGGCCGCGCCGCGACGTGCCGCATAGGCGTAGCCCTGCAGCTCGCACAGCGCGATGGGCGGTTCGGCCAGCTCGCCATCGGCATGGAAGATCGAGTCGTACGAGTCCTTCCAGCCCTGCTGCAGCAGGCCCGACTCGGTGCGGCGCGCGTACTCGACGAAGCCATCGTCGTCGGGATCGGCGTAGCGATCGAGCCAGCCCAGTGCGCGCTCCACGTGCGGCCATAGGGCGGTGGCGGTGGCCATGTCGGCGGTGCGGCGCCAGTGCTCGGCGGCCAGCATCACGAACAGGGGCGTCGCGTCATGGCTGCCGTAGTAGCGGCGGAACGGGACCTCGCCGAGCGCTGCCATCTCGCCATCACGCGTCTCGTGCAGGATCTTGCCGGGCTCGGCGTCCTGCGCCGCCGAGAGGCGCTTCGCCTGGGTGGCGGCCAGATAGCCAAGGACGCCACGTGACAGCTGCGGCGCCATCCACAGCGTCTGCAGCCCCGTGACCAGGCCGTCGCGGCCGAACGGCGTGCTGAACCACGGGACGCCGGCGTAGGGATACCAGCCGGCCGGCGTCCGAGAGGTGAGCATGGCGACGTCGGCCACGCTGCGGTGCAGCCAGTCGTTGAAGACCTCGTTCGAGGTGATGATCGCCGCGCTGCCGCGGATGACGAGGGCCAGCTGGCGGCGCGCCCCCGCCAGGGCGGCGTCGAACGAAATCCGGCTGCGCCGATGTCCTCCGCCGCGCTCGCAGGCGACCGCCATCTCCAGCGTGGTCGCGCTGCGCGGCGCGATGTCGAGCGCGAATCTGGCCTCCGAGCCATCGACGGCGGTCGGCTGCCGCGAGAAGCCAATTCGCGTCCGACGCAGCAGGCCGTCCAGGCCGCGGTAGCGCAGCAGGACCTCCCGTCCGGCGGCGCGGCTGGGCAGGCTGCTGCCGCGCTGCGGGCGGCGCATGCCACGCACCTCGAACAGATCTGCGAAGTCGGCCTGGTACCGGATCGAGAGCCGAACACTCACGGGCCGGCGGGCGAAGTTGCGAACCACGATTCGCTCGCGGTACAGGCCGTCGCCCAGGACCTTGGTCCGCGCCAGGTGCAGGCTGCTGTGCGGCAGCCGTCGTGGACCACGACCCAGGTCGGGGTTGGTGAGGTCCACCGAAAGGCGCGAGTTGTCCCACTTGGAGGTCGCCCCCAGCAGGAGCGGCCGCTGGCCTGCCACGCGGAGGAGGAGCCCCGACAGGTGCCGGGTGCCGTGGTGATAGATGCCTTCCTCCCCGTGCCCCTCGGGGCGGATGTCGCCGTGCTGGTCGAAGACCGCGAATGAGCTGCCGCTCTTCAGGACGTGGTCGTGGAGGTCGACGACCTCGGAGGCAGCCTGGACCTCGTAGCGGAGCGCGTCGAGCTCGCTCGGCTGCGCGGCAGCCGCCATCGGCTCAGGAGATGGTCGAGGTGACGGCCGGCTTCGGATCGATGATGTCGGTGGGCTCAAGCGGCGTTTCCTGCGCGATCCCGAAGTCTGGCACGTCCGGGAGGGCGCGGACGACCCGTTGGGCGATGAGTCGCTCGTAGACCGCCACGTAGTCGCGCGCCATGCGGGCCACGTCGAAGCGGCGCTCGATGCCCGCGCGCACCCGGTCGCGCGGCAGGGCGAGCACGCGCGGCATGGCCGCCACCGCCTCATCGACATTGTCGACGATGAGCCCGGTCACGCCGTCCTCGATCACCTCCGGGACGGCACCGCTGCGGAAGGCGAGGACGGGCGTGCCCCGGGCGGCGGACTCGACCATGACCAGCCCGAACGGCTCCGGCCAGTCGATGGGGAACAGCGTCGCCGCCGCGGACCCCAGGAACTCGTCCTTCTGCGCGTCGCTGATCTCACCCACGAATTCGACGTGGTTGCCGCGTTCCAGCAGGGGCTGGACCCGCTCCGCGAAATACGCGCTGTCCGCGTCGTCGACCTTCGCGGCCACGCGCAGCGGCCGCCCGACCCGGTAGGCGATCTCGATCGCCTCCTCGATGCCCTTCTCCGGCGAGGTGCGGCCCAGGAAGGCCAGGTACGCGTCGTCGGGAACCGAGGTGGTGGCGGAGATCTGCCCCAGTGGCAGGCCGTGCGGCACGGTCGCGACCCAGTTGGCCCACGGGATCGGCCGGCGTTGCGAGTCCGAGATCGACACCAGCGGGGTCTCGCGGAACGCCTCGAACAGCGGCGGCAGGTCGGCGAGGTCCATGCGGCCGTGCATGGTCGTGATGCCCGGCGTGGACAGCCGGCGCAGCAGCGGATAGTGCAGGTGATCGATGTGAAAGTGCAGGACGTCGAACTGGTCCGCATCGGCGGCCACGCGCTCCACCAACTGGACGAGGTGCGGGAGGGGGTCGACCACGTCGCGCCGCAGCCGCAGGGCGGTGGGCGTGACCGGCACCAGCCGGGCTCGGGTATCCGAGTCGCCGCTGGCGTACAGCGTGACCCGGTGGCCCTGCCGCACCAGCTCGTCGGTCAGCCACGACACGATGCGCTCGGTGCCGCCGTACAGCTGTGGCGGCACGCTCTCGGCCAGGGGTGCAACCTGCGCGATCTTCATCGGCTCCTTCCGGAGGGTCGAGGGCGGGCAACCGACGTGCATCGCACGGACCGTGCCAAGCCGGACTGCAGGCTGCTGCGGCGGTTGCATGGTAGCCTTCGGCGCGTCCACCGCAGCGCCAAGGAATCGTCCGCTTGCCTGAAATCCCGATCCGGCGATCGCGCCTGGACAACGGCCTGCGCGTCATCCTGTCGCCCGACGACACGGCGCCGATCGTGGCCGTCAACCTGTGGTACGACGTCGGCAGCAAGCACGAAAAGCCGGGCCGCACCGGCTTCGCACACCTGTTCGAGCACATGATGTTCCAGGGCTCGAAGCACGTCGCCAAGGGCGAGCACTTCACCCTGATCCAGCAGGCCGGCGGCACGCTGAACGCCTCGACCTGGCTGGATCGCACCAACTACTTCGAAACCGTGCCGAGCCACGAGCTGGAGCTGTGCCTCTGGTTAGAGTCCGATCGGCTGGCCAGCCTGCTGCCGGCGATGACGCAGGAGAAGCTCGACAACCAGCGCGAGGTCGTCAAGAACGAGCGCCGCTGGTCGGTCGACAACCAGCCGTATGGCGACTGGGACGAGCGGATCCAGGCGCTCGTCTTTCCCGAGGGCCACATCTATCACCATCCGACATTCGGCTCCATGGCCGATCTCGACGCGGCCACCCTGGAGGACGTGAGCGACTTCTTCGCCACCTACTACGCTCCCAACAACGCGGTCCTCACCGTGGCGGGCGACTTCGAGCCCGACACGGCCCTGGCCATGATCGAACGCCATTTCGGGCCCATCCCCGCCAACCCGAACCTCCCGCCGCCACCGGACATGGCCATTGCGCCCCATATCGGCAGCGCGCTGCGCCAGGAGATCCCCGATCGCGTGCCGCTGCCGCGCGTCTATCTGGCCTATCGCATGCCGGTCTTCGGCACGCCGGCCTTCGAGGACCTGACGGTTGCCTCGGACCTGCTCGGGACGGGTCGCGCCTCGCGCCTGTACCGCAACCTGATCCGCGAACGGCAGCTGGCGCAGGACCTGACGATCTTTCCGTTCCCGATTGTCGGCGGCGCCTCGATGTTCGCGGTCTGGGCCACCGCGCGGCCCAACGTCAGCCACGAGCAGCTGGAGGCAGCGCTCCTGGCGGAGATCGACCTGCTGGCGGCCGAGGGCCCAACCGAGGACGAGCTGGTCCGCGTTCGGAACCTGCACGCCGCCGCGGTGGAGTCGAGCCTGGAGCGCATCGGCGAGCGGGCGGATCGGCTCTCGATGTACGCCTGCCTCTTCGACGAGCCGGAACGCATCAACACCGAGCGCAGCCGGTACTGGGCCGTGGACGCGGCGCGGGTGCAGGCTGCCATGCGGGCGACGCTGCGGGAGGACAACCGGTTGGTGCTGACCTACCTCCCGGCCGAGGCTCCGGGCAGCGAGCAGGCGGCCTGATGGCGGCCACCGTCAACCCCCTGCGCCCGGCGCCGGGCGCGCCGCGGCCATACCACTTCCCGGAGTTCGAGCGGCATCCGCTGCCCAACGGACTGACGGTGTGGGTCGTGCCGGTCCCCAGCGCGGCGGTGGTCAACGTGCATCTCCTGGTCGACGCCGGTGCCGCCGCCGAGGACGAGGCACGCGCCGGCGTTGCCGCGCTGACCGCGCAGCTGCTCGTCACCGGCACCGAACGTCTGGACGCATCAGGCTTCGCCGAAGCGACCGAGATGCTGGGCATCGAGGTCAGCAGCGAGTCGAGCTGGGACTCGGCCCGTGCGGCCTTCCAGTCGCTGCCGCAGCACATGGCGGCCGGGCTCGCGCTGCTGGCCGAGATGGTCCAGCACCCGCGCTTCGATCCCGGCGAGTTCGATCGGCTCAAGGCCGAGCGGCTGGCGGACATCCTGCAGGCCCGCGCCGACCCGGGCCGCCTGGCCGACGAGATGTTCCTGCGCCACCTGTATGACGCGTCGACGCCGTACCGCAGGCTATCCGCCGGGACGCCGGAGTCGGTCGAGCCCATCAGCCTCGACGACGTGCGGACTCACCACCACACCCACTGGCGTCCGGCCGCCGCCCACCTGATCGTGGCCGGACCGGTCGCGCCACGGGATGTCGTGGCGGCCGCAGCCCAGCATCTCGGTGGCTGGTCGGGCAGTGGGCCCGGCCACCGGACCTTTGAGCCCCGGCCGGCTGGTGGCCGCCGGATCGTGCTCGTCGACCGGCCGGGGTCCGTCCAGAGCGAGCTGCGGATCGGCCAGCTCGGCATCGACCGTCGCTCGCCGCGCTACTTCCCGGCCATGGTGCTGGGCGCCATGCTCGGCGGCGTGTTTGGGTCTCGCCTCAATCTCCGCCTGCGCGAGGAGCTGGGCTACACCTACGGCGCGCGGGCCGGCTTCGATCCCCGCCGCGCCGTCGGACCGTTCAGCGCCGGGGCGGCGGTCCAGACCGAGGTGACGGCCGACGCCCTGCGGGAGATGATGGAGATCCTGACCCGCGTCCGCGACGCCGCACCCGAGGAGGCAGAGCTCAACGACATCCGTGACTTCCTGGTCGGCGTCTTCCCGCTCCGCTTCGAGACCACCGGCGGCGTGGCCATGGCCATCGAGCCGGTCGCGGTGTACGGCCTGCCGGACGCGTGGTGGCAGACCTACCGATCCCACCTGGAAGCCGTGGGAGCCGATGACGTGCTGGCGGCCGCGCGTGAACTGCTGGACCCGGACCGTTACCTGATGCTGGTCGTCGGCGATGCCCAGAAGGTGCGCGACGAGCTGACCGCCGCGAACCTGGGGACGCTGGAGCTGGCGGCCGGCGACTGATCCGGGCGCGGCGGTTTGCCGCCGGGCCTCAACCCTCGATGGCCAGGGCCCCCAGCAGCCGATCGTTCTCGGCGGCCGAGCGGGCCGTGATGCGGAGCCAGCCGACCAGCGGCCCCGACGGGTACTCGCGGACCGCGAGGCCACGGCGCAGCAGTGCAGCGGCGGTCGCGGTCGCGTCCGGCGGCCGCACCAGCAGGAAGTTCGCGTGTGACGGCAGCACCTCCCACCCGGCACCGGCCAGGGCCGCCGCCAACCGCCGGCGTTGCACGACGATTTCTGCCAGCCGCGCCCGGGCCGTCGCCGGATCGGAGAGGGCGCCGAGGGCGGCGGCCTCGCTCGGCCCGCCGATGGCGAGCGGCAGGCGAGCGGCTTCGAAACGCGGCGCCAGCCCCTCGGGCACGACCAGGTAGCCGACCCGGGCACCGGCCAGGCCGTAGGCCTTGGCCAACGAGCGCAGGATGACGAGGTTCGGCAGCCGATCCTGGAGCGGCAGCAGGCTCCAGGCCTCGGGATGCGCGCCGGCGCCGACCTCGGCCAGCTCCTGGTAGACCGTGTCGACCACGACGACCGCGTCGAGCCCCTCGGCCAGGCGGGCGATGGCCTCGGGCGGGTAGGCATCGCCCGTCGGGTTGTTCGGTGAGCAGAGCCACACCAGCCGGCTGCCGCTCGCCTCGGCGGCGGCGCGAATGGCGGCAACCTCCGGCTGCTCGGCCGGATGGCGACGCGGGACCTCCACCACGCGACCCCCCGCCAGCCGCGCCTCCACGCCGAACATGGCAAAGGTCGGGGTGGGAATGGTCACCACGTCTCCCGGCCCGATGACAAGGCCGGTGACCAGCCGGATGAGCTCATCGGCCCCGGCGCCGGGGATGATCCGATGCGCCGGTGCGCCAGTCGTCGCCTCGATCGCAGCGCGCAGGGCCGCGTACGACTGATCGCCGTACTCGACCACCCGGCCCGGGTCGTAATCGGCCAGCGCCCTCGCCACCGCGGGCAGTGGGCCGCCGCCCAGGGTGTTCATGTCGAACCGAACAAGCTGGTGGAGTGGAACGCCAAGGGCGGCGGCCAGCGCCTCGTCCGAGGGTTCGGATGGGTACGGATCGACCTCGTCGGCAAGGCGCAGCAGTCCCCGTCGCGGGCCGGGGGTCACGCCTCCTCCGCGATCGGCGTCGGGTCGGGCTGGTCGCCGTCGGGGCGAACGGCGGCGGTACGTGGCCAGCGCAGGACGAGCGAGGCCTGCGGACGCCGCTGCTCGAGCTGAACGCTGCCGCCCTGGGCCGTCATGGCCGCATTCACCAGGTAGAGCCCGAGTCCCAGGCCGCGCCCCGAGCTGACGCGTTCCCGGAAGAGATCCTCCGGCGCATCGTCCGGAAAGCCGGGGCCGCGGTCGCGTACGCGCACGAGCGGCACGTCTGCGATGTCGATCTCGACATCCAGCGGCTCATCCTGCTCGGAGTAGCGGTCGGCGTTGGTCAGCAGATTCGTCACCGCCTGCTCGGTCAGCTGCCGGTCCCCGATGACGCGCGGGTTGCCCACAGCCTGAACCCGCACCTCGCGCTCGCTGCCGCGCGCGCGCAGCCGCTCGATGGCGGCTGCCACCGCCGCGCGCAGGTCGATCGGTTCGCTGCTCGCCTCCAGGTACCCGGATTCGGCACGCGAGAAGAGCTCGAGCCGCTCCAGGATGCCGATGGCCGCATCCACCGACTCCAGCGCCCGCGCGCTGTGGGACCGCGTCCCACCATCCGGCTGGCGCATCGCCAGCTCGATCCGTGCCTTGGCGACCGCCAGCGGGTTGCGCAGCTCGTGGGCGACGAAGCTGGCGAACTGCGACAGTCGCCGCCGCTCGTCGACCTCCTTGCCGACGTCGCGCAGCAGCAGCACCGAGCCGCCACCCGGGATCGGCGTGCCCTCGACGTCCACGAGCAGGTCACGCCCCGACATCGGCAGCCGGACCAGCATGCGGCCGTGGAACGCCTCGCGCGCGGCACGCAGCGGTGGCCACTCCTCACGCCGCAGCGGCTTGCCGCGCTCGTCGCGCGGCTCGGCGGCGCGTCCCCAGTCATCGATGGGCCGGTCGAAGAAGCTGCGACCGAACGCCCGCAGCGCCGCGCGGTTGCCGTACGCGCCGCGCGCCTCGTCGTCGTACACGATCAGCGGCTCGGGGATCGCCTCGGCCACCTCCTGCAGCCGCGCCCGCTCGTGCCTGACCTCCTCGAGCGCGGCGTGGACCTCCTGCCGGGCCTCCTCCGCCTCGCGCCGCTCGGCATGGGCCCGCTGCTCGGCCCGCTGGCTGGCCTCCTGCGCCCGGCGGGCCGCTTCGTTGCGGCGCTCCGCCCGCACGGCCAGCGCGATCACGATCGGCGAACCGATGGCGAAGGCCAGCAGGCGTACGACGTCGGCGGTGGTGATGAGACGCCCGCTGGCCGGAACGGTGGCGAAGGCGAGCACGACGCCCGCGACCGCGTAGGCGGCGATGGCCGGGCCCGAGCCCAGGCTGAGCCCCACCAGCGAGATGGCCAGCACGATGAGGACGAGGTACACCGCCGTCTGGCCGCTCGTGTCGGCCAGCGCCAGCGAAACGCCGGCCGCGATGCCGCCGATGGCAGCGCCCGCCAGGACGCGGAGGACGTCGCGTACGGTCACGAGGCGCTGAAGCCTAGCGGAGTGAGCGGCCCACGGCCGCAGCCGTGGACCCTTGCCGCCGTCGCGGGCCAACGCGCGACGCCCGGGCGGCGGCACGCTCGCGAGCGCGGAGCAATCGGCGACGGGCGGCGCCGATGCGCCGCACTGGATCGCCGCCGATGGACCGGCGATCGAGCGCCTCGGGATGGTCGCCGCGCGCCAGCGCGGCCAACAGCGACGAGGCGCGATCCAGCTGGCCGGCCTCGGTCAGCAGCTGGACGAGGCTGAACCAGCGCGCCGGCTCGGTGATCGGCTCATCGGCGATGCGCTCGACCAGCTCGGCGGCCCGGCCGAGATGCCCGGCGCGGCGCAGGGCGACGACCGCCGCCCGCACGTCCTGGAAGCTCGGCGGCATCTCGAGCGCCTCGAGGTAGTTCAGCAGCAGCTCGGCGGCCTCCGCCCGGTCCGCCACCGATCCGCGACGCACGCGCTGGTCGCGGAACTCCCCCAGCAGCACCCGCAGCTCGCGCTCGACCCATCGTCGCTGCACCGTGCCGGGTGGCCAGCCTTCCGCGATCCCGCGCAGGAAGCCGATCCCGCGCAGGAACATGCCACTGGCCACGTAGGCGGCGCGCAGGTCCACCTGCACCAGCGTGTCAAAGCCGCCATCCAGCTCCACCAGCCGCTCGGTGGCGCCGATCCAGTCGTCGATCCGGCCCCGGTCGCGGTAATAGGCCGCCGCGTACCGCAGCCAGTAGCGCTCGCCGTGGCGGCGCCAGTCCTCGCCGGCGATGTGGTTGGCCACGATCCAGGCGTTCTGGGTGCTGGGTCCGGCCATGAACACCTCGGCGGGCACGCGGAAGCCGGCCACGTTGCGCCATTGCGGCTGGTGCCAGCGGCTGGGTGCCTCGGTGCGGGGGACGCGGCGCCGGTGCGGCGCCCCGGACGCCCGCTCGTCCGGTTCCAGCGGCCAGTCGAGGACCTCCGCGTTGCCGCGCTCCAGGGCACGGTCGTAGTGCAGGCGTCGCAGCGGGTCGCGCAGCTCGCGCCAGGCACGGTTCAGGATGGCGGTGCGCCGGGTGGCAAGCGCGCTGGTCGCCGCCCGATCCGGATGGTGACGCAGGACGGCGCCGCGAAAGGCGGCGCGCAGCTCGTCGGTGCTCGCCGACGGCTCGGCGCCGAGCACGGCGTAGAAATCGCGCTCCTCGGTTCGCGGATCGCTGGCGGCGGCCATCCGGCGAGCATACGACGAGCCACCGATGCGCTGCCATGCCGGCGTGTGGAACGCACCGGGTATGCTGCGGCACACGATGCCTGACAGCCCGCGCGCCGGCCACCTGCTCATCATCGGCGGCGCCGAGGACAAGCTGCGCCAGCGCCAGATCCTCGGTCGCTTCGTATCGCTCGCTGGCGGAGCCGATGCGCGCGTCGCGGTCATCTCCACCGCCTCCTCGCTCGGCGACGAGGCGACGGAGCTCTACCAGTCGCTGTTTCACGGCCTCGGCATCCCCGACGTGCGCGGGCTGCGGCCGCTCTCGCGCGAGGACGCGAACGACCCCGACGCCACCGCGGCCGTGGGTGACGCAACCGGGATCTTCATGACCGGCGGCAACCAGCTGCGGCTCTCCTCGGTCATCGGCGGGACGGCATTGGGCCGGGCGATCGTCGAGCGCCACAAGCACGGCGCCATCGTGGCGGGCACGTCGGCCGGGGCCTCGGCCATCAGCACGCACATGGTGGCCTTCGGGACCAGCGGGACGACGCCGAAGCAGCGGATGACGCAGATGAGCGCGGGCCTGGGGCTGCTGCCGGGGGTCATCATCGACCAGCACTTCGAGCAGCGGAACCGCATCGGGCGGCTGCTGGCACTCGTCGCCCAGTCGCCCGCACTGCTGGGCATCGGCATCGACGAGGACACCGCCGCCCTGGTCAGCCCGTCGGGCGTGATGGAGGTCATCGGCAAGGGCTCGGTCACGATCCTGGACCCCGCCAGGCTGCAGACCGACGCCTACGAGGTGAAGCGCCACAAGCCGATCATGGTCAGTGGCGTGACGCTCCATTCCCTGCCGAGCGGCTATCGGTTCGACCTGCGCAAGCGCCGGCTGCTGGCGCCGCTGCGGCCCGTATCGGCCACCGACCGGGAGCTCGCGCGCCTCGAGACCGCCTCGAACGTCACTCGCCGGCTGATCCGCCGCATCGCGGCCGAAGGCGCCGATGACCAGGCGCCCGACCGGGCGCGACGCCGCGCCCTGCGTGCCCACCGGCTGGAGGAGGAGGCGAGCGAGTGAGCGCGACACGCACGAAGGCCGTCATCTCGCGACAGGCGGTGGCCAAGGCCGAGCGCACCGCCCCGCGTCGGCGCAAGCTCAAGCCGGCGCCCGAGCTGCGGATCGTTGAGACCCGCGTCTTCCGAGGCCCGAACTACTGGAGCTACGAGCCGGCCATCAAGCTGGTCGTCGACCTCGGGGTCCTGGAGCAGTTCCCCTCCAACACGATCCCCGGCTTCGTCGACGGGCTGCTGGACCTGGTGCCGGGCGTCGCCACCCATTCCTGCGGGACCGGCAAGGCCGGCGGCTTCGAGAAGCGGCTGCGCGAGGGCACGTGGCTGGGCCACGTCGCGGAGCACATCGCGCTCCAGCTGCAGCGCGAGGCCGGAACGGAGGTCGGACGCGGCAAGACGCGGAGCTCCGACCAGCCCGGCCACTACCACGTCGTGTACTCGTTCGGCGAAGAGAGCGTTGGCCTGGCCGCCGGTCGGCTGGCCGTCCGGCTCGTCAACCACCTCGTGCAGGCCGAGGCCGATTTCGACTTCCGGACCGAGTTCGAGAAGTTGGTGCTGCTCGCCGAGCGCGCCGCCTTCGGCCCGTCGACGCAGGCCCTGCTCGACGAGGCGGGGCTGCGCGACATCCCGTACATCCGCCTCAACGAGCAGTCGCTGGTGCAGCTCGGCCACGGGGTCCACCAGCGACGCATCCGGGCCACCATGACCAGCCTGACCAGCTCCCTGGGCGTCGACATCGCCTCGGACAAGAAGCTGACCAACAAGCTGTTGGCTGCGACCGGCGTGCCGGTCCCGCGCTCGGAGGTCGTGCGCAACGTCGACGAGGCCTCGGCGGCCGCCGCCACCATCGGCTACCCGGTCGCCATCAAGCCGCTGGACGGCAACCACGGGCGGGGCGTCATGCTCAACCTGGCCGATGACGCCGCGGTGCGGGCCGGCTACGCCGCCGCCCGCGCGGAGTCGCGTCACGGTGGAGTGGTGGTCGAGTCGTTCCTCACCGGCAACGACTACCGCTGCCTGGTGATCGGCGGCGTTCTGCGCGCGGTGGCACAGCGCGTGCCCGCCCACGTGGTGGGCGACGGTGAGCACACCGTGGCACAGCTGGTCGAGGAGACGAATGCCGACCCGCGTCGCGGCATCGGCCACGAGAAGGTGCTGACCCGGATCATCGTCGACGACGAGTCGGTCACCTATGCCCGCGAGCAGGGCTTCGAGCTGAGCGACGTCCCGCCGCGCGGCGTGCGGGTCTTCCTCAAGCGCACCGGCAACATGAGCACCGGCGGCATCAGCATCGACCGCACCGAGGAGGCGCACCCCGACAACGTCGAGATCGCCGAGCTGGCGGCACAGGTGGTGGGGCTCGACATTGCCGGCATCGACTTCATCTGCCCCGACATCAGCGTACCGGTCCGCGAGACGGGTGGCGGGATCGTGGAGGTCAACGCCGCGCCGGGCTTCCGGATGCACACCCACCCCACCGAGGGCGAGGCGCAGTACGTGGCCAAGCCGGTGATCGACAGCCTCTTCCCGCCTGGCGTCCCGTCCCGGATCCCGATCGTGGCGGTCACCGGCTCGAACGGCAAGACCACCACCGCGCGGATGATCGCCCACATCATGAAGGGGATGGGCCGCAAGGTCGGCATGACCTCGACCGACGGCATCTTCGTCGACGGGCGGCTGGTGCGGAAGGGCGACATGAGCGGCCCCCGCTCGGCCTCGACCGTCCTCCAGAACCCGACCGTCGACTTCGCCGTGTTCGAGGTGGCGCGCGGCGGCATCCTGCGCGAGGGCCTCGGCTACCAGCGCAACGACGTGGCCGTGGTGCTGAACGTGACCGGCGACCACCTGGGGCTCGGCGGCATCACCAGCATCCGCCAGCTCGCCAACGTGAAGCAGGTCGTCGTCGAAGCCGTGCCGCGCGACGGCACCGCCGTCCTCAATGCCGATGATCCGCTGGTCGCGGCCATGGGCCGCCACTGCTCCGGCTCGGTCATCTACTTCAGCGTCGACCCGGAGAACGAGAGCATCAAGCGCCAGGCATCGCGCGGGCGTCGCGCGGTGACGCTGGAGCGGGGGCGCAACGGCGAGATGATCGTCCTGCGCCAAGGCCGCAAGTCGATGCCACTGGTCTGGACGCACCTCCTCCCCGCCACGTTTGAGGGGCGGGCCCGGATGAACGTCCAGAACGCGCTGGCCGCCACCGCCGCAGCCTGGGCCGCCGGGGCGCATCTGCACGACATCCGGCAGGGCCTGCGGACCTTCACCACCAGCTACTTCATGGCGCCGGGTCGGCTGAACATGTTCGAGCTGGATGGCTACCGGGTCATCGTCGACTATGCCCACAACCCGCCAGCGGTCCGTTCGCTGGGCGAGTTCGTGGAGCAGCTGGCCGAGCCGTCAGCCGAGGGGCGCCGGCCACTCGTCACCGGCCGTCGCATCGGCGTCATCGCCACCGCCGGGGACCGCCGCGACGCCGACATCGTCGAGCTCGGGCGGACCGCGGCCGCCTACTTCGACACACTGATCGTGCGCGAGGACGCCAACAATCGCGGGCGACCGCGCGGCCAGACCGCTGAGCTCATCGAGCAGGGCGTCCGCCAGGCGATGGCCAACGGAGCGCGCACCGAGGCGGTCGAGACGGTCCTGGACGAGCTCGAGGCCACCCAGCATGCGCTGGACATGGGAGCCGATGGTGACGTCATCGTGGTCTGCGTCGACCACCCGAACGAGGTCTGGAAGGAGCTCCAGCGCCGCCAGCATGGCGCCAGCGGACCGTCGACCATGGCCGCCGTCACGATGCTCGCCGACGAGCCCGGCCTGGAGGTCGAGACCTAGTCCCTCACCCCGGCGCCGCGGACTCCGTCAGGCGGGCACGCAGCCGATCGGCCGAGACCGGCTCGAACCCGGCCGACTGCAGCCAGTCGCGGATCTCGGCGCGCTCCACATGCGTCATGCAGGCCACCACGTCGCCGGCCCTGGCGCGCTTCGCCAGCGCCTGCAGTGCCGCCAGCTCGGTGGGAAAGGCGGCAACCGGCCGCCGGTAGCCGGCGGCGGCCACGCCATCACGCAGGATGCGGTTCATCGTCTCCAGCTCCCGACCCCGCAGGTAGTGCCGCTTCTCGCAGATCACCACGTCGTCGGCTCCGGCGCCGGCCAGCTCACCGAGGTTGTGCAGAATCTCGTCGGTGCGATCCCCCGCCGTGCCGATGGCCACCCGCACCCTGCCATGGGGCGCCAACCGGCGTGACACCTCGAGCAGGCCGCGCAGACCCGCCTCGTTGTGCGCGAAGTCGATGAGCACCAGGACCCGCTGCCGCTCATAGAGGTTGAGACGTCCCGGGTTCGTGTCCGCGTCCAGGGTGAACGACCGCAATCCGGCCGCGAGGCGCCGGCTGCCGATGCCCACCGCATCGGCCGCGGCCGCCGCCGCCAGCGCGTTCGCCACGTTGTACTCGGAGACGCCACCGAAGGTGACCGGCACCTCCTCGATCGCCGCCAGGCGGCGGGCGGGCCGGTTGGCGCGAAGCAGGACCAACGCACCGCCCCGGATCACGGCGGCGCGGCCGCCGCGGGCGAGCGCCTCCCCCACCGCCGGGCTGCCCGGGTCGAGGCTGAACGGGTACCAGCCGGCCCGGGTCGCTTTGCGCATGGCCCATACCCGCGGGTCATCGGCGTTCAGGACGGCCCAGCCGGCCCGCCTGGTGATCCGCACGATCGCCCCCTTGACCTCGGCCAGCTCATCGAGTGTGTCGATGCCCTGCAATCCGAGGTGATCGGCCGAGATGTTGGTGACCACCGACACGTCGTTGGCCGCATAGCCGATCCCGCGCAGCAGGATTCCGCCGCGTGCCGTCTCGAGCACCGCCACGTCGAGGTCCCCCTCGGCCAGCACCCGGGCGGCACCGCCATGGCCGGTCCAGTCCCCCGCCTCGACGAGCTCACCCCGCAGGTAGATGCCGTCGGAGTTCGTCATGCCGACCCGCCAACCAGCCTGGCTGAAGATGTGCGCGATCAGTCGCGTCGTCGTGCTCTTCCCGTTCGTCCCGGTCACGGCGACGATCGGGATCTGCGGTCTCGGGAGGTGCGCGAGCGGACCGGGAGCCACGGCCCGGAGCCCTGGCAGCTCGCGACGGTCGGTCGAGCGGCCGAGCGCGATCCGGGACGCGGCGGCGGCCACCGCCTGCGAGATCGCCCGTCGCCGCCAGGCGAAGGCGATCGCGGTTCGGTGGTGATCGACCGAGTGGCGGGTTGCGATCCGGGGCTCGGGCAGGTCGAGCGCGTTC
>DATBJR010000127.1:0-2000 GCA_036556325.1 Candidatus Limnocylindria bacterium | reverse complement strand
ATCTTCAGCTTCGAGCAGATCAGCCCCATCGGGCAGAGCCAGTTCGACGTGGCTGCCCTGGTTGCGATCCTCGGCTGGTTCCTGGTGGCGCTGCTGATCACCGCCATCCTGCGTATCCCGGACCGTTCGACCGCCGCGTAGGCGGCTCTCCCGGCTCGCCCGGCTCGCCCGGCTTGCCCGGCGCGCCCGGCGCGCTATTCACGGCAAGACTGAAACAGCGAAGAAGCGGCCTCTCAGGGGAGCCTGCTGGTCGGGTTATTCACCCCACGACTGAATGAGCGAAGGAGCGGCCTCTCGGGGGACGCTTCTTCGTCAATTCATTCACCCGGCGGCTAAACCACGTCCGAACGGCTCCGCGCGGGGCGTTCCTTCGTCCATTCAGTCACCGGGTGAATGGAGGACGGGTCAGCAGCACCCGTCGCCGCCGCAACAGCCGGCGGCCGCGACCGGCACGCTCGGACAGCGGCTGCGCGGGAGACCAGGGTGGCGCATCCGAACAGGCTTCGTGGCCTTGATGATCGCGCTGTGCATGCCGTCTCCGACGCTCCCCGGGTGACGCGCGGCGGCTCAGACGGGCGGCACTTCCAGGGTGGCGCGGCCGCGCGGCCGCGGCGCGGATGAGCCGGAGCGACGCCCGGACCTGCCGTTTCGCAGAGAGGCGAGGGCGCCGACACGGGCCAGCTCCTCGTCGTACAGCGCCTCGACCTGGCGGACATGGGCTTCCATGCTGAAGCGCTCGGCCACGATCCGGTAGCCGGCCTCGCCCATGCGGGCACGCAACGCGGGCGACGCAGCCAAGCGGGAAAGCGCCGCGGCCAGGGCGGCAGGGTCGGCCGGCGGGATCAAGAGTCCCGACACGCCATCGGCGACCACCTCCGGAATCCCGCCGACCGCGGAAGCGACCACGGGCACCCGGCGCGCCATAGCCTCCAGGATGGAGATGCCCTGCGCCTCGCGCAGGGAGGGCAGCACGGCGATGTCCAGGTCAGCGGTCAGCGCCGACACGTCCTCCCGTCGGCCGGTGAAGATGATCCGATCCCGCGCCGGGGCGGGAAGTGCGGCCGCCTGGGCGCGAAGAGACGCACACGAAGAGCCTTCGCCCACGATCGCCAGCCAGGCGTCGGGGGCAGCAGCCACGACATCGGGCCATGCGGCAATCAGGTGGGAGTGCCCCTTCTCCGGCTCCAGCCGCGCCACCACGCCAACCAGGACGGCCGAGCCGGGGACGCCGGTCTCGCGGCGCAGCGCACATCGGGGTGCGGGGACGGCGAAGCGCGAGAGGTCGACGCCGTTGGGGATGACCGAGTAGGCCGCTTCCACACGACCCTCGGCGCGAACCTTGGCGAGGATGGAGTCGGACGGAACGATCAGCCGATCCATGGCCGGGGTCAGCGCTGCCAGCGTGGCGACATCCTCCGGGGAGCGGACGCGCGACGAGTGGACGGTGGCCATGATCACCGGCGTGCCGGCGGCGAGGGCCGCCCGCGTGCCCACCACCTCGGCACGAAACATGTGGGCGTGCACGAGATCGATCTCCTCGCGGCGCAGCCAGGCGGCCATCTCACGGACGGCGGCCTCGTCATCGGCCTCGTCGATGACGTCCACCTGCAGACCCAGCCGCCGAATGCGCTGCACGGCGCTCCCGGCAGACAGCGACAGCGCGCGCACCTCGTACTTCGCGCGGTCCAGCCGCAGCAGCAGTCCGGTGTAGCTCTCCTGCGCCCCGCCGTTGCCGCCGGTGGCCAGCAGCTGCAGCAGGCGCGGGCGGTCATGTCCGCTGGACCGATACGTGCGCCGGTGCCTCAGGTACGGCGCACCGGCAATCGCCGCCTCGTGGTCCGGGGCACGACGAGCCGACTTGCGGGTACGAGAGGGGGTCACGCCGTGATGCTAGGCCGGGGCGCTTTACTCGTCAAAGCGCCCCGCGCGAAGCGAAGGGGAGATCGTCAGCGGACGAGCGCCGCTGCCATTTCCTGCACGGTAGCGGCGACGATGATCAC
>DATBJR010000126.1:0-3065 GCA_036556325.1 Candidatus Limnocylindria bacterium | reverse complement strand
CGCCTGGGTGGCGAGCAGCTCGTCGCTCGGCTGCCCGTCACTGCCGAAGTGCGGCGCGAAGCGGCCCTCGGTGCGTGCGAACGCGACGAAGTCGACTGGAGTCCCGTCCGGGAGCGCGGTCCAGTCGTCCTTCGGTGACGGGTTGCCCTGGAGGCTGAGCCGCTCGGCCACCGTCGGCCCGCGGCGCGGGTCGTAGGTGAACAGCGGGAAGGCACGCGAATCGACGGCGAGCTTCGCCTGGCGGTTGGCTGCGTCGTCGGCGATGGCATGCTCCGGCATGCAGGGCGCATAGGCGATCACGACGGCCGGCCCCGGATACTCGTTGGCGTCCATCACCGCGCGGTAGAAGTGGTTCAGGTGGGCCGGCGTGGTCTGGGCGACGTAGACCTCGCCGTGTGCCATCAGGATGCGGCCGAGCTCCTTGCGTCGCTCGGGCCGGCCATGCTGTGCCTTGCCGAAGGCCGACAGCTTGGTGATCTGCCCGCCGAAGGAGGCGGTCGACGCCTGGCCGCCCGTGTTCGAGTACACCTGCCCGTCCAGCACCAGCACGTTGATGTCCGCCCCGGAGGCCACCATCCGGCTGAGCGCCTGGAAGCCGATGTCGTACATCGCACCATCGCCGCCCAGCACCCAGAGCTTCCGGTCGGCATGCCCGTCCTGATCCCATCGCGCGCGGACGCCGAGCGCATCGGCCGGCGCGTTCTCGAACAGGGAGTTGGTCCACGGCACCAGGTACGGGTTGAAGGGATAGGTGCTGCCGAAGACGGTGTTGCAGCCGGTGGCCGCCACGATGGCCATCGATTCCGGGCCGTGGATCTGCCGGGTGGCAGCCACGAGCATGCGAATCGCCGTGCCCTCACCGCAGCCGGAGCAGGAACCGGCCCCGCCCACGTAGCCGATGGCGTGCTCGCCGAGCATCAGGTCCGCCAGCGCCTTTTCGTTGCGGTAGGCGGCTGGTGTCGGCGGCAGGCTGCGGAAGAACGCGAAGTCGGTGGCGTAGCGCGCCACCGTGCCGGGCTCCCCGTCAGAGGCCGCCACCTTGTCGATCATCTGCAGCGCGTCGTGGCCGAGCTCGTGGCAGACCTCGACGCATTCCGCGCAGCCCTTGCAGTTGGCCGGATCCACGAAGATGCCGAACTCGGCCGGCTCCAGGCCGCGCTTCTGCGGCACGGTCGCGTACTTCGTGGTGGTCACGAAGTGCTCCCGCAGCGCTGCGGTGTCCGCTCCGGCGTCCGCCGCAAACGCGTTCAGCGCCGGGCCCAGGGTGCTTTCCGGCTGCGCCACGGCCAGGATTGCCGCGTCGGGGCAGGCGCTGACGCAGGCCATGCAGCCGACGCAGCGGTCGCTGAGGAAGGCCGGGATCTGCGGCGCCAGCTCGCTGAAATCGCGCCCGGCGGCCGTTCCCGGTGGCAGCAGGCTGCGCGCCACCGCCTCGTCGGCCGGCAGGGCAACGTCCGCAGTGCCGTCCGCGTAGGCCGATAGCACGACCGAGGCGAAGGTTCCGGGATCGATGCGGGTTGCGGTCATCGGGCCACCTCCAGCAGGTCTGCCTCTTGTGTGGCGGCGGCAAGGGCGGCAGTCACGTCGATGACGGCCCCGTATGCCTCCCGCACCACCGCCAGGTTGGCCTCGACCACGGCCGCGCCGCGCTTGCCGAAGAAGCGCTCCAGCTGCCGGCGGACCGCGCGCATGAGGGCCTCCACGTCCTTGCCGGCGCGCGCCGCAAACGGCGCCACCCGCAGGAACACCCCGGCCAGCGCGACGCCCTGCATCCGCACCTCGAGCTCGGGACGCGGCGCGTGGTGGCGTGCCAGGCGGGCGGTGTCCAGTGCCCAGACGTGAATCCGGCGCCGGACGAGCGCATCGCGGGCCTCGGCGGGAATCGCGGCCCAGATCTCCGTGGGGGCGGTGAGCGACGTCTGGACGAACACCGCCCCGTCATCGACCAGCCCGCCGAGCACGTTGCCCTGCCGGAACGCCGCCACGTCGTGCAGCGCCACGAAGTCGACCGCCTGGATCTCGGCGTGCTGGCGGATGCGTGCGTCGGCGATGGTCAGGTAGTACGTGGTGGGCAGGCCCTTCTTCTCGGAGCCGTAGCGCGGGTAGGCCTGCACCTGCAGCCCGAACACCTCGCCGACCAGCGTGGCCAGCACCTTGTTGGTGGTGACCGAGCCGAAGCCGCCGATGGAGTGGCCGCGCAGCCGGTAGGCGTTGGGCGGCGTCACGTCGAGGGCAACCCGCTCCAGGGCCAGCGGGTGGCGCACGCCGAGGACGGCGTAGTGCCGCTCGTGCACGGCCCGCGGGTCCGCGGCCCAATCGAAGACTGCCGCGATGTCGCCGGCCGCCACGTCCCGAGAGCCCAGGCCGGCCGAGGCGGAGATGACGCGCGGAATTGTGGCTCCATCCGCCGCGAGGTCGGCCAGCGCCGCCTTCAGCTCGCGAGTCAGCGGGTTGTCAGCGGCGGCGGGCTCGTCGGTGCGCTCGATGACGGCGACAACCGAGGCGTTGCGCAGGGCGTCGGCAAGCTCCGCCGCGGGGAAGGGGCGGAACGCGGTGACGGTCACGCTTCCAACCTTGCGACCACCCTCCCGCAGCCGATCGACGACCGCCTCCGCGGTGTCAGCCATGGTCCCCATGGAGACCACGACCTGCTCGGCGTCCGCGGAACAGTGCGTGGCGATGGCGCCGTAGCGCCGGCCGGTGAGCGCTGCCCATTCGTCGAAGGCGGCTGCCAGGCGACCGGGAATCCGCTCATAGAAGGCGCGTTGCCCGATCCTGCCCTTCATGTAGGCGTCCTGGTTCTCAACCACGCCGCTCATGAGGCCCTCGGCCGGCGACAGCAGGTCCCGCAGACGAGCCCGCGGGTCGCCCACGAAGCGGCGCAGCAGCTCGTCCTCCGGTCGGCGCAACGTCTCGAGGGTGTGGGTGGTCAGGAAGCCGTCCTGGGGCACGAAGAAGGGCGTCTCGCACTCCTCGGCCACCCGCCGGGCGATGGCTGTCAGGTCAGCGGCTTCCTGCGCGTTACGAGCCACCAGCATCCCCCAGCCGGTGTCGGCAACCGCCAT
>DATBJR010000125.1:0-5664 GCA_036556325.1 Candidatus Limnocylindria bacterium | reverse complement strand
GTCAGCGTCGTGCCGGCCACGCCGATCGGCACCAGCAGGAAGAAGATCCAGCGCCAGGTCAACAGATCGATCACCAATCCGCCCAGCGGCGGGCCGAGCAGCAGGCCCCCGTGAAACGACATGGTCATGTACCCGTTGGCCCGGCCCTCGGCGCCCTCCGGCATGGCCTCCATGGCCAGCACGCGCGTGGCCGAAGCGATCATGGCCGCGCCCATGCCCTGCACGAGGCGAAAGACGATGAGCCAGCCCACGCTGGGCGCCACCCCGCAGAGCAACGAGCTGACGGTCATCACGGCGAACCCCGCGCCGTAGATCCAGTGACGCCCGTGGATGTCGCCGAGCCGTCCGAAGACCACCGAGAGGCAGATCCCGGCGAGCTGATAGCTGATGAGGGCCCAGGAGACGGCCAGGATGTCGGCGTTCAACGCGGCGGCGATGGTGGGCATCGAGACGATGAAGATCCGCGTGGCCATGCCGGAGATGAACTGCCCCATCATGGCGTTGACGAGCAGCAGCCGGTCGGTCTGCCTGGTCATGGGCCGGGAGCGACGGCAGCGACTAGAGGGCGCGGACGGCGCGCAAGACGTCGTCCGGGTCGGGTCGAACCTGGTAATTCCGGGTCACCGAGAACCAGCGCACGACCCCGTCGCGATCGAGCACGACGGTCGCCGGACGGGGGACGTCCTCGCCGTTCGGCCCGGCCCCCGCGTGCAGCAGTCCATACCGCCGGGTGACGGCCAGGTCGCGGTCGGAGACGAACCGGTACGCGAGGCGCAGTCCCTGGGCCAGCTTCTGGCTGCGCTCGTTGGGATCCGGCGAGATCGCGATGATCTCCACGCCGATGCGCTCGGCCTCGGACAGCGCGGCTCCAAGCCCTTGGAGCTCACCCATGCAGAACGGTCACCAGTAGCCGCGATAGAAGACGAGCACGACCGGCTTCTGGCCCCGATAGTCCGCCAACGACACGGGCCGGCCGGCGGCGTCGGGCAGCGTGAAGTCAGGTGGCCGCTCACCCACGCGCAGCGCCGTCGGGCCGTCCGGCACCCGCGCGATGACGAAGTTGAACCAGGCGCCGCCGACCAGCAGCAGGCTCGTGAACCCCAGGGCCAGCCAGGCCGGCCACCGCCGGGCCCGCGGGCGGACCACGGCCAGCGCCGCCAGCGCCGTGGCCAGCGCGAACGCGATCACGTAGCCCTCCGGATGGTTGCGCACGAGCGCCACTCGGAGGAGCGACGCGTAGGCCGTGATGGCCCCGATCGCGACGAGGACGCCGAGCCCGGCGAGCCGGCCGGAAGTCACCCGTGCATTCTGCCACGGGCGCCCACTTCCTTCGAGCGCCGTCCTGCCGTATCGTGCCGACCGTGATCGTGCACCTCGTCGACGGCACCTACGAGCTGTTCCGCTACTTCCTCTCGCCGGCGGCGGCCTTCGACCGCAACGCCCCCGAAGCGCTCCGGGCCGTGCGCGGGGTCGTCGGCTCCCTGCTGGGCATGCTCGAAGGCGGGGCCACCCACGTGGGGGTGGCCACCGATCACGTCATCGAATCGTTTCGCAACGCGCTGTGGAGCACCTACAAGACGGGCGAGGGCCTGGACCCGCTGCTCTCCGCCCAGTTCCAGCCGCTGGAGGACGCGCTGAGCGCGCTGGGCCTGGTTGTCTGGCCCATGGTCGAGCTCGAGGCCGACGACGCGCTGGCCGCCGCCGCGGCCATGGCGGCGGCCGATGCGCGCGTCGAGCAGGTCGTCATCTGCACGCCGGACAAGGATCTGGCCCAGTGCGTGCGAGCCGATCGGATCGTTCAGCTCGATCGGCGCACCCGCGAGGTGCGTGACGAGGCCGGCGTGCGAGGCAAGTTCGGCGTGTCGCCGGCCTCGATTCCCGACTGGCTGGCCCTGGTGGGCGACAGCGCGGACGGCTACCCCGGGCTGCCCGGCTGGGGCGCCCGGTCCGCGGCCACGGTCCTGGCCCGCTATCACCACCTCGAGCACGTCCCCGAGCTGGCCCTGGAGTGGGACGTGTCCGTGCGCGGCGCGCGGCGGCTGGCCACGACGCTGGCCGAGCAGCGCGAGCGAGCGTTGTTGTTCCGGACGCTGGCCACGCTGCGCGCGGACGCCCCCATCGGCGTCGACGTGGACGCGCTGCGCTGGCCGGGGCCCGGCGCCGGCTTTGCGGCCTGGGCGCGGCGGCTCGGCTCCCCCGCGCTCCACGAGCGCGCCTCGGCGCTGGCCGCGCGGCGGTCGGGCTGACCCCCTTGCCTTTCCCAGCCTGATCGCCGATATTCCCAGCCACCCGCAATTCCTGGAGGGAAGGCCATGGCGCGCTTGACCATCAATGGGAAGTCTCACGAGGTCAACGTCAGTCCCACGACGCCGCTCCTGTGGGCGATCCGGGAACAGGTTGGCCTCACCGGCACCAAGTACGGCTGCGGCATCGCGCAATGCGGCGCCTGCACGGTGCACCTCGACGGCAACGCCGTCCGCTCCTGCGTGCTGCCCGTCTCGGCGGCCGAGGGCAAGCAGATCACCACCATCGAAGGCCTCGCCAACGGTGGGGTCCTGCACAAGGTGCAGAAGGCCTGGCTCGATCACGAGGTCCCGCAGTGCGGCTATTGCCAGGCCGGGATGATCATGGCGGTGGCCGCGCTTCTGAAGTCCAAGCCCAAGCCGACCGACGCCGATATCGACGCGGGGATCACCAACATCTGTCGCTGCGGCACCTTCCAGCAGGTGCGTGAAGCCATTCACGCCGCGGCCAAGGCGTAGGGGGAGGATGCCATGATCACCAAGACTCCCAAGTTCGATCGCCGCTCCTTCATCATCGGCACCGCCGCCGTCGGCGGTGGGCTGGCTCTGGGCCTGGACATCCCGCTCGGCAACCCTGTCGTCCGCGCGCAGGACGGCTCGCCCGAGGTGAACGCCTGGGTGGTCATCCGCCCGGACGACACGGTCGTGATCCGCATCGCCCGGTCCGAGATGGGACAGGGCACGCTCACCGGGCTCGCCCAGATGGTCGCCGAAGAGCTCGAGTGCGACTGGTCGAAGGTGACCACCGAGTATCCGACACCCGGCGAGAGCGTCAAGCGCAAGCGCGTGTGGGGGGATTTCTCGACGGGCGGCAGCCGCGGCATCCGGATGTCGCACGAGTATGTCCGCAAGGGCGGCGCCACGGCGCGGACGATGCTGGTCCAGGCCGCGGCCGACGCCTGGAAGGTCCCGGCCTCCGAGTGCAGCGCCGCCAACAGCGTGATCACGCACCGGCCCTCCGGGCGCACGACCACGTACGGGAAGGTGGCGGAAGCCGCCGCCAAGCTCACGCCGCCGGCCGACGTGGCGCTCAAGGACCCGAAGGACTGGAAGCTCATCGGCAAGTCGGTCAAGCGCCTCGACACCATGGGCAAGCTGACCGGCGCTCAGGTCTACGGGTTCGACTTGAAGCTGCCCGGGATGCTCAACGCCGCGATCAAGGATTGCCCCGTATTCGGCGGCAAGGTGAAGAGCTTCGAGGCCGCCAAGGCCCAAAGCATGCCGGGCGTTCGGCACGTGGTCCCGGTGGGCGAATCCGCGGTCGCGGTGGTGGCCGACACGTGGTGGCAGGCCAAGACCGCGCTGGACGCGTTGCCCATCGTCTGGGACGAAGGCCCGAACGCCAAGGTGTCGAGCGCCACCATCGCCGAGATGCTGAAGGCCGGCCTGGACGCCGACCAGGCGTTCGTCAACAACAAGAACGGCGACGCGAAGGCCGCCATCGCCGGCGCGGTGAAGAAGGTCGAGGCGGTCTACGCCTATCCGTTCCAGAATCACGCGCCGATGGAGCCCATGAACGCCACGGCGCGCTACACGGCGGATCGCTGCGAGGTCTGGGTGCCGACGCAGAACGGCGAGGCCGCGTTCGCGGCCACCCTGGCGGCCTCCGGCTTGCCCGCCGACAGGTGCGAGGTCTACAAGATCAACCTGGGTGGTGGGTTCGGACGGCGCGGCGCCTTCCACGACTACGTGACTCAGGCGGTCCTCATCGCCAAGCAGGTCCCGGGCACGCCGGTCAAGCTCCTGTGGTCGCGCGAGGAGGACATGCTGCACGGGAAGTATCACCCGGTCATGCAGGCCAAGCTGACCGGCGGGCTGGATGCCGGCGGCAATCTGGTCGGGTTGCACATCCGGCTGTCGGGACAGTCGATCCTCACCGCGGTGTTCCCGCAGATGCTGCAGAACGGGATGGACTTTCTCACCTTCCAGGGGCTGCACCCGACCGGGGACTTCGCGATCGGCTACAGCGTTCCGAACCTCTTGATCGATCATGCGATGCGCAACACGCACGTCCCGCCGGGATTCTGGCGCGGCGTGAACATCAACCAGAATGCCATCTTCCTCGAGTGCTTCATGGACGAGCTGGCCCAGGCCGCCGGCCAGGATGCGCTGGAGTTCCGGCGCAAGCTGATGAGCCAGCATCCCAAGCACCTCGCGGTGCTCAACGCGGTGGCCGACCGGGCAGGCTGGGGCAAGCCGGCGCCGCAGGGTGTGTATCGCGGGCTGGCCCAGATGAAGTCGTTCAACAGCTACGTGGCGGCGTGCGCGGAGATCTCGGTCACCGGCGGCAACCAGGTGAAGATCCGGCGCATCGTCTGCGCGACCGATCCCGGGTATGCCGTCAACCCGGCGCAGATCGAGCGACAGATCGCCGGGTCGTTCGTCTACGGATTGTCGGCCCTGTTCATGGAGGAATGCACGGTCAAGGACGGCCGCATCGAGCAGACGAACTTCGACAAGTACGACTCGATGCGGATCGCGCAGATGCCGAAGGTCGAGTCGATCATCATGCCGTCGGGCGGGTTCTGGGGCGGGGTCGGTGAGCCCACGATCTGCGTGGCCGCGCCGGCGGTCCTGAACGCGTTCTTCGCCGCCACCGGCAGGCGGATCCGCACGGTTCCGCTGAAGAACCAGGGCGTCACGCTGGTCTAGTCCGATGTTGAAGTTGACGGCTGCGGCGATCGGGCTCGCCTCGATCGCCGCAGCAGTGGCGGCGTCGGCGGAGCCACCCGCCGGCGCCGCGTCCTGCTCGGGCTGCCATCCGGCATCGACACGGGTGACCTCGCCCGTGCCGCGGCTCGTCGGGCTCGATCGGGCCGCGATCGTCCGGGCCATGCAGGAGTTCCGCTCCGGGCAGCGAGCCGGCACCGTCATGGACCGGATCGCCAAGGGCTTCACCGACGACGAGATCCAGGCCATCGCCGCCTGGTACGCGACTCAGCGGTGAAGGCGGGGCGCCGCGAATTCCTGAAGCGCGGTGCGGCCGCCGCGACCCTACTCTTGCCCGCGCCGCTCCGGGCCCAGCAGCCCGCGTCGCGCGTCGTGGTGGTGGGGGGAGGCTTTGCCGGCGCGAGCTGCGCCCGGGCCCTCCGGCAGACCGACCCGCGCATCGGCGTCACGCTGGTCGAGGCGAACGCGACCTTCACCGCGTGTCCGTTCAGCAACGCCGTGATCGGTGGCCTGCGCGAGCTCAGCGCTCAGCAATTCACCTACGACCGCGTCGCCGCCGACGGCATCGTCATCGCCCGCGGGATGGCGACCGGCGTGGACCCCCAGCGGCGGTCGGTGACGCTCGCCAACGGCACGCGCCTGTCGTACGACCGGCTGGTGCTGGCGCCCGGCATCGACATCCGCTGGGGCG
>DATBJR010000124.1:0-2607 GCA_036556325.1 Candidatus Limnocylindria bacterium | reverse complement strand
CCCGGCCCGAAATGCTTGATCCGGAAGACGAGCCGGTCACCATCTGGCTCCAGGGTCAGGAGCTCGTAGAACCGTGGCAGGCCGTCGCGGTGCCACCGGAACATGCCCAGCATCATCCCGGCCTGCGGGTCGCTCCAGACCTCCTCGAACCGGTCGGCGTCGTGCTCGCCAACCCAGCGCCCCGCCATCCAGGCCAGCTGGTCGGCGGTGGCGGGGACGGGCTCGGTCGGGTGCATCGGCTCCGCCTGCCTGGTCAGCTGCCGCGATAGGTCGCGAGGCTGAACGGCGACAGCAGCAGCGGCACGTGGTAGCTGCGCTCGACGTCATCCACGCGGAAGCCAATCGCCACGTTCTCGAAGAACTCGGCATCCTCGCCGAGGTACTCGGCCACGTCGAAGACCAGTTGGTAGCTGCCGGCCTCGAGCTCGCCGTTGAGCATGGAGCCGATGCGGCCATCGTCATCGGTCTCCAGTTCGGCCAGGAGCTCCGGCCGGCCATCCGGTTCGAGCCGGAAGATGGCCACCGGCACGCCCGCCGCGGGCTCGCCGGTGCCGAGGTCGAGGACGTGCGTGCTGATGGTGGGCGCTCCGGCCACTTGCTATCCTCCGCGGCATGGGTGACCTTCGCATCAGCGTCGGCGACCTGAACTTTACCGCCCAGTGGCACCCCGAGGCCCCTCGCACGCGCGATGCGCTGCGCGCCTGGCTGCCGATCGAGTCCCGGCTCATCCACTGCCGCTGGAGCGGTGAGTCCACCTGGATCCCGTTCGGCGACTCTCGGCCGGAGGTCGGCTACGAAAACGCCACCTCGCATCCGGCGCCGGGAGACCTGCTCATCTACGTCGGCGACCTCTCCGAGTGCGAGATCCTCTTCCCGTATGGTGCGTGCAGCTTCTCCTCGAAGGTCGGGCAGCTGGCGGGCAATCACTTCGCCACGCTGGTTCCGGACGATGGCTGGCGCGACCGCCTGCGCGAAGTTGGCCGCCGCGTCCTGTGGCAAGGCGCCCAGCCGATCACGATCAGCGAAACCGCCTAGGTCCGCGGTAAGCGGCCGATAAGCGCCGCGATCCGCGACCGCGAAGCTTCCGACGACCGCCAGCGATCCCGCCGTGACGATATGAGCGGTTTCGCGGCAAATGGGTGGATAAGCGTCACCCGGCGGCGAAGGGCGAAAGAATCTCCGCGCCGCATCGGCGGACGTCGTCCCGGAGCGGCTAACCTGCCGAACCATGACGGACCTCGTCGTGCGCGGCGGCACGATCGTCACCGCCGAGCGCTCGTTCCGCGGGGACGTGGCGATCTCAGACGGTCGCATCACGCAGGTGACGGACCGCCTCGCCGCTGACTCGGACGCCGAGACGATCGACGCACGGGGGCTGCTGGTGCTCCCCGGCTGCATCGACGTGCACACCCACACCCGCATCCCCACCGCCGACGAGCCGGACCGCTTCTTCCGAGACTCGGTGGCGGCCGCGTTCGGCGGAACCACCACGTTTCTGGCCTTCAACAACCCGGGCACCGGCATCAGTGAGGAGGCGAGCGCCTCCCTGCTGGCCGGACTGGATGAGTTCCGGCAGCGCACGGACGGCGAGTCGGCCGTGGACTTCGGGCTGTCGGCCGTCATCTCGGGCCAGCAAGCCGACCCGGTCGCCGAGCTGCCGGAGCTCATCGAACGTGGCGTCCCCACCGCCAAGGCCTTCATGGTCTACGACTTCCGTCTGCCCGATGAGCGCCTCTTCGCGGCGCTGGGGGTCATGGGCCGTCACGGCGGGATGCTGCAGGTCCATTGCGAGAACGCCACCATCATCGACGCGCTGGTGTCCGGCGCGGTGGACGCCGGACAGACGGCGTGCCGGCACCACGCGGCCTGCCGCCCAAGCTACGCGGAGGCGGAGGCCACGCACCGCGCCATCGCGCTGGCGCGCGCCGCGAACGCATCGGTCTATGTCGTGCACCTGTCGTGCGCCGATGCGCTTGCCGAGGTGGTGGCAGCCAAGGCGCGCAACTGGCCCGTCTACGCCGAGACCTGCCCGCACTACCTCACGCGAACGGACGCCGCCTACGAAGCCGACGACGAGGCCGAGGTCATCAAGTCGGTCATCTCGCCGCCGCTGCGGGCCGAATCGGACCGCCAGGCGCTGTGGCTCGGCCTGGCGCGCGGTGGCCTGGACCTGGTGGCCACCGATCACGTGCCGGACCGGGTGGCGGTCGAGAAGGCAGTGCCCGCGCCGCCATTCCCGCAGATCAGCAACGGCGCGCCGGGGATCGAGACGTTGCTGGCCGTCACGTACTCTGCGGGCGTTGCCGCCGGACGGCTGTCGCTCGAGCGGCTGGTGGACGTGCTGGCCACGACGCCAGCGCGGCTCTTCGGCATGCCGGCCAAGGGTGCCGTGGAAGTCGGCCGCGACGCGGACCTGGTGCTCTTCGACCCCGGCGCGTCGCGCACGATCCGCCAGCCCGACCTCCATCACACGAGCGACTTCACGCCGTACGAAGGGATGGCCGTCCACGGGGCGGTCCGCTTGGTCCTGCTGCGCGGGGAAGCTGTCATCCGCGGCGGGCAGTTCGTCGGCCGACGCGGCGGCGGGCGCTTCCTGGAACGCTCGCG
>DATBJR010000123.1:0-22085 GCA_036556325.1 Candidatus Limnocylindria bacterium | reverse complement strand
GGGCTCCCTGGACTCCGCCGCTGCTGCTGCGTCCGCGGCCGCGGACAGCATTGGCGGCTTCGACGACAGCCTGGCGCGAGCGCGCAGCTCGACCGACGAGGCCGCGCGGCTGACGGCTGACGCAGCCCGAACCATGGACTCCCTGGCCGATGCGATGGGCGTCACCCTGCTCGGCACGCAACCCCTGTTGCCCATGGCCAATGGGTTTCGCACGACCGCCGGCCAGCTGCGGGACCTGGGTGGCAGCCTGGGAGGCATCGGGCAGGCATTGGGAACCAACCGAACCGACCTGGCCGCGGTGGGCACCCAGCTGGACCGGCTGGCCCGGGAGCTGAACGACCTGCGCGGGGGCATCGGCCTGGAAGGGGCTGGAGCCAGCCCACCGCTGAGCTGGCTGTTCTACGGGTTCCTGGCCTGGCAGCTGCTACCGATCGTGGCGGCTGCGCTTGGCGGGCGCTGGCTACTCGCTCACACCCGGGGGACTGCCGAATAGCGGGACCAGACGTCGCTTGCGGGCCGGCGCGCCCACGCCCTTCAGGACGGACTGCATCCGCAACAGGCTGATCAGGTACAGGGCCAGGCCGATGCCGGCCAGGGCGGGCAGCATCCAGGGCTGGAACAGCTGGCCGCGCAGCATCGAATCCTGGAGCAGGGCGATGGCGTGGGTCACCGGCAGCAGGTACGAGATGATCTGCACCGGTCCGACGAAGTCCTGGACCGGCAGCACGAAGCCGGAGAAGAAGACGGAGGCCAGCAGGACGAGCATCGACAACTGGACGGCCATCCGCTCAGAATCGGCGACCAGCGAGATGAGCAGGCCGACGCCCAGCCCGGCGAAGGTGAGCAGCAGGATGATGCCGATGGGCAGCAGGTAGCCGCTGATCAGCGGCACATGCAGCAGGTAGATCATGGCCGCGCCCACCGCGGTCGTCGCGATCAGTGACAGCAGCGCATACGCCAGGTACTTCCCGGTCAGCACTTCCACCGCGTTGACCGGCGCCACCCGGAAGAGGTCCATCTGCCCGCTCAGCCGCTCCCGAACCATGGACAGCGCGGAGAGGGTGATGGCCAGGTGCTGGATGACGAGGGCGAGAACCGCCGGACTGAAGAAGTTGAGGACGTTGACCGATGACGGCGCCAGGTTCTTGGTGACCGCCGTGGTCGGATGCGCAATCAGGTCGGGGGAGAGGTTCGCGGGCGCGCCGCCGCCTGCGCCGTCGAGGCCCTTGGCCGCGACCTCCTTGATGACGTAGGCGTTCAGCGCGCTGACCATGCTGTCGACGGCCAGGTTGGCCAGCTGGTCCTGGACCGGGTCGACCTCGTTCCAGGCGACCACGATCTGCGCCTGCTTGCCCTTCTGGAGGCTGTCCTGCGCGTTCGGCGGGGCGACGATGATCATGTCCGTCTGGCGGTTCCGCAGCCGCTGGGCGGCCGCGTCCTGGTCGGCGGTCACGCCAACCACGTTCATCCGCCCCGGCGCCAGGTCCTCGTAGAACTTCGGGTCGCGCGGCAGGTCGCTGCCCTGCGGGACGACCACCTCCGCTTCGAACGGTCGCCGGGCGCCGGTATAGCCCAGGCCGAAGATCAGCATGATCAGGAATGGGCCGATGACCAGGGCGGCCAAAATGCCCGGCCGGCGCAGGGTTTCCCGCAGCTCCTTGCCGAGGAACGAGGTGACGCGCACGAGGCTGCGCCAGAAATTACGCAGCATGCCTGCCGTTCCCATTGCTGGCCCGCCGGCGGGCGACGAGCTCGGTGAAGACGTCGTCCAGGTTCGGCTGGAACTCCTGCAGGCTGTGCAGGCCGATGCCGGCCGAGGAGAGGGCGTCGGTCACACGCGGGCTGGCCGCGCCGGCATCCTCCACCACCACGACCAGGCGCCGCGGGCCGGCCTGGCGCACGGAGCTGACGTCTGGCACGTTGGCCAGCACGTCGGGCGAGACGGGGCCATCGGCTTCGACCTCGAGCACGTCGCCGCCGTACACGCTGCGACGCAGCTCCTCGGGATGGGCCAGTGACACGAGCTCACCGTCAGCGAGGAGCGCGACGTTGTCGCAGTAGGCAGCCTCCGCCACGTACTGGGTGGTGATGAGCAGCGTGCGGCCCTCGTCGCGCATCCGCCGCAGCTCGTCCCAGACCGAGCGCCGGAGCATCGGGTCCAGCCCGGCGGTCGGCTCGTCGATGAACAGGACTGCGGGGTCGTGGACGATGGCGCAGGCCAGCTCCAGCCGCCGCTGCTCGCCACCGGAGAGGTCGCGCGCCAGCCGGCCGCGCTTGTCCCACATGTCGACGATCGACAGCGCGCGCTTGATCCGCCCGCGCCGCCCGAACCACGAGTAGCCGTAGAGCGACGCGACGAAGCCCACGTTCTCGCCGGCGGTGAGGTCCGGGTAGAGCGAGAAGGTCTGCGGCATGTATGCGATCCGCTCACGGGTGCGAATGGTGAATTGGGCCGGATCCTCTCCGAGGACCCGGATCTGGCCCGCGCTCGGCTGGAGCGTGCCGGTCAGCATGCGGATCGTCGTCGTCTTGCCGGAGCCGCTTGGGCCGATGAGCCCGAGGATCGTGCCGGCCGGCACGTCCATGCTGAGGTCGTGGACCGCCCACAGGTCGCCGAACTGGCGGCTGACGCCGGACAGGCCGATGACCGGAGCAACGGCGTCGGAGGTCGCGGGCGGGGTGGGCGTGGCGGCGGTCACGCGCCGGATCGAATGCAAGCGGCGTGCCGCGTGGCACGCACGGCGATCAGGCGGTCACTCGCCCGAGGATCGGCCGTTCAGCGATCGTGCAAGTTGCCATCACCCGGCGTGGATCGGCCGGCCATCCAGGAGCGTCAGCTGCGACTGCACGCCAGCCAATCCGTCATCGCCCTGGCGGAGCCGCTCGAGGCTCACGTTCAGCACGGCCAGGTCGCCCCGGGCACCGGGCTGCAGGTGGCCAAGGTCCGTCCAGCCCCCGGCCGCGGCGGGGCCAGCCGTGTAGCCAGCCAGGGCCGCCGCGGCGTCGAGGGCCTGCTGCGGCTGCCAGTCGGGAGTGCCGTCGGCCGGGAAGCGGCGGTGGCAAGCGGCGAACATCCCGAGCCACGGATTCGGCGACTCGATCGGCGCGTCGGAGCCAAAGGCGATCCGGGCGCCCGTCCGCTGGAGGTCGCGCCACGGGTAGGCCAGTGCCGCCCGATCGGCCCAGCAGGCTTCGACCAGCTCGCGGTCGGAGGCGCAGTGGATGGGCTGCACGCTGGCCGTGACGTTCGCCGCAACCAGGCGCGGGATGTCCTCCGAGCGGAGCAGTTGCAGGTGCTCCATGCGGTCGGGCGGCACCGCGGCACGTCGCTCCGCGCCATGTTCCAGCGCGTCGAGCACGGTCGCGGCCCCCCGGTCGCCGATGGCGTGGATCGCCAGGCTGATGCCGGCAGCACGCGCGCTCGCCACCAGCGCGTCCAAATCCACCGCCGTCAGGCGCGCGATCCCGGTGTCGGCCGCCTCGCCGCAGGTGTACGGCTCGAACAGCGCCGCGGTCCGTGAGCCGAGGGCGCCATCGACGAAGGCCTTCGCCCAGCCGACGCGCACCGTGTCGCGATCAGGCACGGCATCGCCGCTGCGCAGCCCCGCCTCGGACGCCCAGCCGATGGCGGCCGCGGGGAGGTTTGCCCAGACCCGCAGCCGCCCGTCGACCGCGGAGCTCCCCAGGAGGACGGAGGCCGATTCCCCCAGCCCGGCGTACGCTCCGCTCCCTCCGTCAGCGGTGGCGTCTCCGGCGTCCACGGCCGCCGTCACGCCCAGCTCCCCCAGCTCGCGGAGCGTCTCTCGCAGGGCAGCGTCGAGGTCGGGCCCGGCGAGGCCTTCGGCCACGCCCTCGAGCAGGTCGACGGCCCGCTCCCGCAGGATGCCGTTCGGTGCCCCGCGCCCATCGCGCTCGAGGCGCCCGCCAGGCGGATCGTCAGTGGCGGCCCCGACCCCGGCACGCGCCAGCGCCGCCGGCGAGGCCCAGGCCGAATGGCCGTCGTGACTGGAGACCAGCGCCGGCCGGCGTCCGATCGCTTCGTCCAGGCGGCCGAGGTCGGTCGCCGCCAGCACGGCATCCAGCCAGCCGCGGCCCCGCAGCCAGCCGTTGGGTGGGAGACCGTCCGCAGCGGTCGTCATGGCGGCGACGAGGTCCTCGGCCGTCCGCGCCTCGTCGAGGCGCACCTCGCGCCGGGCGCGCGCCATGCCCACCAGGTGCAGGTGGAAGTCGCACAGCCCGGGGACGATGGCCATTGCGCCGAAGTCGTGTACCTCGGCGCCGCGGGCGGCGGCGTCCAGCACGTCCCCGCGTCGGCCGGCAGCCACGACCCGCCCGTCCGCCAGGCCGACGGCCTCGGCGGTCCGCAGCTCCGTGGGCGAGGCGCTGACCAGGACCTGGCCGATCAGCACCGTCGTGGCGCCTGGCGGGGTCATCGGTTCCGGGGCGTGCGCACGAAGCGGCTCGTCGCCGGACCAACGACGATGCGCACCAGGGCTGCCGGCACGATCAGCAGCCAGTGGGAGAGGAACAGGGCGCCGCGCGTCGCGCGGCCGACCAGGCGCAGCAGCGGCTCGCCGCGAGCCGCCAGGCCAGCCAGGGCCAGCAGGTACGTGCCCAGCCCGTAGCCAACGAACAGCGTGACCGGCACGGTCCAGTCGGCCGGCTCCGGCAGCGGAATGGTCACCAGGCTGGCCACGATGGCCGCCACGAACACCGGCGGAATCAGGAACTCGCCGATGAAGAGGATGAAATCCAGCCGCCGCTTGAGCGGCAGCCCGGAATCCGCCACGAGAGCCGGGCCGTGCTGGATCAGGCGCCGCAGGCTGCCCTCGGCCCATCGCAGGCGCTGCCGCCACAGGTCGCCGGGGCCCTCGACCGCCTGCTCCTGCACCTCGACCTCCGGCGCCAGCGTGATGCGCTCCCCCACCGCGGTAAGCCGGGTCGACAAATCGAGATCTTCGGTCAGCGCGTGTTGCGGCCAGCCCCCTGCGCGTTCCAGGCTCGCGCGGCGCACGAACATGCCGTTGCCCCGCAGCTCGGCGGTGCCGTCGGTCGCCCAGCGCCCGCACTGGCTGGCCATGTCCATCAGCTGCTCCTCGTCCTGCGCGGCCGGCAGCCAGCCACGCCGGCGGTTGATGACCCGGCGCTGAACCTGCAGCGCTGCCGCGTCCGGGTCACGCCGCCAGGCACGGATCGCCGCGCGCAGGAAGCCCGGTCCGACGCGCGCGTCCGCGTCCAGCACGACCACGATCTCGCCGCTGACCGCCGGCTGGCCCCAGGCCAGCACCGCGCCCTTGGTGGCGGGGCCGCTGCCCGGTTCTCGTCGCCGCACGAGCGCGGTCGGACTGGCAGCGTGGGCGGCGCCGGCCGTCCCGTCGGCGCTGCCATCGTCGATGACCAGCACCTCGAAGTTCGGGCGTCCGGGAACGCCGTACTCCTGCGCGGCCAGGTCGCCGACCAGGGCCCCGATGACTTCCGCCTCGTTCGCGGCAGGGATCACCACGCTGAGCCACGGCTCCGCACCGCCGGCGCTGGCCGCGTCGAGCGTGCCCGCGGTGCTGATGGCCTGCCGCATGACCCGGTAGCCGCGCCAGGCCAGGTAGCCGACGTAGCACAGGGAGAGGACGATGACGCCCTGCAGCAGCCGGGCGACCAGGATCGAGGTGATCGACAGCCAGCCGACCACTGCTGCGCCGGCGAGAATGGCTCCGGCGAGGAGCCTACTTCTCATCCCCGCTCGCCGCCCCCTCGTCCATCGGCTCGTTGCTGGCGCTCGCCGCCTGCCGATGCAGGCCGGACGACGCGTTGTGCCGCCATGAGGCGATGCCCGCCACCAGCGTTGCCAGCCCGAGCATGCCCATCACCACCGGGATGCCGGCGCCACGGAAGACCAGGTTGAGCAGGTCGGCGGCGGCCGGCGCAATGAGGACCGGCAGGAACGAGGCGACGGAGAGCAGCGTGTTCAGGATGCCGAAGATGCGTCCGCGAACGCCGGTGGGCAGCTCCTCCTGGAGGGCAGTCTGCGAGGGGATGGCCACGAAGGCGTACTCGACTCCGGCAGTGACGGCGATGACCACCACCAGGGCGATGAGCGAGATGATCGGCGACAGCGTCTCCGGCAGGCTGTTCTGGATGGGCCCGAAGGCAGGCCCCAGGAAGGTGGTGATCGGCTTCACCAGCGCCAGGCCGATCAACGTCACCCCCATCGCCACCAGCCCCACGTCGATCACCAGCCGGCGTGGCAGGCTCTTGCCATAGGCGTTGAGGAACAGGATTCCCATGACCGCGCCCAGGCCGGCGGGCCCCATCACGAAGAAGAAGTCCTGTGGCCGCAGCAGGAGGATGTCGGTCGCGAAACCGGGGCCGATGGCACCCATCACCCCGATCAGGCTGGCCGCGATGCCCAGGTAGGCCAGCGACCAGGCGATGCGCCGGTTGGCGCGCACGAAGCCGATGCCCTCGATCACCTGGTCGTAGACGGCGCGCAGCGCATGCGCCGCGGAGGATGGCTGGGGCAATGCCGTGCGCTCCGGCCGGCAGGCCGGCAGCGGCACGATGGCCGCCGCCGCGAGCCCGAACATCACCGCCACCACGACATAGACGGCATCCGCCCCGGCCGTGGTCAGCAGCAGCGGGCCCAGGAAGCCGAACCCGATGGCAAACGTGGCGTTGATGGTCAGCACGAAGACCGAGTTGGCCGCCATCAGGTTGCGCCGGTCGACGATGCGCGGGATGGCAGTCAGCTCCGCCGGCGCGAAGAACGCCGTCACCGTGGCGACCAGCAGGTTGATGAACAGGATCAGGGCCACGTTGGCGCCGACGAAGATGAAGAGCACCATGCCCACGCCCCGCAGCAGGTTGGCGGCGAGCATGATCAGGCGCGCGTCGCTGCGCTCCACGAACACGCCGGCCACGGCGCTGAAGATGACGGCGGGGACCAGGAAGGTGAGGATCAGCACCGCGTTGGCGGTGTTGGAGCCAGTGGCCGCCACGACGGTCGCCATCAGCGCCGCCAGCACCATGTTGTTGGCGAGCTGGCTCAGCAGCTGCGCGGTCCACAGCAGGACGAAGCTGCGGTTGCGGAAGACGCTGCCCGCCCCCGACAGGTCCTGGCTGCCGATATCCTGCGGCAGCTCCAGGTGGGTCACTCGCCGCGCTCCAGGTGGGCGAGATAGCGCCGCTCGACGTCCAGCCGGTCCATCAGGATGCGGTGGCCACAACCGGCGCAGACGAGGCCGATGTCCGCACCGATGCGCTGCACGCGCCACTCGTGGCTGCCGCAGGGATGGGCCTTGCGCAGACGGATGAGGTCACCGACGTGCAGCTCGACGGCCGCCACCGTCACTCCCCGGACTCCGCCGCCGTGGCTCCGGTGAAGGAAAAGCGCCCAATGCGCAGCGCCGGCACCCGCGCGTTGATGCCGCTGTACTCCGCACCGACCATCTTCGTCTCGGCGCCAATGGCCTCGATTCGGCTGAACGCCGCGGGAATCTCCTCGGTGAAGCGCAGGTTGCGAACCGGACGGACGATGCGGCCGTGCTCGATCAGGAAGGTGCCGTCCTTGGTCATGCCGGTCAGCACGCCCTTGCGGGGATGGACGATGTTCACGTAGTGGAAGCGGGTGACCCACAGCCCGCGGTCGATGGACGACAGCATGGCGTCCTTGGAGCTCGAGCCGGGCGCCATGAACAGGTTCCACGCCAGCGGGCCGAACGTGTTCGGCTGCGGCAGGGCATGCCCGCTAGAAGGGACGCCCGCCCGTCGAGCCGTCGCGGAATCGTGAACCAGCCCGGTTGCCACGCCGTCGGTCACGAGGTCCACCCGGTGCTTGGCGACGCCCTCGAAATCGGTGGCGCTGGGCAGGCCGGTGGGATCGTTGCCGTCGTCCCAGAGGCACACGTTGGTGCCCATCACCTGCTTGCCGAGCTCCATGAAGCTGCGGCCCTCCTCGACGGCCAGCGCGGAGAACCCGGCATAGGTCAGGTACTCGAGGATGGTCTGGACCGCGTACTCCTCCAGGATGACGTCGTACTCGCCGGGCTCGAGGTCGGTGGCACCCACCGACCGCACCGCCTTGTCGGCGGCCTCCTCCCCCAGCGCGCTCGCGTCAATGGCGCCGATGTCGGTGCCGATGGCCTGCGCGTAGCCGGAGGCTCGGTCGGGGCCGGTCATCACGGTCAGCAGCTTCGCCTGGGTGGCGGTGTGCTGCGAGCGGAGGCCGTTGCTGTTGGCGATGGCGATGGTGGTGGCCTCGGTCGAGAAGGCCCCGCTGGCCACCAGGTCGGCGGCCTGCGCCGCCGAGATGACGGCCCGCGCGCCTTCGGCCCGCCGGTCCGGCTCGGCCTCGGCGGTGGCGGCCACGTAGCCGAGGTCGCTCTCCCCGCAGCCGGCGTCCGCGGCCGCCAGCGGCGGCAGGTCCGGATTCGGCGCCGAGCGGCGGCAGATCTCCTGCGCGCGAGCCACGACCTCGGCCAGGCCCTGGTCGTCGAGCCGATTCGTGCTGGCCACGCCGGTACGACCGCCGTCCACCACGCGCAGGCGCAGCGTGGCGTCGTGCTCGGAGACGTTCTGGTGGATCCGCGAGCCAGCGAAGCGGGTCAGCGCCGCGTCCCGCGCGAGGTACAGCGCCTCCGCCTCGCCGCGCACCATGCGCAGCGCCAGGTCGACGACCTCCTCAGGCGCGGCGCGGCGGTCGACGTGGCTGGCTACCACCGTCCGACTCCCACCCGGACCTTTCGGAAGCGGGCCGGGGCCGCCCCGTGGCCCACGCGATGCGTCTGCATCGGCTCGCCCTTGCCGCAGTTCGGCACGCCCCACAGCCGCCACTCCGACGCGCCGCAGACCGCATCACAGCTGCCCCAGAACTCCGGGGTGATGCCGGTGTAGGTCGGGTTCTTGACCATCTCGGCCAGCTTCCCGTTGCGGATCCGCCAGCCGGCCTGCGTCCCGAACTGGAAGTTCAGCCGCCGATCATCGATGCTCCAGGAGCGGTTGGTGCTGATGAAGAGCCCGTCATCGGTATCGGCAATGAGGTCCTCGAGCGTGCCGGCGTCGCCCGGCCGCAGGTTGACGTTCGTCATCCGGATCAGCGGGATCACGTTCCAGCCGGATGCGCGACAGGAGCCCATACTGCGCCGCCCGATGATGGGGGCGGTCTCGCGGCTGGTCAGGTAGCCCACGAATTGGCCGGCGGAGACGATGGGCACGTTCTGGGCCGGGACGCCCTCGTCATCGAAGCCGAAGGTGCCCAACCCGCCGGGCGCGGTCGCATCGGCGTCGATGTTCACCAGCTCGCTGCCGTAGCGCAGCTTGCCGAGCTTGTCCAGGGTCAGGAACGAGGTGCCGGCGAAGCTGGCTTCCATGCCGAGCACGCGGTCGAGCTCGATGGGATGGCCACAGGACTCGTGGACCTGGAGTGCCATCTGCGCCGAGTCGATCACCAGGGTCGTGACTTCCGAGGGGCAGCTCTCCGCGCTGAGCAGCGCCACGGCCTCCTCGGCGATGCGCGGCGCGTTGGCCGGCAGCTCCATGGCGCGGACGGCCTCGAAGCCGCCGGTGACGTGCTGGCCACCCGACGAGTTGGGCCAGCTGCGCACCTGCTGCTCGGACTCGTTGAGCGCGGTGGCCTCGATCCCGGCGCCTGCCTCCGTCAGCTCCTGCTCGATCCGCGCCCCCTCGCTGGAGGCGAATGACTTCCGCTCCCGGGCCGCCTCGATCGACCCCTCGCGCACGGCCACGCCCTTGACGGCCGCCATCGCGGCGTCCGCTTCGAACAGGATGCGCAGCTTCTCGTCCACCGAGACGGCGAACGGATCCTCCTGGACCGGCGTGACGTAGCGCGCGACCTCCGGTGGCGTGTCGTCCAGGACGACCGGCTCCCCGGCGGCGAGGCCGCTGGCCCGCGCGATGTCGACGGCCTCGCGGGTCACGCGCTCCACCTCGCGCGGCGTCATCACCGCCGATCCTGCGAAGCCCCAGGCGCCGTCCACCAGGACGCGAACTCCGAAGCCGGTGGAGAGGTTCGAGGAGGCAGCCTCGAGCGCACCGTTCTTGACGGTCAACGATTCCGTTTCTCGTTCGGTGATCCGGATGTCGGCGTAGCTGGCACCGGCACGCTGCGCGACGTCCAGGGCGTGGTCAACAAGCTCGTTCATGGCTACCTGAATGCTGGTGACGGCCCACGCCGTCGCCGATACGGCGCACCGAACGCGCCGCCGGCGGCCTCGAGGAACGGCTGGACGGCGGCCACTCTACGGCCTTCGCGACGAGAGGGTCAAGGCGAGGGCGTCGTCACTCGACCGGCCGCGCGACCTGCGGGACCAGCGACACGGCGGTGGCCGGCAGGCTGATGCGGTCCGACTGGCTGGCAACGATGGAAGCGTCGATGAACTGCTGCAGCTGCGCGATGATGCCGCCCGGCCGTTCCATGGTCGACAGCAGCCCGTCAGGCGAGCCGATGGCGCTGAGGGTGAAGCTCCGGCCGACCTCCTCGCCGTCGATCAGCAGCGACACCGGCCCCTGGACCGCCACCGACCGATGCGTGATCCGGATGTCGTCCACCGCCAGCGCCTCAGCACCGGCGTTACGCAGCTCGTTGAGCAGGTCGTTCAGCGCAATGGCGTCCAGGTCGCCGGTGACGTGCAGCACGATGCCCTCCCCCTCCACCGGCGCCAGGCCGCCGAAGGCGGTGATGCGCCGCAGGTCCTCGCGGCTGACGTCCAGCGCGCTCTGCCCCTGCGTGCCGGCGGCGCTGTACTCGCGCAGGGTCTGCTGCAGGTCGGTGAGCGCACCGCGCAGCTCGCGATTGCGCTGCGACAGCTGGTCGACCAGCTGCGACAGCTCCTGCGCCGACAGGCTGCTGATCTCGGTGGGCCGGGCCTGCGAGCGCAGCTGCCCGACCAGCAGGATGCCGATGATCAGCGCCACGCCGAAGAGGCTGATCTGCGCCAGCGGCCGGCTCATGGCGCGTCCTCCTGCGGAACCGCCCATCGGAACCGGGTGCTGCCCACGAAGGCCGGGAGCTGCAGGTCGCTGGCGGCCTGGGCGGCGAACTCGAGTCCGAAGAACTCGATCCGGTGGCCCACTCGCCCGCGGAAGGCGGGGTGGTCCTGGAACCGCTCCAGCAGCCCGTCCGAGCCGATGGCCTGGATCCGGAACGGTGGTGACAGAAAGGCCGTGTTGACCAGGACCGACGCCCCCACGCCGTAGATCGACGACGTCGCGACCAGTCGCTCGTCGTTGATCGAGATCGCCTCGGCGCCCGACGCCCAGAGGGCCGTGACGATGTCGCGCAGGTCATCGACCAGCACGATGAAGTTGGAGGGGTTCTCGCCCTGCGGCACGACCCGCTTCGAGTCGGCGATCTCGACGATCACGCCGGGCCCTGTCACCGCCGTCAGCCCGACGCTGAAGCGCGCCGCCGAGAGTTGGTCGTTGACGTCCTTGAGCGCCGCCGAATCGCTGGTCGACTCGGCCTGGACGCGCTGGACCTCGGCCTGGGCGGCCGCGATCTGCGACCTCAGGTCGTTTTGCTCGGACTCGAGCGTTGTCACCTGCCGCGCCAGCGTCTGCTGGGCGGAGGTGGTGAAGACCTCCCGGGCGACGGAGCTGTTCCACTGCATGGCTCCAACGAAGCCGACCACGCACAGGGCCAGCGCAATCGAGAGCGCCCAGCCGGCCTGGGGCCGCCGTCGCGGACGGGTTGTCGCCGTCACCCGCCGCTCCCCGGCGTGCGGCCGGTGCCACCGACGCGGCGGGCAGCGACGACCGTGGCGCCGATGCCGCCGATCACCACGATGACGACGAACAAGACCACCCAGCCCAGGGTGCCGCCCTCCGGCGAGCCCGTCCCCGGGGACTCGCCCGGCGCGCCCGGCTGGCTGGCGCCGGCTGCGGCCCCCGGCTTGCGCACGTCCGAGGGCAGCATCGAGGCAGCGGCCACCGGCCGGGGCTCATCGGCGCCGAACTCGGCGTAGAAGTCGGCGAACAGCCGATCCGCCGGAACGCCGCTGGCCGCGCTCAGCGCCTCCGCGTCCGAGGCGCCACTGCGGTACGCATCGGCCAGGCGGGCGATCGCGCCCTCGCCGTACTCGCGGATCAGCATGTCGATCATGGTGGTCCCCATGGCATACGACAGACTGGACCCTCGGCTGCCAAAGGGAAAGGCATACGCGATGGCGTCGAAGCTGAACAGCCCCCGGCTGTCCGCTTCGGCCTGCACGATCCCCCGCTGCGTGTCCGCCGAGCGGCGCTCCGACCAGGTGGCGAAGCCCTCGTTGATCCACTTCGCCGGCTCGTGGAATGGATTGTGGGTGGCATCACGGAAGACGACGTGGGTCACCTCGTGGACGATAGTCGTCTCCAGGTAGTCGGTCGAACCGGCGCCCAGCCACATGAAGATGGTGCGAATGTCCGGGAAGGTGGCCGCGCCGAACCATTCCCGTGCGCCGGGACCCAGCGCGCCGAAGAAGTCGTCGCGCGAGTCGTAGACGAAGATGTCGACTGGCCCCGCCATGTCGTGTCCCAGCAGCTGCTCGGCCCGAGCTGCGCCCTCGGCGGTGAGCTCCCCGAAGCGGCGAGCCTCCCCCTCCGAGCTGCCGTACCAGTGCACCGTCGCCTGGCCGATCACCGCCGAGTGCCAGTCGAGGCCCTGCCGGTCGTCGTCGTACAGCAGCGTCGCCTCGCCGCTGAGGCGAACGCTGTCGCCGTCGACGGCGCGCCACTCGTAGCGAATCCGCGTGTTCGGGGTGACGTACCGGGCAGCCGCATCCCAGACGTACTCGGCGTGGTCCCCGGCGACCTGCGCCGGAGCGATGAGGGTGGAGTCGGAGCCTGCGAAGCGAAGCAGCACCTCAACCCGCTGCGGCGGCCCACCGAGCAGGTCGACACGGAACGTCATCTGCTGGCCGAAGGTCGCATCGGCGCTCGAGGCACCAAAGCCACTGAAGCCCAGGGCCGTCCCGGCCGACGCCGCCAACAGCTGCGCTGCCAGGGCCGCTGCCACGGCCAGGCGCAGCCCGCTGCTCAGCCGTCCCATGACACCCGCCCGAAGTCCAGGATTCCGATCGTCAGGTTGCCGAGTCCCCGCAGGCCGGGCCGAACCAGCCACCAGCCGGCCGGGTACGCCCAGGGGATGACGGGCACCTGGTCATCGACGTAGGCGTCCACGTTGGCGTAGGCCGCCGCCTGCTCGTCATCGCTCCGCGCCGACGAGGCAGCCTGCAGCAGGTCGACGAAATGATCGTCCTGCCAGCGGCCATAGTTGCTCGCCGCGTTCGGCAGCAGCAGCAGGCTGTAGAGCGCGTAGGGCGATGGGTAGTCCGCGATCCAATCGATGCTGAAGACGTTGGTCGGCTCCGTCTGGAGGGCGCTGAGGAAGTCGTCAAAGCCGCGGCTCTCGATGCTGATCCGCGCGCCGAGCTCCTGTCGCCAGATGGCGACTGCCGGCCCCATCCCCAGGCCTTCGTCGCCGACGGTGATCTCGCCCAGCGCGCTCCGATCCGCGTAGCCGGCCTCGTCCAGCAGCCGGCGGGCAGCGTCCACGCTCGAGGTGAAGCCATCGGGCAGGCCGGCGGGCCACAGGGCCGGCGGCACGATGCTGGAGGCGGCGGTACCACCATTTCCCTCGGACAGTGGGACCAGCCGCTCGCGATCCAGCACCAGCGCAAACGCCTGGCGCACCCGCACGTCGTCGAAGGGCGGCCGGGTGGTGTCGAAGCCGATGTACTGCACCGACAGCGACGCCCCCTGGTGCAGCGCGGGACCGAAGTCCGGGTCGTAGGCCATCCACGACGCGTCGAACGAGGACACGCCCGCCAGGTCGGCGATGCGATCCGCATAGGCCGCCACGGCGTCGCTCTCGACCGTCACCAGCCAGTCGACCTCGTGGATCGGCGGCGGACCGGCGACGTACTCCGGATTGGCGACCATCACCAGGCGCCCCTCGTCGAGGCTCTGCGCGACGTACGGCCCGGAGCCGACGAAGTCCTCGACCGCCTGCCAGTCCGGGGAGGCATCTGCGGCGGGGGGCACGACGAAGGTGGCCGGCGTGGCGGTGATGGCCGGGAAATAGCCAGCCGGGTGGCGCAGGCGCACCACCAGCGTCCGCGGATCCGGCGCCTGGATTCCCACGGCCTCTTCCGCGCCGCCGGCCAGCCGCTCCTCGGCACCTTGGATCACGCTGAGCACGTCGGGAGCCGTGCTGTGGGTGGCCGGATCGAGCAGGCGCAGCCACGAGCGGCGAACGTCGGCGGCGGTCAGCGGCGTCCCGTCCGAGAACCGCAGGCCGTCGCGCAGGGTGAAGGTGTAAGTGCGGCCGCCGTCGCCGACCGTCCACGAGGCGGCGAGCGAGGGATACGGCTCGCCGTTCTCGTCGAGGCGGGTCAGGCCCGCGTACAGCTGCAGGAGGAGCTGCACGTCCGACGCATCGCCGATGAAGGCGGGGTCCAGCGTCTTGACGTCGCCCCCCAGATAGCGCAGGACGTCCTCGGCGGCATGCGCCGTCTCACCAGGCAGGGTGGAGGTCAGGGCAACGGCGAGCACGACGACCCCGACCGCCAGGCGGGTCCACGGGCCCGCCGAGGTCAGGCGGGGCATGCGGAGGCTAGTATAGGTCGCCGTGCAGGCCCCCCATGAGCACAAGTTCCGGCCGCAGCCGGCCGGCAGCCTCACCCTTCGCCAGTTCATCGAATCGCTCCGCCGCTGGACGCCCGAAATGCGCCAGGTGGCGCAGATCGCCCTCACTCGCAGCGAGGCCGAGCGGCGCCAGTACCTGCAGCAGTTCCATGCCGACCACCACGCGCGCCAGGCGGGCCCGATGGACTCCTTCGTGCGCTGGGCCTATTCCGACCCGCGCCTCGACCACGTCCCCGCACTGATGGCCGAGCTTGAGCGGCCCGATGCGGACTATGCCGGCGCCCTCGATCACGAGGCAGACGTCCTGGTCCGGATGCGGGCCGAGGGCAAGACCGCGGCCCAGCGCGTGCACGACTACCTGATGCTGCTGGGCATGGAAGGCGCCGACGGGGTGCGAACCGCCATCGCTTCCCTCCTGCCACCGGGGATCCCCGACGGGGCGGTGGTCGCCACCATCCGCCAGATGCGGCGTCGGTGGCTGGAGCTGTACGGCGACGACCCGTTCTTCGCCGAGGATTGAGCCCGGCACGGCTTCTGCACCTCCGTTTCGGCGTACGCACGCACAGGAGACAGAGGCCGATGTCGGAGCTCAGCACGAAGCAACGCGACAAGCTCGACAAGGACGAGTTCGCTTACGTCGACAAGGACGGCGGCGAGCACCTGCCCATCAACGACGAGGACCACGTCCGCAACGCCATGGCTCGCTGGAACCAGACCGATTTCGACAGCAAGGCGGCCAAGGACGAGGCCGCCAAGAAGATCATCCGCGCGGCGAAGCGCCACGACATCGAGGTCGACGAGGACTCGGACGTCGCCAAGGCCGCTCGGTAGCGCGCTTCGCACTCACTGGGGGCGGGCTCGCGAGAGCCCGCCTTCGGCTACCCTGTGGCGGAGACCATAGCCCCGTCCGCCGCCGGGACCCCGTGCCCGCATCGCGCGCTAGGAGGTTTGCGTGCCAATCCGCCACGTGCTGGCTGCTGCTTCGGCGCTGATCCTGCTGGTGGCCAGCGCCGGCTGCGTTTCGTCCACCAACCTGCCCTCGACCTGTGGTGACGCCACCGTCACCTTCTCGGCCACCCTGTCGGACAGCGGCATGCAGCCATCGCAGTTCGATGTCTGCCGCGACCAGGAGGTGACGATCACCGTCGCCTCGCAGGTCGCCGGGGAGCTGCATTTCCACGGCTACGACACGGCGGTGCCCGAACAGGAGCTGGAGGCCGGGCAGAGCGTGACGGTCAAGTTCACCGCCTCGCACGTGGGCCAGTTCCCGGTCGAGCTCCATCCGGCCGATGGGTCCGACGAACGGGAGGTCGCCAAGCTCGTCGTCCAGGAGCGCTGATTCCGTGCCAGGCGCGGCGCGAGTGGTGAGGCGGGGGCTCATCAGCATCTCCGCGGTCACGGCCGCGAGCGTGCTCATGCCGGCGGCGGCGCTGGGCCACGCCATCGGCCAGGTCTTCACCCTCCCGGTGCCGCTGGTGCTGTACCTCGCCGGAGCGGCGCTGGCCGTGGCGGCGTCGTTCGTGGTCAGCGTGGTCGTCGTGCGACCCGCGGGAGCCGAGCCGCGCTATCCAGTGGTGCCGGTGGCGCCGGGCCTCGGGCGTGCCACGTCGGTCGTCCTGCTGGTGCTCGGGCTGGTGTGGTGGTACGGGACGATCCTCGCCGGGTACGTCGTGGATCCGGGGTCGCCGCTGCCCGCGGTCCTGTTCTGGATCGGCGTCTGGGTCGGCCTGCCACTGTCCGCCGTGTTCCTCGGCAACCCGTGGCCGAGCCTGAGTCTGTTCCGTTCAACATTCGGGGCGCTCGAATGGCTCGGGCGCCGGATGGGGCTGCAGCGGCTCGATTTTGGCGTCGCCTACCCCGCCGGTCTGGGACGCTGGCCCGCCGTCGTCTTCCTGTTCACGGCCCTGTGGTGCGAGCTCATCCTGCCCGGCAAGGTGGAGCCGGGCACGGTGGCGACCCTGCTGCTCGCCTACACCCTCCTCACCGTGCTCGGGATGCTCGTTTTCGGCCGCGTCGCGTGGCTGCGCGACGCCGAGCTGTTCGAGGTGCTCCTTGGCTGGCTGGGACGCATCGGCCCCATCGGCCGGCGAGTGGTCGAACCGACCGTCTGCGAGGGCTGCACGGAAGCCTGCGACCCGAACCGCTGCGTCGACTGCCCCGAGTGCGCCACCGCGGCGGATCCCGGCGAGCGGCGTGCCGAGCTGCGTCCGTGGTTCGCCGGCCTCACCGAGGTGCGCCGGGTGGGCTGGACCGATGCCGCGTTCATCGTGCTGGCGCTGGCCGGGGTCACCTTCGATGGCCTCAAGGAGACGGTCCTGTGGGGCTCCATCGGTTCGTTCCTGTTTCCCGCCGCTTCGGGCGTGTTCGGCGCGCTGGACAGCGTCCTGGCGGTCCAGACGGTTGGCCTGCTGGGCACCTGGCTGGCCTTCCTGACCGCCTTCAGCCTGGCGGCCTGGCTCACCCGGGCGCTGCATGACGCCGCGCATGACCCCCCGCGAATGGGCGCCATGGCCGGGGTGTACGCCTCCACCCTCCTGCCCATCGCCGGCGGCTACCTGATTGCCCACTACCTCACCCTGCTGGTGCAGGGCATCGTCTGGCTGCCGGGCCTCCTGGCCGATCCACTGGACACCGCCGCCCCACCGCTGGACTGGATGCCGGTCAGCGGCGTCTGGTACCTCTCGGTCGGCGCCATCGTGCTGGGGCACATCGTCGCCGTGGTGCTCGCGCACCGGATCGCCCTGCGCGACTCCCCGTCGCGTCCGGTGCTGGCCGGGCTGCCGCTGGTGGTCCTGATGATTGGCTACACCGTGCTGTCGCTGTGGATCATCGCCGCGCCCATCACCCTCGAGCCCGGCGTCGCCCCGGCCGCCTTCCGCCTGCGCTGAGCCGAGCGAGATGAGCGACGTCAGCCTGGCGCTCGCCTTCGGCGCGGGGGTGCTGAGCTTCGTCTCGCCCTGCGTCCTGGCCCTGGTCCCGGTCTACCTGGCCTTCCTGGGCGAGACCGCCGCGCTGGCCGATGGTCCGGCCAACACCCGCGTGGCGTGGCGCGGGGCGGTGATGGGCCAGGCGCTGCTGTTCGTGCTCGGCTTCAGCGTGCTGTTCATCCTGCTCGGCATCTCGGTGGGGCTCATCGGCCAGCCGCTGTTCGGGCAGGACCGGCCGCTGGTGCGCCAGGTGGCCGGCATCCTGATCGTTGGCCTGGGCCTGGTCACCACCGGCATCTTCGGGCCGATCCTCGACCGGCTCAGTGCCCGGCCCCCGATGCAGCTGCTGCCGGCGGCGCGCAACGCCCGGGCGGTGGGGCTGGGGGTCCTGGTGGCCATCGGCTGGACGCCGTGCATCGGCGCCGTGCTCGGCGCGATCCTGACCATGGGCGCCTCGTCGCAGGACGTCGGCGCAGCGGCGCTGCTGCTGGTCGCCTACTCACTGGGCCTGGCGGTGCCGTTCCTGCTTGCCGCCGTGGCGCTGCCGTCGCTGAAACCGGCCTTCGACGTGCTGCGGCGGCACCATCGGGCCGTGCAGGTCATCTCCGGCGTCTTCATCATGGCCATGGGCGTGCTGATCTACCTGGACGCCTTCACCCGGATGGCGAGCCTCTTCACCATCCTGTAAGCCCCGGAAGCCCATGGAGGAGCCGATGCATCCCGTGCTGTGGCTGGCCCTGGCGATCAGCTCGGAAATCGTGGCGACCACGGCCCTCAAGCTGTCCGACGGGTTCCGCAACCTCGGCTGGGGCGGCGTGGTGGTGGTGGGCTACGCGATCAGCTTCTACGGCCTCTCCGTCGCGCTGCGCTCGATTCCCCTGGGCGTGGTCTACGCCGTGTGGTCGGGCATCGGGACCGCGGCGATCGTGGTGATCGGCTGGGTCCTGTTCCGCGAGGTGCTGGACGGGGTGAAGCTGGCGGGCATCGGGCTGATCATCCTGGGGGTGGTGATGCTGAACGGGATGGGGAGCAGCGCCTAGCCACCGCGCGTGCGCGAGTCGCCGGATGTCGCCCCTGGGTGGCATTACGCCGCGCTTGCGCCCGATGGTCGCCAACTGCCAACCTGGCTGGCCGTACGCGGGTCAGGGGCGGCGGAGGAAGCGCGCCGGAGCACGAGCGGATCGCGCAGCGCGGCCATTTCGCCGCCCAGCGGTGGCTAACGCCAACGGCGGCGGACTTTGGCGAGATGCGGGCCGCTCAGCCCTCCGGCGTCGCCGGCGTGACGCCTGGCTCCGCCTCTCCCTCCAGCACGTAGCGATAGATCACCGCGGCCACGATGGCGCCGATCAGCGGGCCGATCCACCACACGTACCAGTTGTCCCAGTGGCCCGACGCCAGCGCCGGGCCGAACCAGCGCGCCGGGTTCATGGCCGCGCCGGTCAGCGGGCCGCCCATCAGCACGTCGGCCGCAACCGCCAGGCCGATGGCCATGCCACCCAGCCGTGGCGCGCGCCGGTCGACCGCGGTCCCGAAGACCGCGAACACCAGCAGCAGGGTGAGCACGGCCTCGATGGCGATCCCCGCGCCGACGCTGATGGCCGGATCGAGCGTCGGCGTGCCAAGGAACGAGGCCTTGGCCGCCGCGTCGGGCATGACGATCGCCAGCAGGTACCCCGCGCCGGCAGCCCCAACGAGCTGCGCAACGACGTAGGACGCGGCATGCGTCCACTCGATGCGACCCGCCAGCCGCACGGCGACGGTCACCGCCGGGTTGAAGTGGCCACCCGAGATCGCGCCGAAGGCCGACACGAGGACGGCCAGCGCCAGCCCGTGGGCAAAGGCGATGCCGACCAGGCCGGGGCCATTGGCACCGGCCTGCGCGGCCAGGACGACCGATCCGGCGCCAACGAAGAAGAAGAGAAACGTGCCGACTGCCTCGGCGACAAGGGCTGCGGAGAGCCTGTTCATGGCGCGATTGTACGGACGCCTGGCAGTCGTCGTTTGGCGAGCGGTCGCCGGGTCTCGGCAGGAACGGTGGCGCCCCCGGAGGGAATCGAACCCCCGACGCAGGCCTTAGGACGGCCTCGCTCTATCCGCTGAGCTACGGGGGCGGCGCCTCACCAATCGTACCCGCCGCCCGCCACAGCCGTCCGCGGAACCCCGGGTCCGTATCATCGGGTCGTGAGCGGAAGGCTGACCCTCTACGAGCGAGACGGCTGTCACCTGTGTGACGAGGTGCGCGTCATGCTCGACGGGCTCATCGGCGCCGACGGCTATCACCGCGTCGACATCGACGGCGATGACGAGCTGGTCGTGCGCTACGGCTTCCGGGTGCCGGTGATCGCGCTGGACGGCGTGGACCGCCTGGAGGCGCCGATCACCGGCCCCGACCTGCGTGCGCTGGTGGACGAGCGCTAGGAGCCGACCACGTAGAGCGCGCCGTTCATCTGCTCCGGATGCACCTGGCAGTCGAAGTAGTACTGCCCCGCGTCCTGGGCCGGCACCTCGTAGTCTTTCGACTGGCCTGCGCTCGGAATGATGTCGCCCTGCATGATGGTCGTGCTCTTGGTGCTGTCGGTGAAGACCGCCACGTTGTGGGGCATGTCCTCCCGGTTGGTGAAGTGGATGGTGAACGCCTCGCCGGCATTGGCCACCAGGCACGGGGCGCTGAACTGCAGGTCCTTGGCCGACAGGGTGATCACGCCGTCCTCCACCTTGGCGCAGTTACTGGGCGGCTCGGCGCCGGAAGGCAGCGGGGTGATGGCCGCCCCGCTCGAACAGGCGGCGAGAACGGTGACCAGGACTGCGACGGTGAGCGCCGCGGCGCGGCGCGAGACAGGCAGAAGCAAGATGGGACCTCGTTGGGTGGGGGCAGCTGTAGGGCTTCCCCATGATAGAGGGCGGATTGGACCCTCGCGAATCAGCCTTCCGCCGCGGGCTCCCGGGCGCGGAAGCTCCCCTTTTCGGTCGCCTCGATCTGGACCGGCAGCTCCCCGGGGTCGTGCGTGAAGTAGCACCACCAGCCCTCGTCGGCGGCGCGGCGCACCAGCTCGTTGCGAATCTCCACCGCCTCGATCGGATAGTCGTCGAAGGCGCTGGTCCAGCGCACCGGGACCTGCCAGCGGGTCGGGATCAGATCGCCCCAGAAGACGGCGCGCTCATGCGAGTCTCCGGCCCGGCCGCCTGCCCGTGAGCCGATGAGCACGGCCTGCGAGCCGCGCGTGTGCCCGCCGGTTGGCAGGACGCTCACGCCGGGCACCATCTCGACCTCGCCCGACACCTCGGCCAGCTGCCCCGCGGCACGCACCAGGTCGAGCTGCTCGGTCTCCATGAGCCCTGCCAGGCGCAGCTCGTCCCCGTGCGCGGCCTCCGCCTCGTCACGCTGCACCACGTAGCGAGCGTTCGGGAAGTTGGGCCGGCCATTCACGTCCACGAGCCCGCCGGCGTGGTCGTAATGCAGGTGGCTGACCACCACGAAGTCGATGCTGGCCGGATCCTCGCCGACGGCGCGCAGCGCCTCCGCCGGATCACCGCCCTCGATGCCCTTGATGTCGCGGTCCTTGTCGGTCATCCGCGCGCCGGTGCCGGTCTCGACCAGCACCCGCTTACCCGCGGACTCGATGAGCAGCAGGTTGAGGCGCATCAGCAGCCGGCCGCGGTCGTCGGTCTCCAGGCCGAAGCGTTGCCACAGCGGACGGGGCACGACACCGAAGAAGCCGCCGGCATCGGGCCGGAACCAGCCCGCGCGCAGCATGCGCACGCGGACGCCACCGGCGAACTCGCGGGCCTGCTCCGCAGGGGTGATCCCGTAGAGGGGCGCCGTCATGCGGTGAGCCTCCGGTGTGCGGACGCGCGGTCCGGGGTGATCAGCGGCGGATCCGGCCGCGCTCGAAGTCGCGATGGTACAGGCTGGCCGTCGGGTCCCGTTGCCCGCGGTACCGGCTGCCGAGCCGGGGGTCGCCGTACGGCATCTCCGCCGGCGAGGTGAGGCGCTGGAAGCTGATCTGGCCGATCTTCATGCCGTCGTACAGCATGATCGGCAGGTTGGCGACGTTCGATAGCTCCAGGGTGAGATTTCCCTCCCATCCGGGGTCGACGTAGCCGGCCGTGGAGTGGATGAGCAGGCCAAGGCGGCCGAGGCTTGATCGGCCCTCCAGGCGCGCCACCAGGTCATCGGGCAGCTGCACCAGCTCGAAGGTCGAGCCCAGCACGAACTCCCCGGGATGCAGGACGAACGGCTCGTCACCGGCAATCTCGACCAGCTCGGTGAGCTCCGGCTGCTCCTCCCGCACGTCGATGTACGGGTAGCGGTTGTTGCGGAAGACCCGGAAGCGGCGGTCGAGGTGCAGGTCCACGCTGGACGGCTGCACCGCTTCGGGCAGGTAGGGATCGATCACGATCCGGCCGGCCTCGATCTCGGCCCGGATGTCACGGTCAGACAGGACCACGCCTACTCCTCGCCGGGGCTGACGCGCTCGCGCATGAGCCGATCGACCTCGCGCTTCAGCGTATCGATGTCCTCGT
>DATBJR010000122.1:0-3858 GCA_036556325.1 Candidatus Limnocylindria bacterium | reverse complement strand
CTGCGGCTCTCGCTCGGCGCCCAGCAGCTGCTCATCGAGCGCCACGGGGTGCGGGCCCGGGTCCTGGATCTGCGCTGGCTCAATCCCCTGCCGACCGCGGCCCTGCGGCAGCACGCGGGCCGCGTTCCCGCGGTGCTGGTGGTCGATGAATGCCGCCGCACGGGCGGGGGCATCGCGGACGCGATCATCGCCGACCTGGTGGAGTCCGGGTCGGTCGCCCGCCCCTCCTCGGTCCGGGCCGCCGACTCGTTCGTGCCGCTGGGGCCGGCCACGGCCACCGTGCTGGTGGGGCTGCTGGACATCGTGGAGGGAGCGCTGGCGGCCGTCGGCGAGCGGCAGGCGGTGATGGGATGAGCGATCGGCCCCGTTCCGTGCTGGTGTGCCCGGGCATCGGCAGCTACGGCCGCGGCTCGCTCGGCTCGCTGGCGCCGGACCATCCCGCGGTCGAGGCGGCTGAGGCGATCCGGGTCCAGTACGGCCTCGAGTCACTCCTCGCGCTCGACGGGGCGGAGCGGTTCGATCCATCGCGCCACCTGCGGCCCGCCAACGTGGCGGCGCTGACCTTCATGACCACCCTGCTCGACGCCGAGCGGGCCATGGCCGACCACCGGCTGGTGACACTCGTCGGCAACTCGCTCGGGTGGTTCAGTGCCCTGGCAGTGGCGGCGGCGCTGCCGTTCGAAGACGCGTTTCGGCTGATGCAGGAAGTTGCCCTGCTGCGCGAGCAGGCGGTGGCGGACCCCGCCGCTGGCGGCCAGGTCATCTACCCGCTGGCCGGGCCCGATTGGCGGCGCGCGCCCGACCTGGAGGCGGCCGTCGTGGACGTGCTGGCCGATGGTGGCGCCGGCGAGCACCAGGTCTTCGCCAGCCTTGACCTCGGCAGCTTCGCCGTCCTGACCGGGGACGCCGCCGGTGTCGCGCGGCTGATGGAGCGGCTGCCGCCGGTCAAGGTCGGTGCGCGCGAGTATCCACTCCGCCTGGCGCTCCAGGGGCCGGACCACTCCCCCCTGGCCGAGCCGATCGCCGAAGCCGCCGCGGATCGGCTCGGCGGCCTCCGCTGGCAGCCGCCGGCCATCACCCTCATCGATGGTCGCGGGGCACGCTGGACGCCGTGGGCCACGGATCCCGGGGAACTGCGCGACTACACACTGGGCGAGCAGCTCACGGAGCCGTATCGGTTTGCAACCAGCCTGCATGTCGCCATGCGCGAATACGCTCCGGAGCTGCTGGTGCTCGCCGGGCCGGGAACCTCGCTGGGGAGCATCGTCGGCAGCGTGGTGGTGGCCGAGGGCTATCGCGGGCTCCGCAGCCGCGCCGCCCTCGAGGCCACGCAAGGGTCGTCGCAGCCCCTCGTGCTGTCGATGGGCCGTGCGGCGTGATGCAGGCCGCGGTCGCATCGCGCCAAGAGCCGCCGGACGCGAGCCGGTTCGTCGCGGTCGAGCCGCTCGATCTGGCGCTGACCATGGCGCCACTGGCCCACGGCACCGGCGATCGCACCATTCGGCTGGATGCCGGGGAGGTCTGGCGCGCGACACTCACGCCCGCGGGACCCGCCACGATTCGGTTACGCCGGGTAAAGGGCGGCGTGGCGGCCAATGCCTGGGGCGCGGGCGCCACCTGGATGATCGAGCACGCCCCCGAGCTGGTGGGCGCCACGGACCAGCCACCGACTTTCGCCGATGGCCATCCGCGCCTCGCGGCGGTGGCCCGTGCCAACCCTGGCCTGCGGTTGCCACGCACGAACCGACCCTTCGATGCCCTGCTGCCGGCCATCTGCGAGCAGAAGGTCACCGGGCGCGAGGCGCGCGCGGCCTTCCAGGCAATCGTCCGCGCCTATGGCCGGCCTGCGCCCGGTCCGGGCGGCCTGCGGCTCCCCCCGGAGCCGACGGCGGTCGCAGCGCAGCCGTATTTCGCCTTCCATCGCTTCGGCCTCGAGCAGCGTCGCGCGGACGTCATTCGCCGCGCGGCAGACCTGGCGCCGCGGCTGGAGGGCAGGCCGTCGGCCGAGGTCGAACGCCTGCTGCGATCGGTGCCGGGCATCGGGCCCTGGACCGTGGCGGAGGTGCTGCGCGTCAGCTTCGGTGACCCCGATGCGGTGAGCGTCGGCGATTACCACCTTCCCAGCCTGGTGGCCTGGGTGCTGGCCGGCGAGCGCAGGGCCGATGACGCCCGCATGCTCGAGCTGCTGGAGCCCTACCGCGGGCAGCGCGGTCGGGTGCAGCGGCTGCTCGAGATCTCCGGCATCTACCCGGAACGTCACGGCCCACGCATGCCGCCACGCGACATTCGTTTCGAGTAGCCGTTGCGGATTGCGCTGGCGACCGTCGGCACGACCGGCGACGTCCTCCCGTTCGTGGCCCTGGCCGAGGGCCTGCTGGCGGCCGGACACGACGTCACCGCCGTCTCCTGGGAGCTGCATCGATCCGCGTTCGAGGACGTCGGCACGCGGTTCGCGGCGGCAGGCCCGGCCACGAGCGCGGCAGACATCGCCCGCACGGCGGCGCTGGCCGCGGCGGATGGCTCGCCGCTCGCCCAGGTCGCCGTGCTGCGCGACTTTCACCTGCGGGAGGCCACCGCGCACTACGCCACGCTGCGCGAACGGCTGGCGGGCCATGACCTCGTGCTGCTGCACGGCATCCACACTCTTGCCGAGGCGGCGGTGCGCGACGCGCGACTCCGCTACGCGACCGCCGTCTTCGATCCGGTCCTCCTGCCGACCGCCACCGCGCCGCCGACCGGGATGCCATCCCTGGGACCCTTCAACCGCCTGGGCTGGCGGATGCTCGACGCCATGCTCCGCCGGCAGGACGGGCCGCTGCACGACGCCCTGCGGTCGGCCGGCAGTGAATCCGCGAGCCGCGTGACCATGTTCCGCGGCCGCTCGCCGCAGGTGCACCTGGTAGCGGTGTCGCCGGCCATCGTCCCGCCGCCGCCAGACCTCCCGGCCAGCATCTCCTTCACCGGCGCATGGGTCCCGCTGCGGCCGCCGGGCGCGCTGCCCGCGGAGCTGCGCGGCTTCCTGGATGCCGGGGACCCGCCGGTAGTCGTCACCTTCGGCTCCATGGCCGTTCCCGACCAGGCGGCGCTCGTCACGACCGTGGTCGCCGGCCTCCGGCAGGCGGGCCACTGGGTCGTCGTGCAGGACCATGCGCAAGACGGTGAGCGAGTTGCGGCCGCCGTGGACGGCGTGCTGCGAATGGGCCACGTGGACCATCGGGCGCTCTTCCCGCGTGCTGCCGCCATCGTCCACCACGGCGGTGCCGGGACGACCCATGCCGCCGTCGCCGCCGGCGTGCCGTCGGTGATCGTGCCCCACGTCGGCGACCAGCCCTTCTGGGCGCATCGCCTGCATCGGCTGGGCGTCGCGGCGACGCCCCTGAAGGTCACGCAGGTGAGCGCCGAGGCGGTGCTGGAGCGTGTCGGCCACGCGACCTCCGCAGCGGTGCGGGCATCGGCTGCTGATCTTGGGCGCCGGGTGGCAGCGGAACGCGGCGTGGAGCGCGCGATTGCGCGGCTGGAGCAGGCCGTCAGCTGACCGATTGGCCGGAATGGCGTCCCCGGCAGGATTCGAACCTGCGACCCGCCGCTTAGAAGGCGGCTGCTCTGGTCCACTGAGCTACGGGGACGGGCCGGACCTGGTCGTATCGTCGCAGGAATCCGAACGGCGCGAGGCGGCGTACCCACCCGCGACGCCACTATTGGCGGCGGCAACCCTCACGCCAATCTCCCGGAGCCGTGGCGGCCGGGCCTCGGGCCCGGCCGCTTGGCAGCATCGGCCCTGCGCTAGACTCAACGGCCGAATGGCAGAGCCGTCCGACGATCGCATCATCACCCGCACCCAGCTGCAGCCGACCCAGA
>DATBJR010000121.1:0-13454 GCA_036556325.1 Candidatus Limnocylindria bacterium | reverse complement strand
CGTCAACGTGGCGGCCCGGCTGGAGCAGGCCGCCGGTTCACGGGAGATCCTGCTCGGCCCGCTCACCTACCGACTGGTACGCGATGCCGTCGAGGTGGACGCGGTGGAGCCCCTGACCCTGAAGGGCAAGGCCGAGCCGGTTCCGGCGTACCGGCTGGTCTCGGTGCGCGCCACCACGGCGTCCGTCCAGCGCCGCGCGGACACGCCCATGGTCGGGCGCGAGCAGGAGATGGAGGGCCTGCGCGGCATGCTCGAGCGAGCCATCGCCGAGCGCGGGTGCCGGCTGGCCACGGTGGTGGGTGACGCCGGCGTGGGCAAGACCCGCCTGGTCAGCGAGTTCACGACCGTCAGTGCCGACAGTGCGCGGGTGATCCGGGGCCGATGCCTCCCGTATGGCGACGGCATCACCTTCTGGCCGCTGCGCGAGCTCGTCCGGGATGCGTGCGGGATCATGGCCGATGACGCGGGCGAGGTGGTGCAGGCCAAGCTCAAGGCGGGAGTACCGGACGGCGAAGTCTCCGATCGGCTGGCCACGGTCATCGGCGCCTCGCAGGCGACGTTCCCGGTCCCGGAGCTGCTCTGGGCGGCGCGTCGGTTCCTGGAGCACCTCGGCAGCCACGGCCCGGTGCTCGCGATCGTCGACGACGTCCATTGGGCCGAGTCGACGTTCCTGGACCTGATCGATTCGCTGGTCGAGTCCGTGGCCGACGCCCCGATCCTGCTGCTCTGCACCAGCCGGCATCAGCTCATCGAGCAGCAGCCGGAGTGGGGCGTCTCCGACGCGGCCATTCGCCTGGTGCTCCAGCCGCTGAGCGACGCCGACGCCGGTCAGGTGGTCGAGAGCCTGCTCGGCGGCACCGGGCTCGACGAAACCGTCAAGGGACGAATCCTGCAGGCCGCCGCCGGCAACCCGCTCTTCGTGGAGCAGCTGCTCTCCATGCTCATCGACGATGGGACCCTGCAGCGGGAAGGAGACGGCTGGGTCCAGGCCCGCGGCGTGTCCGACCTCAGCGTGCCGCCCACCATCCAGGCCCTCCTGGCCGCCCGCCTGGACCTGCTCGAGGCAGACGAGCGCGACGTCATCGAACCCGCCTCGGTGGTGGGGCAGAACTTCGCGGTGCCGGCCGTCGTCGACCTTGTCGCTCCGTCGCTGGCGGAAGCCGTCCCGGGCCATCTCGTCGAGCTCAGCGGCAAGCAGCTGGTGCAGCCCAACGCCGGCGCCGACGCCGAGGGCGCGTATCGGTTCCAGCACCTGCTCGTGCGCGACGCCGCCTACAACGGCCTGCTCAAGCGCGAGCGGGCGGACCTGCACCAGCGGTTCGTGGCCTGGGCGGAGACGTACAACGCCGCGCACGGCGTCGACAACCGCGAGTTCGAGGAGATCCACGGCTACCACCTCGAGCAGGCACATCGCTACCTCTCGGAGCTGGGCACTGTCGACTCCGCCGTGCTCCAGCTCGGCCGCCGGGCGGCGGACAAGCTCGCGTCCGCCGGTCGCCGCGCCATGACCCGTGGCGATACCCACGCGGCCGCCAGCCTGCTGGAGCGCGCCACCGGTGTGCTGCCGGACGACGATCTGCAGCGCGGTGACCTCCTGCCGCGATTGGGCGAGGCGTACCTCGAGCTCGGCTCGTTCGACGATGCCGCCGCCCGCCTGGACGAGGCCGTCCGCATCGCCCGCGCCCACGGGGACGAGCGGTTGGAGGCGGACGCCAACCTCGTCTCGCTGCTGATGAAGGCCCTGACCAGTGAGATGGCCGACTGGGCGGACGTGGCCCAGGCCGAGGTGTCGCGGGCGATTCCGATCTTCGAAGGTGCCGATGACGCCGCCAGCCTGGCGCTGGCCTACCGCATCCTGGTGTACCTGCACGGCACGCCGGGGCGCTATGGCGAGGCAGCCGCGGCGGCGCGCCAGGTGATTACCTACGCCCGCGCCGCCGGCGAGCGGCGGCTGGAGACGCGCGGCATGATCGGCTACATCCAGGCTGCACTGCTGGGGCCAACGCCGGTGGTCGAGGCCATTGCCGAGTGCCAGGACCTGGTCCGCGAGGCGGATGGCGATCGGCGGGCGGAGGGGCTGATCAAGCTGACCCTCAGCCAGCTCTATGCGATGCGCGGCGAGTTCGGGACGGCCCGCGACCTCTATCGCGAGGCACGAGCCATGCTGGCCGACATTCGCGCCGGCGTGGTCAGCATCTCCACCTCGGTCGACGCCGCCCAGGTCGAGTTTCTTGCCGGTGATCCCGCCGCCGCCGCGGCCCTCCTGCGCGAGGATGCGGCCGCTCTGGAAGCCGTGGGAGAGCAGTACATCCGCTCCACTGTCCTTGGCCTGCTGGCGCGCGCCCATGTCGAGATGAAGGAGCTGGACGAGGCATGCGCTCTGGCCGAATCGACGGCGCAGCTCGCCGCCGACGATGACGTCGACGTGCAGGTCGCGCTGCGCAGCGTCAAGGCGCGCTGCTTGATGGCTGACGGGAGCGCCACGGATGCGGTCGACCTCTCGCGGCAGACGCTGGAGCTGAGCAGCTCGGCCGACAATCCGCGCCTCCACGCCTACGCTGAGGGGGAGCTGGCGGAAGCGCTGGCGGCGAGCGGCAACAGCGAGGCGGCTCGCGCCGCATGGGAGCGGGCGCTGTCGCTCTACCGGGCAAAGGGTGACGAGGTGTCCAGCCGCAACGTGCAGCGCCGGATAGCGGAAGCCCGCCGGTCGCAGACGCGCCGGCGGGCTCCGGTTACCAGCGAGGGATCGGCCTAGAAGCCCCGCATGGGTCCGTTCTCGAACATGTGCAGGACCCAGAATTGGTTCCCGTCCTCGTCGGTGGAGTGGTCCGCGATGCAGGGCATGTCCCCACCCTCGGAATAGAGCTCGTAGTCACCGCCCCCCTCATCGCAGGGCTCGTCGATGATCTCGTAGTCGGTGCCTTCCTGCGGGTCCGACACGGCCGCTGGATTGGGGACCAGCCAGTGGATGAAGAAGCCCTGCGCGTCTTCGGGCACGTTCGTGTAGCCGACCGTCACGAAGAACCCGCCCGCAATCGGTCCTCCGTCCTTGACCGACATGACGACGAAGTCACCGAAGCAGGTCGGCGTCTCGGGCGGGTACGAGTACTCCCAGTACTCCTCCTCGTCCTCGGTCGGGACACAGAGATCCGTCGGCTGCTCGGTCACCGTGGCGGCAAAGTTGTCATCCTCGCTGTCGCTGAAGTCCAGCTTGGCGCTCTGCGGATTTGTCTCGCTGTCCAGGGCCTGGTTGTTCTGGATCGTGCGGAAGCTGCCGAAGATGTAGCCGCCGGCCGTATTGGAGGTCGGCGAATTCAGTGCCACATGGCCGGTCACCGAGGTTGCGCCGAACTGCGGGAACCACCACCACGGGAACCAGAGGGTCGCGAAGTTAAACCGCACGGCCATCGACGAGCCGGCCGACGGGGCCTGGTACAGGACGCTGAAGGTGACCGTCTGGTTCTTGGCGAGGCTGCCAAAGGCGCAGTCGAGGTCACGGCCGGCCCAGCAATTTCCCTGCGAGGTGTTTAGCACCTGCACCAGCGTGGCGCCATGAGGGGTCTCGGCATGCATGTACAGCCGAGCGAGCTTCGTGGGCGAATTGTTCTTGAAGGACACGTCGAAGCGAACCAGGCCGCCCTGGCTGACCGATCCGGGCGTGGCCACGGCCGTCAGCAGGAATTTCGGTGGTTTGGGCGGCTTCGGTCCGTGGCCGAGCGTTGTCCCGCTGAGGAGCGTCATCAGCAGGCTGACTGCGACGACAATGGCCAGGAATCGGCGCGGTGAGGCGGCTGATCGCATGGGTACCCTCTCGGTCTACAACGAAAGCTCGGCGGTGAGGCTGCCGGCCGGCGCAGTGTAGGTCGGTTGGCTGGCGCGGGCTAGGTCTTTGGTCCTGCACGCGTCCCGGCGGCGCATTATGAGCCGCGATGGTGCGACGCCGTGAGCCGTCCGACCAAGAAGTGGTGCGTACAGTCAACCCGCCAACCTGCGGAAGGCACACCCGAACCGATGGAATCAATCGATCGAAACCGCCTCACGGACCTGATGGCCGATGAGCGGCAGCGCTTTGCCGACGCGCATCCCAGGTCTGCCGAGCTGTTCGCCCGCGCCCAGCGCTCCCTGCTCGGCGGGGTGCCGATGAACTGGATGACGAAGTGGCCCGGCGCCTTCCCACCGTTCGTGGCCGAGGCCAGCGGCGGGTGCTTCACCTGCGTCGATGGGCACGACTACGTGGACTTCTGCCTTGGCGACACCGGCGCCATGACTGGCCACGGTCCAGCGGCGACCGTGGAGGCGATCGACGCGCAGATGCGACGAGGCCTGACCGTGATGCTGCCGACGGAGGATGCCGCCTTCGTCGGGGAGGAGCTGGCGCGGCGCTTCGGCCTGCCGTCGTGGCAGTTCGCGCTGACCGCGACCGACGCCAATCGGTTCAGCCTCCGTCTGGCGCGCGAGCTGACCGGGCGCCCCAAGGTCCTCGTCTTCAACTACTGCTACCACGGCACCGTCGACGAGTCCTTCGTCACGCTGCGCGACGGTCGCGAGGTCGCGCGCACCGGGAACCTGGGCCCGCCGGTCGACCCGGCCCTGACCACGCGGGTCGTCGAATGGAACGACGTGGACGCGCTCAGCGCGGCCCTGGCCGACCGCCAGGTGGCGGCCGTGCTGGCCGAACCGGTGATGACGAACATCGGCATCGTGCATCCCGAGCCTGGCTTCCACGAGGCGCTCCGCCGCCTCACGCGCGACGCCGGGACGCTGCTGGTCATCGACGAGACGCACACGATCTGCACCGGGCCTGGCGGCTACACCGCCGCGCACGCCCTCGAACCGGACATGCTGGTCATCGGCAAGCCAATCGCCGGTGGGCTGCCGGCCGCGGCATATGGCTTCACGGCCGAGGTCGCCGCGGCCATTCCGCAGCACATCGAGCTGGAGCATGCCGACCTGGGTGGGATCGGCGGCACCTTGGCGGGCAACGCCCTGTCATTGGCGGCCATGCGCGCCACCCTCAGCTCGGTCCTGACCGATGACGCCTACGCGCGCAGCATTCCCCTGGCCGAGCGCTGGGCCGATGGCGTGGCCGAGGCAATCGCGCGTCACGGCCTGCCCTGGCACGTCACGCGCCTGGGGTGCCGAGCCGAATACCTGTTCGGACCCGACCGGCCCCGCAACGGCTCGGAGGCCGCGGCCATGGACGATTTCGAGCTGCAGCGGTTCACCCATATGTGGGCGCTGAACCGCGGGGTGCTGCTCACGCCGTTCCACAACATGGCGCTGGTCGCGCCGCAGGCGACGGAGGCGGACGTGGACCGCCACACCGGCCTGTTCGACGAGATGGCCGCCACGCTCACCGCGGCGTGATCCTCAGCAAGGTTCGAGATCCGAGGCTCATCACCATCCGGCGAGGTGGAACGCTGACCGATGAGGATCACCGCCGGCTGGCGATCTGGGCGGCGGATTGCGCCGCGCATGTGCTGCCGCTCTTCGAACGCGCTCGGCCTGGTGACCAGCGCCCGCGGCGTGCCATCCAGCTTGCTCGGGCCTGGGCTGGTGGGGAGGTGACGATGACAGCGTCCCGAACCGCCGCAGGCCACGCCAACGCCGCCGCCCGTGGGCTTCGCGGCGCCCCACGCCACGCCGCGTATGCCGCGGCCCAGGCCGCCGCCGTGGCTCATGTCGCCGCGCACGAGCTCGGCGCCGCCGCCTACGCCATCAAGGCGGCCCGGGCAGCCGCACCCGGAGAGGGGCGCGAGGCCGCGGGTTTACGCGAATGCCGCTGGCAGCGTGACCGGCTGCCGGTAGCCATTCGTGCCCTCGTGCTCGACGATCAGTGGATCCGAAACGAGCTGTGCTGGTTCGTGTTCGTTCCCTGACCTACGGCCGGTACGTGCCCGGTAAGCGGGCAGTCATGGGTCCGGAGACATCATCGGCGGCATTGGCCGGACATGGGAGATCGACGGGCGATGCCGATGCGCGTGGGCGCGAGCTGGGCCGGAAGGTGGGCACCGAGATCCGCCGGGCGCGGCTGGCGGCGGGGCTCAGCCAGCGTGCAGTGGCACGGGCCGCGCAGGTCACCCAGCCCCGAGTCAGTCATCTCGAGCGTGGTATCCCACAAGGTGGCGCGCTTGCTGAGCTTTCTCGGATTGCCCGAGCCGTCGGACTGAAGCTCATGGTTGCCTGCTATCCCGTGGGCGCCCCTCGGCGGAGCTCCTTCGACCTTTGATCTTGCCGGCGGTATCAGATCGGGCGGGCTAGGCGTCGACGGCGGAAAGAAAGCCCCACCACGCATCCAGGGCAGCGCTCGTGGCTGCGACGGCAGCCTCCGCATCGGCCTCCGAGGTTGCCAGCGAGCCGATCATCTCCCGCTCGGCGCCGGAGTGCTCGAGGTCGAGCGTGGAGTGCACCGTGAAGAAGGAGAGGGTCCGCACATCGTCGACCGCGTAATGCTCCCGCAAGCCGTTGATCTTCTCGGTGGCGACCTCCGGGACCTGGCCCTCGTAGGCGTACAGGGCCGCCACGCCGGCGGCCAACGGGGCCTCGGTGACGGCTGACCAGTAGGTCGTCAGCAGCTGTGCTGTGCCCTCGTTGGGCGTGGCCGCACGCACGTCCGTCCGGTCCACGCCGATTCCCTCGCCGAAGCGCAGCCACAGCTCGGCGTGGTTGACCTCGCCGTGCTCCTCGTCCCACAGGTTGTCGAGGATCTGCTGGCGAGCCGCGGCGTCATCGGTCCGTGAGTGGAGGGCGGAGAGCAGCCGCGGAAAGCTGGATTCGAAGGCGTAGTACTGGCGCGCGTATTCCTGCAGCGCCTCGCGGCTGAGCGTGCCTTCACGCCATTTCGTGTAGAACGGGTGCTTGAGCAGGTGACGCTCGGCGATCAGGGCATCGATGCGCTCGAGCAGGGTGCGTTCACGCACGGTCATCGGGATCATCGGCCTCCAGCGTGGGCGGTTCGTCTGTCGGAACCGGAGTCGGCCAAGCATAGCCCCAACGCCTGCCTGCTCGCCGAAGCAAGCGAATGCACGTCAATGTCGGGCGTCGTTCCCGGCAGAGAGCTAGGCCGGCGGCCGGTACTCCTCGGCGTGCTCGCCGCGATCCTTCGAGGCCGTCTTCTCCCAGATGTCCAGCGTCTCTGCTACGGAACGACCGTTCTCATCGGCCGCGGCCTTGAGGTCCTCGTACCGGATCTGGGTCGGACCCATGTCCTTGTGGGCCTGCATGCAGCCACATGTCAAACACATGCGGAGCCGATGGGTGCAAGACCGGTGCCGCCTGGCTTCGTACACTGGCGCCATGGCGGTTGACCACGATCCCGGCGCGGACGCATCGGCCCAACGGGGAGAGGCGCAGGCGGAGGCACCACGGCACCCGCTGCTGCTCAAGGACGCCCTGGTACGCGTCGGCACCGCGTCCTGGACCGATCCGACCATGACGGCGCCCGGCGTGTTCTATCCACCGGATGCCACCAACGCGGAGGCGCGGTTGCGCTACTACGCCGACCAGTTCCCGATCGTCGAGGTCGACGCCACCTACTACGCCCTGCCGACGCGCCAGATGGGCGACCTGTGGCTGGAGCGCACGCCGCGCGACTTCACCTTCGACATCAAGGCGCATGCCCTGATGACGGGCCAGCCGTCGGAGGTGAAGCGGCTGCCGAAGGAGATCCGCGAAGAGGTCCCCATCGAGCTGGCCGACAAGAAGCGGATTTACGGCAAGGACCTGCCGGCCGAGCTGTACGACGCCATCTGGGACACGTTCCTGGATGCGCTCAAGCCGCTGTATTCGGCCGGCAAGCTGGGCGCCGTTTTCCTGCAATACCCGCGCTGGTTCTACCCTTCAAACGAGTCACGGGACACGATCGTTGACGCCCGGCGCCGGCTGGGCGACGTGCCGCTGGCCGTGGAGTTCCGCAGCGGAACGTGGTTCAACGAGAAGAACGCCGAACGGACGCTCCGGTTCCTGGAGAAGTACCAGATCCCGTTCGTGATGGTCGACGAGCCGCAGACGCGGACTGCGTTGCCGCCGATCTACGCCGTCACCTCACCGGAGCTGGCGGTGGTGCGCTTCCACGGCCGGCGAACCGAGACGTGGGAGGCCAGGAAGATCCCGGTGGTGGAGCGATTCCGCTACCTGTACGACACCGACGAGCTTGACGAATGGGTGCCGCGCGTGCGCCAGGCGGCGGAGGTGGCCCGCAACGTCCACGTGCTGATGAACAACTGCTACGCCAACTACGGCACCACCAACGCCCGCGAGCTCGCCGCCCTGCTCACCGAGGGGGCCGGCGCGCGCCCGGCCCCACCAGGCTGACCTACGGGCTCAGCCACCGGCTTGAAGAAGGACCGATAGCGCTGGAAGGGCATGCCACCCACTGGCGCGCGACTTGCTCCGATGCAACAGCTTGCCAAGTCGTAGAGGATTGCTCCTGACATGACCTTCCGCCGTGGTGCGCGACTCAATCCAGGGCAGGTTCGCGACCTGCGTGGCGGGGGCGGGCTTGCCGTGGGAGGGGGGCTGGGCGGCATCGTGCTGCTGGTGGCGGTGCTGCTGCTGGGCGGCAATCCATCAGATGTGTCGAGCGTGCTCAACAACGTCACCGTCGGTGGGGGCCAGCAGAGCGATCTCGAGCAGGAATGCAAGACCGGCGAGGATGCCAACCAGCGCGAGGATTGCCGGATCGTCGGCTTCGTCAACTCGATCCAGGAGTTCTGGGGGCAGCGCCTGGACGGCTACCAGCCGGCCCCCACCACGTTCTTCTCCGGCGCGGTGGAAACCGGCTGCGGCCAGGCCACCAGTGAGGTCGGTCCGTTCTACTGCCCGAACGACAAGCAGGTGTACATCGACCTCGGCTTCTTCGACGAGCTGAAGTCCCGGTTCGGGGCGGAGGGCGGACCGCTGGCCGAGGGCTACGTCCTTGCCCACGAGTACGGTCACCATGTGCAGGATCTGCTGGGTGACCTGCGGAACAGCGGCGGGACGGGCGCGAACTCGCGATCAGTCCGAACCGAGCTGCAGGCCGACTGCTATGCCGGGGTGTGGGCCAACCACGCCGAGGAGACGATCCTGGAGCCGATCAGCCAGCAGCAGATCGCCCAGGCGCTCGACGCGGCACAGGCCGTCGGCGACGACCGGATCCAGAAGGAGACGCAGGGCCGCATCGACCGGGAGACGTGGACCCACGGGTCATCGGAGCAGCGCCAGCAGTGGTTCACCACCGGCTGGCAGTCAGGTGATCCGAACCAGTGCGACACCTTCAACGCGAACCTCTGACTCCGACGTCGCGTTCCGGCACGCCGTATGCACTACGGGGGGCATGACCGCATCATTCGTCAGTGATCTGGCGTCGATCTCCACCGTTCGGCGCCGCCACCTGGAGTCGCTCCGGCACATCCGGACGCTCCGCAGCCACACGAGCAACGAGCAGCGGCGCGCACGGCTCGCCGCGCTCCGTGCGCGACGCAGCCCGCGGCCCAGCTTCCGCCCTCGCTGACCCGGCAGTGGCGGGATGCCGTCGCCGATCCGCGCTACGGGCTCGGCGCTGCAGAGCTGGTTGGCCTGGCCCCGCCGGCCTGAGCGCCGGCCCACCGGTTGTCGATCTCCGACCGGTCCACGCGTCGTGGGGGTGTAGGGCGCATGAGCGCCACCCACTCACGCGGAGGAAGGCACCGACCATGGGCAACAAGATCATTCATGTCGAGGTGACCGGCAAGGACGGCCCCGCGCTGCAGAAGTTCTACAGCGACGTCTTCGACTGGAGCCTGGACACCAACAACCCGGGAGGCTACGGCATGCTGCGCCAGGACGAGCTGTCAGCCGGCATCGGCGCCGCCCAGGACGGCGGTGCGGGCCAGGTCACGTTCTACGTGCACGCCGATGATCCAAAGGCAGCGCTCGAGAAGGTGGAAGCTGCCGGTGGCCGCGTCCTGATGCCCCTGACCGAGGTGGCGCCGGAGACGACCATCGCCCTGTTCGCCGATCCCGAGGGCCACGTCGTCGGCCTCATGTAAGCCGCTGGGCTGACGGCCGGGTCGGGGGAGCCGGCCGTCGCGTGGCTATCGCCCGGGGATGGGGCCCTCGCGCAGCCCGATCACGTTCCCCGATGGATCGGTGAGCCACGCGCCGCGCGCCGGGCCGATCTGAGCCACCCCAGCAGTGGTCTTCGGCTGGTCGTACTCCTCGAACACGATCCCGCGCTCGCGGAGCGTGCGCATCGTGGAGTCGAGGTCGGCGACCTCGAAATGCCCGACGGTCTGGCCGACGTTTGGCTGGCCCAGCCGGACCGAAACCTGCGAGCCGTCACCGGCCCCGAACCGCAGGGCGAACGGCGTCTCCTCCAGCAGCGGCAGGCCAAGCTGCGTGCCGTAGAACTGTCTGGCGGCGGCCAGGTCCCGAACGGCGATGGTGGTCACCAACAGAGCTCGGTCCAGCATGAGGTCGATCACCCAGGGGCTACGGTCTCCTGAGGATTATCGCGCGGAGCGCTCGCCAGGCAACCGGTGCCAGGTGCCGCGGCCGGCGGGTGCCGCACCACGCCGGTCGGGCCGCCGCCCATGCGGGCCGTGGCCGCGCCCTGCGCTGGCCGGGGTTCCGGACCACGCCCGGCGCGCGCGACGGCCCGTCCCGTGCCCGCCGACGGCTGCGGCCGTCCGCTGGCGGATCGGCTCCGCACGAATCGAGGGATCGGGCTCGAAGCCGGGCACCAGCTCGCTCCGGATCGGGGCGCCGAGGAGGCGTTCGATGTCGCGCAGCAGCGGCGCCTCGTCGACGGAGACGAGCGAGATCGCATCGCCCTGCAGCCCGGCCCGGCCGGTCCGCCCGATGCGATGGACGTAGTCGGATGGCACGATTGGCAGCTCGAAGTTGACAACATGCGGCAGCTGCTCGATGTCAAGCCCGCGGGCCGCGACCTCGGTGGCGATGAGGAGCGTCACTCGATTCGCCCTGAAGTCATTCAGGGCCCGCACCCGCTGAGGCTGCGACTTGTTGCCGTGGATGGCGGCCGTGGCGATCCCGTCTCGGCGCAGCTGCTCCGCCAGCTTGTTCGCGCCGTGCTTGGTCCGCGTGAAGACGAGGGCCTGCTCGATGGTGTGGGTGCGAACCAGGTGCGCCAGCAGCTCGCGCTTGCGCACTCGGTCGACCGGGTGGACCACCTGCCGGACGAGGTCGGTAGGCGTATTGCGCGGCGTGGCCTGCACCGATGCGGGGCGATCGAGGAACTCGTCCGCCAGGCGCCGGATGTCGGTGGAGAACGTGGCGCTGAAGAGGAGGTTCTGCCGCTGATCGGGCAGCAGCGCGAGGATGGCCCGGATGTCGCGGATGAACCCCATGTCGAGCATCCGGTCTGCCTCGTCCAGCACCAGGACCTCCACCTGGCTCAGGTCGATCGTCCGCTGCCGGGCATGGTCGAGCAACCGGCCCGGCGTGGCGACGACGATCTCCGGCCGGCGGCGAATGGCCGCCAGCTGACCGGGAAAGCCGACACCACCGAAGATCGCGGTCGAGCGACGCGCGCCCGCGCCGTAGACCCGCACGCTTTCCTCGACCTGGATGGCCAGCTCGCGCGTCGGCGCCAGGATCAGCACGCGGATCGGCATACGACCATGGCCCGGGCCGAATCGGCTGCCGGCCAGGCGCTGCAGGATCGGCAGCACGAAGGCGGCCGTCTTGCCGGTGCCGGTCTGGGCGCCGGCCAGCAGGTCACGGCCGGCGAGCACGAGCGGAATGGCCTGGCGTTGCACCGGGGTGGGTTCGGTATAGCCCTGTGCCGCGACGGCACGGAGCAGGTCGGGCGTCAGCCCGAGCGTAGAGAAGGACAAGGGGGTTGCTCCTGACGAGGCCCTCCCGCACGAGGCGGGGCCCGGTCAGGGCGAAGGTGTGGGCGGGATCGGGGCGGTCAATCGACCGCGGCGCGGACCGGAGCGCCAATCGAACGCGTTTTCGAAACTATAGCACGCCCCGGCCGACGATGGAGTAGGCTGGTGGCCCCAGAAGGCGTTCCCGACATGACCTCAGCCTGCATGCATGGATTTCCGGCCGAGCAGTGTGCCGCCTGCCGCACCTGTCCCCATGGCCTCACGGCCGGTCGTTGCGGCCGCTGCTCGGCGGCCACCGCCGCAGCCAGCCGGCGCCGCCTCGTGGCGGCTCCACCCGATGCGACGGCCAAGCACGACCACGATGGATTTGAGATCTTCTACGCCCCCGAGGTGAACGGGTGGCGGTTCCGCGGTCCCGATAGTTCCTCGACCGAGTCGTATCGCTCGGTCTTCCTGGCCCGCAAGGCCATCGACAGCCTGCCCGGCCACTCGCGCGAGGACTGAGCCCGCGCGGCGGGGCTCGCGCCACCGTTGCGCATCAGCACCGTGAAACCGCTGCGCTACACTCGCGTCTTCCGAAGCCGAACGCCCAGGAGCGGTCCATCGATGCGCCATCTGACCCGAGCCATGACCCTCTCCGTCGTCAGCGCCGTGGCGGTGCTGCTCATGGCCTGCACGCCCGGCGCCACCGTCACGCCCTCCACGGCCCAGAGCCCGGTGGCGTCCGCATCCGCATCGGCCAGTCAGGCTGCTTCGTGCACGCCGGACACGATGCCGACCAAGACCGCCGGCACGTTCACGGTGGGCACCGACAACCCGGCCTTCCCGCCGTACTTCGATCCGCCCAAGAAGGGTGAGCCGAAGACCGATCCATGGGAGTTCGGCGATCCGACCAACGGTCGCGGCTTCGAGAGCGCCGTGGCCTACGCCCTGGCCGACGAGCTGGGGTACTCGAAGGACCAGGTCTCGTGGGTGCCGGTGCAGTTCAACAACGCCATCTCCCCCGGCCCCAAGGACTTCGACGTCTACCTGGCGCAGGTGTCGTACACCGAGGAGCGCACCAGGGCGGTCGACCTGAGCGAGGGCTACTGGTTCAGCAACCAGGCGCTGGTGACCAGCGCCGGCTCGCCGCTGTCGAAGGCCAAGACGGTGGCCGACGTCGCGCAGTACCAGCTCGGCGCGGCCGGCAATACCACCAGCCTCACCTACATCACGGACAAGATCAAGCCGGCCAAGGAGCCGCGGGTCTACGACGACAACACGGCGGCCAAGGCCGCGCTCGAGGCCGGCCAGGTGGACGGCGTGCTCTTCGACCTCGCCACGGCCTTCTACATCGTCAACGTCGAGATGAAGGACGGCGTAGTCGTGGGACAGTTCGAGTCCGGCCCGGCCGACAAGGAGCACTTCAGCTTCGTGCTGGACCTGGACAGCCCGCTCACCGATTGCGTGGACCAGGCCATCACCACCATGGGTGAGAACGGCGAGCTCGACTCGATTGCCAACGACTGGATGAAGGATTTCCTGGACGCGCCGTTCATCAAGCCGTAGGCCCGTCCCGGGCAGCGGCATGCGGCGGTGAGTGGCCCGCAACGGGTCGTCGACGAGGTCGGCCCGCCGCCGGGGCGGACGCGCGGCGCA
>DATBJR010000120.1:0-2092 GCA_036556325.1 Candidatus Limnocylindria bacterium | reverse complement strand
CGAGCCGGATCGGGCGTTCGTCATGCTGCTGGTCGGGGTCAACCCGGACGACGAGGAACGGATCCGCACCTACCAGCTGGAAGCGGGCAACTTCCTCGACGCGGAGGACCCGGCGGGCGTGCTGGTGAACGCCGACTGGGCGCGCGAGAACGGCTTTGGCATCGGCGACGAGCTGCTGCTGAACGCTCGGCGCCAGGGCGTGCCGGCCAACCACATCGTCGGCCTGCTGGGTGACTCCGGCTTCGGCGCGCTGGGCGCGGGGTCGGTGATGGTCCTCAACCAGGGCTTCCTGGCCGACGCCTTCGACGTGCCGGTCCCGGTGCGCTACGTGGACCTGCAGGTGGCGGATGGCCGCGAGGCCGACGTGCTGGCCGCGCTGGACGGCACCATGACCGAGCCATTCGTGGTCGAAAACCTGGCGGATGCCGAGCAGCAGCTCGGCCGCGCGCAGGCGGGCTTCGCCGGGCTGGCCTTCCTGTTCGGGCTGGTCGCCCTGGCGGTCGGCGCATTCCTGGTCGCCAACACGCTGGCCATGACGCTCGCCGAGCGCACGCGCGACATCGGCCTGCTGCGTGCGGCCGGGACCACCGGGCGCCAGGTGCTGAGCCTCTTCCTGCGGCAGGGGATCTTCCTGGCGGTGGCCGGCGGCGTGCTGGGCGTCGCCGCCGGGCTGCTGCTGGCCAACCTGATGATCGCCTTCCTGGAGTCGACGCGGGCCCTGCTCATCGGCGGGCCGCCGTTCAACCTGGGGGCGCTGCTGCTGGCCTTTGGGCTCGGGGCGCTGGTCACGCTGGCCGGCGCCCTGGTGCCCGCGCTGGCGGCGGCGCGGCTGTCACCGTTGGATGCCCTGCGGCCATCGCGTCTGCCGGGCCGCACGCTTGGCGGGCGGCTGCCCTGGCTCGCCGGCCTGGCCATCGCGGCAGTGGCCATCGGAGCGGTCGCCTACCCCCTGCAGCGTGGCCAGGCCTCGCTGCCCGGCGCGCTCCTCGCCGTCGCCATCCTGCTCGGAGGCGCAATCATGGTGGCGCTGCTGCTGCAGCCGGCCGCCGCCGTCATCGGCCGCCCGTTCGCGGCCCTCTTCGGCGCCCAGGGGTTCCTCGGCCGTGCGAACCTGGGCCGGGATCCGGTGCGCACCGGCCTGACGGTCGGGGCATTGGCCATCGGCCTGGCGTCGGTCGTCGCCCTGGGCATCGTGTCCGGCTCCGCGCGCGCCACGGCGGAGCGCTGGGTCGACTCCATCCTGCCGGGCGGTCACGCCATCCGGCTGGGCGTGGCCGACGAGATCGAGAACATCCGGCCGGCCTTCGCCCAGATCCCGGGCCTGCAGAGCGCCACGCCCATCGCCGAGTTCCCGGTGGTCGCGGCGACGGGCGAGACCCAGCAGGAAGCATCGGTCGCCGCGATCGATCCGACGGCCTTCCAGGACTCCGGCTCGCTGATCATGCAGGAGGGCACGCGGCGGCAGGCCTTCCAGGCGCTGCGCAACGGCGGAGCGGTGCTGCTCCCGGACGCCACGGCCGCCCGCGATGACCTCACGGTCGGTGACACCATCCAGCTGGCGCGGCCGGGCGATGAGGCCCAGCCGTTCAGCGTGGCCGGCATCGTGGCCTACTCGCTGCCCACCCGGACCGCGGACGGCGCGATCCTGATGTCCCTGGCCGATGCCCACAGCCGCTTCGGCGTGACCCAGGCAAGCCTCTGGGCGCTTCAGCCGGACGGGAGCCTGCTCGAGGCTACGTTCAGCGCGGAGGTGCAGCGCGTGGCCAGCAGCCTTTCCGCCGAGGCGCTGACCGCCCCGCAGCTGGCCAGCGAGCTGGCGCGGTCGCTGGATCGGCTCATCGGCCTGTTCGACGTGCTGGCGTTGCTGGCGGTGCTGATCGGCGGGCTGGGAATAGTGAACACGCTGGCCGTCGGCGTGCTGGAGCGCCGTCGCGAGATCGCCATCCTGCGCTCGCACGGCATGACCGTCGGGCAGGTGCAGGCCATGGTGGTGGCGGAGGCCGGGATCATCGGGGCAGTCGGCGGGTTGGCCGCCGTCGTCATCGGCGCAATGGTGGCCTGGATCACCGTCAACGTGGCCGCGCCGGGTGAC
>DATBJR010000119.1:0-3039 GCA_036556325.1 Candidatus Limnocylindria bacterium | reverse complement strand
TGCGACTCCGCCGCCGCCTCGACGGCCCGCAACGGGTCGTCGTCGTGCCGGAACGGCAGGCCGAACACCGCCACGATCGCGTCGCCGATGATCTTCTCGATCGTGCCGCCGTGTCGCTCGAAGACGGACCGCATCCCGTCGATGTAGGTGGTCATCACCTCGCGCAGCGACTCGGGATCCAGTCGTTCGCCGAGCGCGGTGGAGCCCTGCAGGTCGGAGGTCACGATGGTGGCGGTGCGTGAGAACTCGGTCGGGGCATCGCGCGAGAGCGCGGCCCCGCACTGCCTGCAGAACCGCTGGCCGGACCCGATCTGCGTGCCGCACGCCGGGCACGCGCCAACCGCCGTGGTCACCGCCCAGAGTGTACGGGGCGAGCAAGCGCCTGCACATGCCCCCGGATCCGCTCGCGGGCGTCGTCGAGCACCGGGCGCAGCCCATGCCCCACGCCGGGATACACGTGCAGCTCCGCCTGCGGCAGCAGCTCCACAGCCTCCCGCAGCAGGCGGATGCGGGCAAACGGGTCGCGGTCGCCCGAGAGCAGCAGCACCGGACACCTGATCCGCGGCCAATGCGCCGTGCGCTCCTGCCAGCGCTCGACGCGTCCGGGCGGATGGAGCGGGTAGCACAGCAGGACGAGGCCGGCGACGCGCGGCTCCTCGGCGGCGAGCAGCGACGCCACCCGGCCGCCGAACGATTGGCCGCCGATGATTGCGCCGTCCGCGCCAGCCAGCTCAGAGCGGTACGCGCTCACCGCGCGCTCCGCCTTCCCTTTCGGCAGGGAGATCACGCGGGCCTCGAACCCGTCGGCGGCCAGCGCCGCGACGTAGGGCTTGACGCTGCCCGGGTTGCCCGATGCGCCGGGAGCCAGGAGCACGAGCGAAGTGGACACCGCGCCAAGCCTACGCGGTGCGGCGCGCGTCGTACGAGAGACACATGCCCGTCACACAATCCTCGTTGACTATGGAGCCGATGAACCCCCGATCGCCGTCACGCCTCGCCGCGGCCGCCGCTGGCCTCGTGGCCGGCGGGGTCGGCCTCGGAGTCGCCGAGCTGCTGGCCGGACTGGTGCCCGGCGCCCCATCGCCGGTGCTCTCGATCGGCGCGCTGCTCATCAGCCTGCAGCCGCCGGGCGCCAAGCAGTTCGTGGTGGATCTCTTCAACACCAGCGACAAGGCTGTACTCAGCGTCGTGGTCGCCGTGGGCGCGCTGGCGCTGTCGGCGCTGCTCGGGATCCTGGAACGGGCGCGGCCCGGATGGGGGCGTGCCGGCTTCCTGGCTCTCGGCGCGCTGACGCTGTTCGCCGCGCTGCGCGATGCGCTCTTCGACCCGCTGCTGGCGGCGGTCGCCGGGGTGCTGGCCACCGGGTTGTCGGTGTGGCTGCTGCCGCGCTTGCTGCGCATGGCCGCGCCGCGACCGCAGCAGACGGCGCGCATGCTGGACTTCGACCGGCGCCGCTTCCTGGGCACGACGGTGGCGCTGGCGGGAGCCGCCGCGACGTCCGGCGTCATCGGCCGGGTGCTGCTCGAGCGCCGCGCCACCGCTGCGACGGACGTACCGGCCGTGCCGCAGCCGGCGGAGACGGCGCCGCCACTGCCGAAGGGGGCCGAGCTGCAGGTTGACGGCATCACGCCGCTGGTGGTGCCCAACGATGACTTCTACCGGATCGACACCAGCCTGCTCGTCCCGCGGCTGGACGCCGCCAGCTGGACGCTGTCGATCGAGGGCATGGTGGACCGGCCGTTCACGCTCACGTACGCGCAGCTCCTGGCGATGCCGATGTTCGAGCAGTACGTGACCATCGCCTGCGTCAGCAACGAGGTCGGGGGCAACCTCGTCGGCAATACCCTGTGGCGCGGCGTCCACCTCCGGGAGCTGCTCGATCGCGCTGGGGTCCAGCCGGGCGCCACGCAGGTGGTGGGAGAGTCGTTCGACGGCTGGACCTGCGGCTTTCCGACCGCCTGGCTGGACCCGCCGGACCGGCAGGCCATGGTGGCCGTCGCCATGAACGGGTCTCCGCTGCCGGCGGAGCACGGCTTTCCGGCGCGGCTGATCGTGCCCGGCCTGTACGGATACGTCTCGGCCACCAAGTGGCTCACCCACATCCGCCTCACCACGCTCGAGGCGTTCGACGCCTACTGGATTCCGCTGGGCTGGGCCAAGGAGGCGCCGATCCTGACCCAGTCGCGGATCGACGTCCCGCGCTCGGGTGCGAACCTCGCTGCCGGCAGCCAGGCGGTGGCGGGCGTCGCCTGGGCACCGGACCGCGGCGTCGAGCGGGTCGAGGTGCAGGTCGACGGCGGCGCCTGGGCGGCCGCGGAGCTCTCAGTACCCATCTCCGACGCGACCTGGGTGCAGTGGCTGTACCGATGGGACGCGATGCCGGGCAGCCACACGCTGTCCGTTCGCGCCACCGACGGCACCGGCGCGGTGCAGACCGACCAGATCACCCGGCCGCCACCCGACGGGGCGCGCGGCCATCACACGATCGAGGTTTCGGTCTCCTGAGCGGTTGACGCGTCGCGCAGAATCGCGCACGTGGCAGCACCCCGAGCTCCGCTGGTCATCGTCAATCCCGCAGCGGGGATGGGCCGCGCCCACGAGCTGGAGCCACGCATCCGGGCGGCGCTGCGGGGAACCGACATCGAAGCGACCGTGCTGGAGACGCGCGAGCCGGGGCACGGTGAGCGGTTGGCGGCCGCCGCCGCGGACCTCGGCCACGACCGCGTCATCGCGGTGGGTGGCGACGGGACGGTCAATGAGATCATCAACGGCCTGATGGGCGGATCTGCGCCCGGCGTCCCGCCGCCCATGCTTGGGGTCGTGCCGGCGGGGAGCGGCAACGACCTGGCCCGCAGCCTCGGACTGCCGCTGGCCGCGCTGGACGCGTTGCCGGTGGCCCTCGGCGAACGAACGCGGCCGCTGGACCTGGGTGTGGCCACCTGCAGCGGCCGCCGCCGCCATTTCCATGCGGCCGGCGGCACGGGGTTCGACGCGCAGGTCGCCTTCGCCATGGCGGGCAGGCGACGCGGATGGCAGCGC
>DATBJR010000118.1:0-20651 GCA_036556325.1 Candidatus Limnocylindria bacterium | reverse complement strand
GAGGTAGGCGCGGCCGGCGAAGAGACGGTGGTAGCGGTCGACCTCCTCCGGCCAGTCGCGAGCGAGGTGCTCCAGGAAGTGCTCGCGCGTGCCGGGCCGAAGGTTGACCACGTTCCACCACAGGTGGCTCGCGCCGGCCTCGCGGGCGGCGAGCACGACGTCCCGCAGCCTGGCGGGATCGTCGGAGAGGCCAGGCAGGATGGGCGCCATGCCGACGCCGGCGCGGATGCCGGCGTCGGCCAGGACCCGCAGCGCGCGCAGCCGCTGGCGTGGATGCGCGGTGCCCGGCTCGGTGGTCCGCCAGACGTCGTCGTCGAGGGTCGGGATCGAGATGTTCACGGTCACGCCCTCGACGGCCGCGGACGCCTGCTGCAGCACGTCGAGGTCGCGGACGATCAGCGGCCCACGGGTGATGAGGCCGAACGGCGTGCGGGCCTCGGCCAATGCGGCAATCGCACCGCGGGTAAGGCGGTAGCGGCCTTCCGCCGGCTGGTATGGGTCGGTGGCCGTGCCGAACGCGACCTCCTCGCGCTGCCAGCTCTTGCGCGCGAGCTCTCGACGCAGCACCTCGACAAGGTTCGTCTTGACGCGGATGCGCGCGCCGTACCGGTCATCCGACGGACGGCCCGCCCGCCGCTCGAAGCCGCGCACGTAGCAGAAGGTGCACTGGTGGGCGCAGCCGGTATACGGGTTCAGCGACCACCGGAACGGCATGCCGCTCACGCGGCTGAGGGCCGTACGGCAGGCTTCCTCGGCATATTCGGGACGCATCCGGGCATGATAGAACGCCTGTTCTATTCTGATCAAGCGATGAGGGCCTGAACGCCGAAGAGGACCGCGCACCCAGCACGCCGGCGCCCAGCGCGTCGAGCATCGGCGCACGATACGCGACGCTTCAGTGCCGGCGGCTGCTACCGTACGCGACACCACCGTGGGTCACGCGGCATGGCCCGAATCGGCCATGGGCGAACCCGGAGGGCGGTGGCAGCATCGACCAGGCGGCGCAGGGTGCGTCGCAGCCGAGCAGGGGGATCCCGAGCAGCCGTGACGAGCCAGGCGGCCCCAACCTACGGTGGACAGGCCCTGGTCGAGGGTGTCCTGATCCGGAGCGGCCAACGCTGGGCCGTCGCCCTGCGCACGCCCACCGGTGAGATCCGGGCCTACCACGGTGAGCTGAGCCCTCCGCACGGCCTGTGGCGCGCGCCGTTCTTCCGCGGGCTGCACGCGCTGGGGGTTCAGCTGCGCCTTGGGATGCGTGCCCTGAGCGACTCCTCGATGCTCGCCGACACGGGCGAGATCCGTCCGATGTCCGTGCTGACCACGATCGCCCTGGTGGCGGTCTCGGTGGTCATTGGGCTGTTCGTCTTCTCGGCTCTGCCGCTGCTGCTCACCGGGCGTGAGCCGGCCATCGAGCCGACGCTCGGCCAGCGGCTGTCGGAGGGGCTGGTGAAGGGCGCGTTCCTGGCGCTGTACGTGGTGGGCGTGACGCGGATGCCGCGCTATCGGCGCATCTTCAGCTACCACGGCGCCGAGCACATGGCCATCGCCTGCGCCGAGGCGGGCCTGCCGCTGATCCCGGCCAACCTTTCGCGCTTCAGCCCCGCCCACCCGCGGTGCGGCACCGGTTTCCTGGTGATCCTGGCCGCGGTCGACACTCTGTTGCTGGCCGCCGTCCCGCGCCTTGGACCGCTGCCCGACCTGGCGCTGCGCATCGGCTTCGTGCCAGTCACCGCTGCCATTGCGTACGAGCTCCTGCGCTGGGGCTCGCGCCGGCGCGGGCTGGGCTTCGCCCTGAACCGCTTCGGGCTCTTCACCCAGCGGCTGACGACCGCGGAGCCGGACGCGCAGCAGCTGGAGGTGGCGGCCGCCGCGCTCGAGCGCTGCCGATCCGGTGCGCCGGCAACGGAGGCGGTCCCCGCCGGCGCGGCGGCCACGGCCACTCCCGGCTGAATTCCGCCCCTCGCTCTCAGGACCCTCCCAGCCGTCGGGGCGAGAGTCGGTACGTCGAAACGCACCGCCCAGCCAGATACGAGGAGAGTTCCCATGGACTCGAATGAACCCCTGGAGCCGATGGCGCCCACAGAGCAGCCGCCGCCGCGCAGGCCGTCCGGCCCGCGCACGTTGATCGCGGGCCTGGCCATCGCCGGCGTGCTCACCGGCGTCGGCGCGATGGGCGTCCTGGCCGCCAGCCCGCAGCCGAGCAGCAGCGGCGCACCAACGGCCAGCGATGATGGCAGCGGATCGGGCTCGGGGTCGACCGGCGATCATGTCTGCCCCGACCGCTCGAGCAACGGGTCGAGCTCCGGCAGCGGATCGAGCGACAGCTCGAGCTCGTCCTGACGAACTCCGGCCACGCGGGCGCCACCTCCGGGTGGCGCCCGTTTTCGTGCCCCGCTGCGCTCAGGCCCTGGCCGGCGGCAGCTGCACCTCGAAGCGGGCGCCACCCTCGGCCCGGTTGAGGGCACGGATGGCGCCGCCGTGGTGCTCGGCGATCCAGGCGGCGATCGCCAGGCCCAGGCCGGTGCCACCGGACGGGGCATCGGCTGCTCGCCAGAACCGGTCGAACACGTTGGGCAGGTCCCCCTGGGCGATGCCCTTGCCCTCGTCGTCGACCCGGATCGTGGGATGACCGGTGGTGGAGATGGCGACGTGGACAGTGCCGCCCACCGGGGAGTGGCGGATGGCGTTGTCGACCAGGATCGCGATCAGCTGGCGCAGCCGATCGGCGTCACCGGTCACGCCGGCTGGCGCCGCATCCAGGCTCAGACGGACGTTGCGCGCATCGGCCAGGCCGCGCAGCCGCTGCAGCGCCTCGCCGGCGACGTCGGCGAGGTCCACGGGATCGTGCCGAAGCTCGACCGCGCCGGAGTCGCTGCGCGCCAGCAGCAGCAGGTCCTCCACGAGGCCCGTGAGATGGTCGACCTCAGCCTCGATGTCGTTCAGCGCCTCGGCGTCCGGGCCGCGGCGCAACCGCTCCACGTTGCCGCGGACGATGGTCAGCGGCGTCCGCAGCTCGTGGGAGGCGTCGGCCGCGAACTCGCGTTGGCGTCGCAGCGACTCGCGGATGGGCACCAGGGCGTTGCCGGCGTAGACGAAGCCGACCAGTGCGGCCAGCGCCAGCGCCGCCAGCCCGCCGAAGACGAGGACGAGCAGCAGTGTGGTAAGTGTCCGCTGCTCGTCGGTGCGATTGGCGATGACCTGGACCGCTACCCGCTCGCCCTGCACCTCGGCGGGCTGGGTGAGGACGCGGACCGGGTCGCCGCCTACCGTCGCCAGCCGCACGTCGGTCGCACCCGCCAGCGCCGCCTGGACGCCATCGGCGACAGGGAGATCGGTGCTGTCCTGCGGATCGCCAGCGGCGAAGCGGCCGGCCTCGTCCACCACCAGCGTGATGGTGCCCGACCCCGGCCCGCCGAACTGTGGCGAGCCGATGGGCGGGTCATCCGGCTCGTGCTCGCGTGGCTGGTGAAGGCCACCGGGCGGCAGGCGCTGCAGGAAGCGACTCACGTCATTGGCCTGCTGCTGCAGCTGGCCCTGGCTGGCAGCGGCCAGCGACGATTGGACGGATAGGTAGAGGAGGCCGCCGAGCACCAGCAGGAGGACCAGGGTCGAGCCGGCGCTCCACAGCACCAGCCGCCACCGCACGCGCCGAAGCAGCCGCGCGTCCCCGGGCTGCATCGTCCTGGGAGCCGTCACGCCTCCGCCATGCGGTAGCCGACGCCGCGCACCGTCCTGATCCGGTCGCTGGCCGCGCCAAGCTTGTCGCGCAGGTAGTGGACGTAGGTGTCGACCGTGTTGTGGGTCAGGATGTCGCCGTATGGCCACGCGTAATCGAGCAGCTGGTCCCGGTTGAGCACCTGGCCGGGATGGCGGAGCAGGCACTCGAGCAGGCTGAACTCGCGCGGGCTCAGGTCGACCGGCTCGCCCCCCACGGTCACCAGGCGCCGCACTTCGTCCAGGGCGATCGGCCCGTTTTCGAGCCGGACCCCGTTGCGCGCCTCCCGCGCGCGACGCCGATCAAGCGCCCGCAGCCGGGCGGACAGCTCGGCGAAAGCGAAGGGCTTGACCAGGTAGTCATCGGCTCCGGCGTCCAGCCCCCTGACCCGGTCCTCGACGGCGTCCCGGGCGGTCAGCATCAGAATCGGCAGCCCCGAGCCGCCGGAGCGCAGGCGCCGGGCCACATCGGTCCCGGGCAGGTCCGGCAGGCCGATGTCCAGGATCATCGCATCGATCCCGCTCCCCGCCTCGGCGATCTCCAGCGCCTCCTGGCCCGATGCGGTCAGCTCCACGAGGTGGCGCTCGTCGGACAGCATGCGGACCAGCAGACGGCCGAGGCGCGGGTCGTCCTCAACAACGAGCAGGTGCATGGTCCATACAGTATCTGCCGACCATGGGAAACACATGGGAGCGGCCCTGTGGTACCCTCGATGGGTCAAACGCCCCGCCCGGGGCACATATGGCGGCACCGCACGGCTCCTTCTCACGGCTTTTTCGGCGAGACGGGTTCGCCCAAGGCCGCTCGAGCAGGAGTTTTTCCTTGTACGCATCCACTTCCTTCACCGATAAGACCCTGGAGTGCGCCGACTGCGGCCAGCAGTTCACGCACAGCGCCCAGGATCAGCAGTTCTACGCGGAGCGCCAGTTCAGCGAGCCGCGCCGCTGCCCCACCTGCCGCGCCGTCCGCAAGGCGGCCCGCGGCGATTCCGGCGGCAGCTACGCCGGCGGCGGGAGCTACTCCGGCGGCGGCTACGGCCAGCGCGAGATGTTCACTGCCACCTGCGACAGCTGTGGCGGGCAGGCCCGCGTGCCGTTCCGCCCCACCGGCTCAAAGCCGGTGTACTGCAGCGACTGTTTCAGCACGCGCCGCTAGACTTTCACGAGCCGGTGCGGCCGTGACGGCCGCCCGACCCGCGACCGACGAGCCCGACGAGCGATCGTCGGGCTCTTCGCATGCCGCTATGGCTGCGGATCGAGCCGCACCTCGGTCACCACGAACCTGGCCCGGCACTCGCGAATGATCTCGTCCCGGCCCGGGTAGCCGACCTCGTCGAAGGTGGCCGGAGCGATCCGGCACGATTCGGCGGCAGGGTCGTCGAAATGCCCGACCACGTTGACCCATTGGTTCGCCCAGGCGGAGCGCACCGCGATTCCCGGGGCGAGGACGGTCTCCAGCGAACCGAGGTCGCTGGTGTGGATGGGGGCGAGGCGCAGGGTGCGCCGCGGGTCGGGCTGCGCGAGCCAGGACGCCTGGTTCGGCTCGGCCGGCGTGACGGGCCCGCATCCCTGGCAGAGGACGACATACCCGCGGAAGGCGATGGGTGCGTTGCCGCGGCACTCGGCGTAGGCCAATCCCGAGTTCATCATCATGTCGAGCAGGTCGCCGGAGTAGTGAGCGCAGGATGCCGGGCCGAGCGACGCCCCACCGCCCAGGAACGGCCGGCGTTCCGGCTGGAGCTCTGACGAACCCGTCGACTTCCACAGGATCGGGTTCTGGTGCAGGCTCCCGGCACCCGTCCCGACGATGACATACCCGTCGGTCGAGGCGGCGGCGACGCGTGGCAGTCCGCCGAATGAGGGCGGCAGCTCATGGCGCTGCCATCCGGCCGGACCCAGGCTCCACCACAGTGGCGTCTCGCTGTCACGCGCCCAGCCCGTGGCGATGGCCGCCGTCCCACCACTGAGCGACGTCAAGACGCTGCCGGCGAACGCTTCGGAGGCCAATGGATCGCGCCGCCAGGCGAGGCGTCCCTGCTCCACGCGGGCAGTCCAGGCCCGGACCAGGCCGCCGACCCGATCCAGCGCCACGAATCCGTCCGTGGTGGCCGCGACACCTATGAGGCCGGCCATCTCGCTCGTATCGACCGCGTCCCACCGGTCGCCATCGGGCGAGAACGCGGCAACCGGCCGTTCGGAGGCGTTGGTCGAGTAGCCGTAGAACCCCACCTCGGACGCGACCACCCGATCCGGGCCGATGGGCGTCGCGCGCTCAGACCACGTGACTCCGTCGGCGGAGAACAGCACGCGGGGCGGGGTGCGGCCGCCGCCCGAGTGGAACGGGCTCATGACGTAGCCTCGCGACGACCCGGCGAGGTCGATGTCCCCCAGTCCGTCCTGCGGTATCAGGCTGGAGAGATCGCCGAGTGACGCCCATCCCAGGCCGTCGTCCGACTGCCAGGCCCACGCCCGCATCCCGGTCGTCAAATTGCTGATCGTCAGGGCGACCCACCGGTGCGGGCCGTACGCGGCGCGCACGAACTCGGTGCCGCGTGGCGGATCGGTTCGCTCCCAGGCCTGGCCGCCGCTGGTCGCGCCGAGGACGTACGTCAGGGCGTAGCTGTCCATGCCACCGAAGACGAACTCGCCACGCGCTCCGGCGAACACGGCGTCGGGGACGATGCGCCGGTCGAGGCGGTGCGTCGCAAAGCGCCGAATCCTCGGGCCACCTGGCGTCTCGGTATCGATCCAACCATGCAGCGGAGCGATCACCTCCAGCCACCGTGAGGCCAGCCGCTCGTCGTGTCGCGCGACGTACATCGCATCTCCGGGCTGAAGGACGCCAACCTCGTTCGCGGATCGCCCTCGGCCCTCGAGGACCCTGACCCGTTGCAGGGCACGCGCCCATCCCCCCTGTCCGCCGAATGCCGGTGCGGCGACCGGTGGCGAGTCGCCGGAGAGCCGCAGCGTGCGCAGCGGCAGCGCGCCATCGCTCGGGGATACGGCGACGCTCGGCGAGGCGCTGGTTCTCGGGCTCGCGGACGCAACCGCCTCTGGGCTGGGGAGGATCTTGCTGAGGGCAATGAGCGCGCCGCCCGCCAGCGCGAGCACGGCCAGCCCGATCAGGAGGCGATCCCCGGCCGAGGCCCGCGGGCGATCGCCCTGCGTGGTCTCGACGCTGACCTCGGGATCGCGTGGCTCCAACATCCGGACTGAGCCTGCTCGGCGCGGTGGCGGGCATCCTACCCCGTGCCCTGTTACCGTGCGGCTGTGGCATCGGCTCCCGAGCGCGTCCTCGTCAACGGCGCCATCGAGGTGCCCCGCGTCGGAGCCGCAGCACGGCCCCCGGCCATCGCGCTGTCCGGGGGTCGCATCGCGGCCATCGGCTCCAACGAGGAGGTCCGCCAGCTGGCCGGATGGGCGACAGAAATCAGGGACCTCGGCGGGCGGAGCCTGCTGCCCGGCTTCATCGACGCGCACGTGCATCCGCTGGAGGGTGGGCTCTCACGCCGGCTGTGTGACCTGCATGACCTCGCCGGCGCCGATGCCTACCACGCCGCCATCGCCGCCTACGCTGCCGCCCACCCGGAGCGCGCCTGGATCACCGGTGGCGGCTGGTCCCTGGCCGACTTCCCGGGCGGACTGCCGCGTCGCGAGGCGCTGGACCGGCTGGTGCCGGACCGACCGGCGATGCTCAGCAACCGCGACGGCCACGGGGCATGGGTGAATTCGCGGGCGCTCGCGGCGGCGGGAATCACGGCCGACACACCGGATCCGGCGGACGGTCGGATCGAACGGGGTGCCGACGGCACGCCGAGCGGCATGCTCCAGGAAGGCGCGATCGACCTGGTCGAGCGGCACGTGCCGCCCGTCGAGGCAGCGGAGCGGCTGGCGGGGCTGCTGGAGGGACAGCGCCACCTCCATTCGCTGGGGATCACCGGCTGGCAGGACGCGATCGTGCGGCCCGAGGACCAGGCGGCGTACGCCGCGGCGCTGGTGGACGGATCGCTCACCGCGCGGGTGCGTCTCGCGCTGCTGTGGGACAACAAGCGCGGCGTTGAGCAGATTCCCGAGCTCGTCGAACGGCGACAGGCAGCGGCGGCGGCCGGGCTGGACGCCCGCAGCGTGAAGCTCTTCGTCGACGGCATCATCGAGAACCGCACCGCCCTGCTGGTCGAGCCCTACCTCGAGGCCGGTGGCTCGGCGGGTCACGACCGCGGGATCCCGATGGTCGAGCCGCAGCTGCTGCTAGAGGCGGTCGCCGCCCTGGATGCCGCCGGCTTCCAGTGCCACTTCCACGCCATCGGCGACGGGGCGATCCGGCTGGCGCTGGATGCGCTGCAGGCCGCGCGGCAGGCAAACGGCCCGAGTCCGCATCGGCCCCACCTGGCGCACATCGAGCTGATCCACCCGCAGGACCTGCCGCGCTTCGCCGAGCTCGGAGCGGTGGCCAACATGCAGCCGTTCTGGGCGACCGTCGAGGCCCAGATGCGCGACCTTCGACTCCCGGTGCTTGGTCCCGCGCGTGCCCGGTGGCAGTTCGCCTTCCGCTCCATGCTCGACGCCGGCGCGCGCCTGGCGGCGGGCAGCGACTGGCCGGTCACCACCCCGAATCCGCTGCTCGAGATGGAGGTGGCGCTGACGCGCACCGACGTCGAGCAGCGCGGAGGCGAAGCGCTGTTCCCCGAAGAGCGGCTGCGCCTGGACGAGGCGCTGGCCGCGTTCACCATCGGCTCCGCCTACGTCAACCACGTCGAAGGCGAGACCGGCTCCATCGAGGTCGGCAAGCAGGCGGACCTCGTCATCCTCGACCGCGACATCAGGGCGGCCGATGCGGGTCCGCTGGGGGAGGCCACCGTGGATGCGACGCTGGTGGGTGGACATCTCGTCAGCGGACAGCTCTAGGCCTACCATGCGGCCATGAGCACCATCGCCCCGAGCGTCCATATCAAGCCGGAGCAGTATCACCTGGCCTGGGATCGCTCCATCGAGCCGATTGCCACCGTCGCCAGCGGTGATATCGTCGAGTTCGACGCCAACGATGCCGGCAACGGCCAGCTCAACGCGAGCTCCACCGTTGATGACGTGGCGAAGATGGACTTCAGCCAGGTCGACCAGGTCAATGGCCCCATCGCCGTCGAGGGCGCCGAGCCGGGCGACTCGCTGGAGATCGAGCTGCTGGACTTCCAGCCCGGCGACTGGGGCTGGACGGCGAGCATCCCCGGCTTCGGGCTGCTGGCCGACGACTTCACCGACCCTGCCCTGCGCATCACGCGCCTGGATGGACACCACGGCGAGATCCTGCCCGGCGTCCGCATCCCGCTGGCCCCGTTCTGCGGCGAGCTGGGCGTGGCGCCGCCCACCGAGGGCGCCCACTCCACGATTCCGCCCGACGTCTACGGCGGCAACATGGATACCCGCCACCTCACCCGGGGCACGAAGCTGTTCCTGCCGGTCTTCGCCCCCGGCGGCCGCTTCTCGCTGGGCGACGGCCACGCCGCCCAGGGCGACGGCGAGATCTGCGGGACGGCCATCGAGACGCCGATGCGCGTCCAGCTGCGCCTCACCGTGCGCAAGGACCTGCACGTCCCGGCACCCCAGTTCCTGACCGCCGGCCCGCTGGCCCAGAGCACGAACACCGGGCCGTGGTATGCGACCGACGGCGTGGGACCGGACCTGATGACGGCCGCCCGGGACGCGGCGCGGCGCATGATCGAGTACCTGGGCCGCGAGCACGGCCTGGCCGCGGTGGATGCCTACATGCTCTGCAGCGTGGCCGGCGACCTGAAGATCAGCGAGATCGTGGACGTGCCGAACTTCATCGTCACGATGTTCTTCCCGCTGTCGGTCTTCGCCTAGCCAGCCGCCGGGGAGGGCAGCGCCCTCCGGCGGCCTGGCATTCCGCTATTCGATCTCCCCGCCGTACACCTCGCCCATCCGCCGCAGCGCGTCGCGGTTCGTCATCCACAGCACCACGAAGATCACGATGCCAATGAGCATCCAGGCGCCGACGATCGGCGCGGTGAAGCGCAGCGAGCTCTCGTAGGGCGGAAGCTCGACGTCCAGGATGGGGATCGTCAGGCCGCCGATCACCGACAGCAGCGCCGGGATCATGGCCACCACGCCGAGAATCGGGACCAGCAGGTGCTTGATGACGTTGAACTCGTCGCGCCGCTCGCGCCAGTAGAAGCCGATGACCGCCAGGTTCACCGCGATGTACATGCCGGCGAACAGCAGGCCCAGCATGGTGCCGATGAAGACGTAGATGTTGATCGGCCCCAGGCCCGGATTGGGGTCATCGGCCAGGATCAGGCCACCGGCCACCGCCACCACGATCGCCACGATGGCCTGGAAGTGGATGGCGTTGCGCGGGGTGCGGTTGGTCGGGTGGATCGCGGCGAACCAGCGCGGCAGCAGCCCGGCCCGGCCCATCGAGAAGATGGAGCGGGTCGCGGCGATGGCACCCGAGTTGGCGTTGGCGAACGAGCTGTTGATGATGGCGAACACGACCAGGATGCCGCCCAGCGTGCCGAGCACCTGCTCGCCCATGTAGCCCCACGGGTCGCCGTTGTTGAAGGTGTAGAACTCCGCGGCCATGCGATCGGGCCCGAAGAAGACCGTGGCGGCGTAGTAGTTGAAGACGTAGAAGGCGCCGACCACGATGGCCGACCACATCACCGCGCGTGGGATGGTGCGGCGCGGCTCCCGGGTCTCCTCCCCCAGCGGCGCGGCCGCCTCGAAGCCGATGAACGCCAGCAGCGCGAAGATCATGCCCTGGAAGGCCGGCTTCACGCCCTCGCTGCCCGGGATGAAGACGTTGAGCGTGTTGCGGGATCCGGCGTTGACGATCAGCAGCGCCGAGATGAAGACGAAGATGCCGATCTCGATCAGGCCGAGCACCAGGCCGGTCCGGGTCGAGAGCTGGATGCCGCTGTACACCAGCCACCACAGCAGGAGGCCGCAGAGCACGGCCAGGACGATCCACAGGTACTGGAAGTCGCCGCCGATGCCCAGGTAGGTCGACAGGAAGATCCCGCCGTAGAGGCCGAAGGCCGCCAGCAGGATCGGCGCGACCAGCGGCTCGGCGAGGGCGAAGGCCCAGGCCATGAGCCAGCCGAAGAACGGCCCGAGCCCACGCGCCACGTAGGTGTACATGCCGCCCGCCGACGGCAGGTGCAGGGCGAGCTGCGAGATCGAGTACGCGGTGAACAGGACCGCCACCATGGCGAACACCACCGCCAGCGGCGTGATGCCACCGGCAAAGCCCGTGGCCGCGCCGATCGACAGCGCAGTGGCCACGGCCGGCGCCATGTGGGTGATCGACTGGAAGAGGACCTCGGGCAGGCCGATGGCGTTGCGCTCGAGGCTGGACGACGAGTCGGCAGGGACGCTGGTCGCAGTCATGCTCGGGACTCCTCCACTCCGCACCATTCCCCCCCAGGCTCGCGGCCAATGGTAGGAAGTCCCGTCAACCGGGCGACGTGTAGTCGGTCAGCTGGTTGGTTCCGCTGCCCCCCTTGACGAGCTGCTCCATGACCAGCCCCACCCCCCGTGCGTAGAACTTGCGCTCGACGACCTTCGGCTCGAGCGGCGTCCAGTCCTCGGTGACCCACACGTCGTCGAAGGCGCGGAAGGGGGTATCGGCATGCGACGAGGTGTCGACCACCTTGGCCAGGTCCTCCGCCTCACCCGCCAGGTACTCCTGGCGATAGGTCAGGTCCACGATCGGGTCGGCCGGCATGATGATCCCCGGCTCGGCGCCGTCCACGCCTGCCTCCCACGATCCCGCACGGGTCGAGACCTTGCCGTTCTGGTACTCGGCCGTCTGCTCGCCCATGTACCAGACGTTCCCCTCGGCATCCTGCGCGTACCAGTCGAAGGTGAGCTCTTTCAGCTCGCCGTTCTTGTCCACCTCGTCGCGAACCACCGTGCACGGGATGCCCATGATCGTCTTGGTCCGGTGGGTGACCAGCGTGATCGTGGTCTCACCCCCTTCGGCGCCGTGCGACTTCATCGTCCAGCGCGTGCCGGGCACGAGCGGGAAGTACGGGTTGTCGACGGTGGCGACGAACGTGGCGGGATCGAGGGTCGGCGCGTAGGGCGCACCCTCATCGTAGGCTGCCGGGAATGGTGTCGCCGACGCGCTTGCAGCGGCCGAGGCGCTGGCGGTTGGCGTGGAGGCCGATGGGGTGGCGAGGCTGGAAGCGCTTGGCGTGGACGTGCTGCACGCGGCGAGCACGAGCATCGCACCGACGGCGAGAGAGGAACGGCGCATCTTCATGCTCATCTCGTGCAATGCGCACACCAAAATGTTTCAGAGGATTCTCATAATCGCCAGGGCGTGACCGGACCGAATCTGCGTTTGGCGAGGCTGAACGAAGCCGAAGCCATCGACGCGCTCATGAAGGCGTCGACGCGGGACCTGTTTCCCGCCTACTACGACGCGGCGCAGACCAGCAGCGCCGTCCAGTTCATCGCTGCCGTCGACCGGGCATTGATTGCCGACGGGACGTACTTCGTGGCCGACGTGGAGGGCGAGCTGGTCGCGTGTGGAGGCTGGAGCCGTCGCGACAAGCTGTACTCCGGCTCGGGGGAAGGTGCGGGCGACGCCCGGCTGCTCGATCCGGCTCGGGAGCCGGCACGGGTCCGAGCCATGTTCGTGCGAAGCGACTGGACGCGGCGTGGGCTGGGCCGCCGGATCCTGGTCCTCTGCGAGGATGCGGCTCGGGCCGAGGGCTTCAGCACCCTGGCGCTGATGGCCACCCTGCCGGGCCAGCCCCTGTACGCGTCCTACGGGTTCGTCCCGACCGGCGAGGCGGACGTGCGCATGCCGGACGGCCAGGTCATCGCCTGCGTGGCGATGGAGAAACCCATCAGCCCGACCGCACCACGCTGAAGGCCGCCTCGACGACGGTGCGCAGGATCGCGTCGCTCGCATGCCCCCCGTCCAGCAGGGCGAGCGCCTCGTCGCGGTCGACCCAGCGTGGATCCAGGTGCAGACCCTGCTCCAGGCTCGGCCGCCCCAGGTCGCCGCTGACCTCGACGAGGTAGTCGATCTCGTGCCGATGCGCACCGTCGTTCCCGGTCCACTCCAGCGTCCCGAGGTGGCTCACCACCCTCGCCAGCTGCCAGCCGGTCTCCTCCGCGATCTCGCGGGCGAGGCACTCCATGACGCCTTCGCCCGGCTCCAGGTGCCCGCCGACCAGGTCCCACGCGCCCGGGAAGAGGCTGCGCGACTCGCTGCGCCGCTGGAAGAAGATGCGGCCGGTGCCGTCATGGATGACGGCACCCACGATCCACTGCTCACCGGGCGCGGGGACCGGCACGAAGGGTTCGGTCATGCCGCCTATTGTCCGCCGGGCGCTGCGCGGCGCAGGATGGCCGCGCGCCATGTTCGACCAGCTGGACTACATCTACAGCCCCTGCGCCGACGTCGCCGCGGAGGTGCGCTACCTGGAGGAGACGCTCGGCGCGCGCGTCGTGTTCGCCATCGACGGGATGGGGGCCCGCGTTGCCATGCTCGAGCTCGGCAGCGTGCCGCCCCACCTCCTGCTGGCGGACCACCTCGACGGCGAGCGACCGATCCTGGTCTTCCGGGTGGATGACCTGGACGCGACCGTGAGGGCTCTCCGCAGCCGCGGCTGGCGGACCGGCACGCGCCTCGAGATTCCGCAGGGACCGGTCTGCTCGTTCGAGACGCCGTCAGGCGAACGGCTGGCGATCTACCAGCTGACGCGACCCGGCGTGATCCAGTCGTTCGCGGGGCGCCGCGACTTCTAGCCGGCGGTGGTCTCATCCCCGGTGTCGCCGGCCTGGTAGCTCTGGTAGTTCTCCTCGAACATCGCCTTGAGCTTCGCCGCCTGGCGGTCGTAGGCCTCCTTGTCCGCCCACGTCTCGCGCGGCTGGAGCACCTCCGCCGGCACGTCAGGGCAGGCAGTCGGCACCATCAGGTCGAAGTTCGGGTCGCGGACCATGGGGACGTCGTCGAGCTGCCCGGCGAGGGCGGCGCGGACCATCGAGCGGGTGTGGTTGATGTTCATCCGCTCACCCACGCCGTAGGGCCCGCCCGTCCAGCCGGTGTTCACCAGCCAGACCGGCACATCGTGCGCGTCCAGCCGCTCCCCAAGCATGGTGGCGTACTCCTGCGGGTGGCGGGGCAGGAACGGCGCCCCAAAGCCCGCCGAGAAGGTGGCCTTCGGCTCCCGGACGCCCACCTCCGTCCCAGCCAGCTTGGCGGTGTAGCCGGAGATGAAGTGGTACTCGGCCTGCTCACGGCTGAGGCGCGAGATCGGCGGTAGGACGCCGAAGGCATCGGCCGTCAGGAAGATCACGTTGCGGGGCTGCGGCGCCATGCCCGTCTCCGAGGCGTTGCCGATGAAGTGCAGCGGATAGGCCGCGCGCGTGTTCTCGGTGATCCGGTCGCTGTCGAGGTCCAGCTCGCGGGTCTGCGGATCAAGGTCGACGTTCTCCAGGATCGTGCCGAAGCGCTTCGTGGTGGCGAAGATGTCGGGCTCGTACATCGGGCTCAGCTTGATGGTCTTGGCGTAGCAGCCGCCCTCGAAATTGAAGACGCCGTCCGGACCCCAGCCATGCTCGTCGTCGCCGATGAGGGTGCGCTGCGGATCGGCGGAGAGCGTCGTCTTGCCGGTGCCAGAGAGGCCGAAGAAGATTGCCGCGTCGCCGTCCTGGCCGACGTTGGCCGCCGAGTGCATCGGCAGCACACCCTCCTCCGGCATGAGGTAGTTCATGACCGTGAAGGCCGACTTTTTGATCTCGCCGGCGTACTTCGTCCCGACGATGATGATCTCCATCCGCTTCAGGTGCAGCAGGATGGCGGTCTCGCTGCGGACGCCCTCCGTATCCGGATCGGCGCTGAAGCTGGGCACGTTGATGATCGTGAAGTTCGGCTTGAAGGCGCCCAGCTCCTTGGCGGTCGGTCGACGGAACAGGTTGCGGGCGAAGATGCTGGCCCACGCGGTCTCGGTGTAGACCCGCAGCGAACGCCGGTGGGCGGGATCGGCGCCGATGAAGAGATCCTGCGCGTAGACGTCGCGCTCGGTCAGGTAGTCGACCAGCCGGTTCCGGAGGCGGTCGTAGTGCTCCTCGCTGATCGGATGGTTGACGTCCCCCCACCAGACCGTCTTCTCGGTGGCGGGCTCGAACACCACGAACTTGTCCTTGGGGGAACGTCCGGTGTGGTTGCCGGTGCGAACGGCCAGGGCGCCATCGGCGGCGATGATCCCTTCATCCTCGCGGACGGCGCGCTCGTAGAGCTCGGCGACGGGGAGGTTGGCCCGCACGGAGCGGCCAAGGGCTCGCGGGGCGGCAGTGACGGTGGTCATCGGCTACTGGGTCTCCTCTGCTACGCGCGCTCGGGTGCGGCGCTGTTGGAGGTGGACCGGCCGCGCTTGGTCGGGGCGCAGGGCCCCGAGGAGTCGGCTTTCGCAGCCACCAGGTTCTTCGATTCGCCTAATCCTACGGCAGGCTGCGTGCCAACGGCGACCCTACGCTTGGCGGGTGGCCGGCTGAGCCGAAAGTTCCCCCACCCATTGCTCCAGGCGAGGCAGGTGCTCCATGACGTGGTCCGGCCCCGCCTTGTGCACCCAGAACTCGGCTGCCGGGGTGAGCTCGGGCAGCTCGTGCCAGGCGCGGAGCAGCTGGCTGCGGGCGGAGGCGAGCTGGACGTGGACCGTCTCCCAGGGCACGTCGTGCATCGCCTTCAGGTAGCGCTCGTTGGCGGCGTCGATGTCCAGCTCACCCTCGACGTAGGTGCCTGCCGCGATCTGCCGCAGGACCTGGGCACCCTCCGCCATCCAGGTGCCGATATGGGCGACGGCGTCCTTGGCGGTCCACCCCTCCTCGAAGTAGCCCGGCTCCTCGGCCATGTCGGGGGTGATCCGCGCCACGGTGTCATGCAGCCGGCGCCACAGCTCCGCCTCGCCGGGGAGCTCGCGTCGGTGGCCGGAGGTCGTCATCGGCCCCGAGTCTACGACGCCGGCGGCCGGGGCGCCCGTTGAGGCTAACTAATTGCCTGTGCAACAATCGGCACTATGGATTACGAAGCGTTCACCAGGAACATGAAGCAGGACATCCGCGACCATGGACGTCCGACGTCGGGGCCGATGGCGGGACGCCCGCTGATGATCCTCACCACCACCGGGGCGCGGACGGGCCAGCTGCGCGAGGCGCTGGTCACGTTCACCCGCGACGGCGAGCGGTACGTCATCGCCGCCTCGAAGAGCGGCGCCCCTACGAATCCGCAGTGGTACCACAACCTCCTGGCCCACCCGGTGGTGACGGTCGAAACCGAGGGCGAGAGGTTCCAGGCGCGGGCCACCGTGACGGGCGGTGAGGAGCGCAACCGCCTCTGGGAGCAGCACGCCGAGCAGCGCCCGGAGTTTCGCGAGTACCCCAAGAAGACGGATCGCGTGATCCCCGTCATCACCCTGGAGCGCCTGCCCTGAGCCGATGGGGCCCGTCGGCCGGACGCCATACTGAGCGGATGGCAAGCCTGATCCGTCCCCGTGCGATCCTGCTCGACCTGGACGGCACGCTGGTCGACACCGTCGGGACGCGCATCGAGGCGTGGCTGCACACCTTTGCCGAATTCGGAATCCCCGCGGAGCGCGGTGACGTCGCCGCCCTCATCGGCTCCGACGGCAAGCACCTGGCGCGGGAGATCGGCGGCAGGGCCGACCGCGGCGTCGACGACGAGCTGGCCGAGGCCATCGACCGGCGGGCCGGCGAGATCTACTCAGACCTGAACGTCGACCCGCAGCCGCTGCCCGGGGTCGGCGGCTTCCTCGACGCGGTGGAGGCGCAGGGCGTTCCGTGGGCGATCGCGACGTCCAGCCGTCGCGGCCAGGTTGGCCGCTCGGTGGAGGCGCTCGGTCGGCCCGCCGAGCCCCGCATCGTGGACGGCAGCGCCGTGACCCGGGCCAAGCCGGAGCCGGACCTGCTGTTCGCCGCGGCGCGCGAGCTCGGCGTGCCGGCCGATGGCTGCTGGTGCGTGGGCGACAGCACCTGGGACATGCGAGCCGCGGCGGCAGCCGGCATGACGCCGATCGCGGTGCTCGCCGGCTCGGCGGTCACGCCCGACGAGCTGCGCGCGGCAGGCGCCGCCGAGTGCGTGCGGCAGATCGACGACTTGATTCCCGCGCTGCGGCCCGTCGGCGGGGCGGCGGACTAGCGCGCTGCGCCCACCGTGTCGCCGCGGAACGCCGCCTCCAGCTCCGCAATGTCGAACTTGCCGAAGACCTGCAGCATCGCCTCGTTGACGCGCTGCGCCCTGGCCTTGTCCGCATCGGTCAGCATCGTCTCCAGCGCGGTGGGCACGATCTGCCACGACACGCCGAAGCGGTCCTTGAGCCAGCCGCACGGCGCCGGCTCGCCACCATCCACCAGGCTTTCCCAGTAGCGATCAACCTCGTCCTGCGACTCGCAGGGGACCACGAAGGAGATCGACTCGTTGAAGGTGAAGTCAGGGCCGCCGTTCAGGGCCACGAAGGGCTGGCCGTCGAGCTCGAAGTCCACGGTCATGACCGTGCCCTCGGCCAGTGGCCCCGCCGGCCCGTAGCGCGTGATCCGGCCGATCTTCGAGTTCGGGAAGATGGACGTGTAGAGCTCGGCGGCTTCGTGGGCCTGGCCGTCGAACCAGAGCATGGGGTGGATCTTCTGCATGCGGTTCCTCCTCGGTCGTTCGTCACTCAGCGTGCTGGACCGATGGCGTGGCTGCAACTCTCCGGCCAGCGCGGCCGAAGGTGCGCCTGCGCCAGCGGCCCAGCCGCCGAGCGCGGGGCGGAAGTCGCGCAGCACGCCGGTTAGGCCGGGTCTTCGTGGACGAGGCGAAAGTCCGAGCCCCAGGGATCCTCATCGTCGCCGGGCTCGTCGTCATGCAGCCACGACGGCGCTGCAGGGGCGCCCGGCAGCTCGTCCGGATCATCGGCTCCGTCGGGGTGGAAGGGCTCATATGGATCGAACATGGCCCAACCATCGGCGGCAGGCGTCAACCGCACGTCATGGACACGCTACCGGCACGCGAAATTCCCGGCCGCAGGCTCGGCGGCTCATTCCGATCGGGTCGAATGGCACTTTGACCAACCTCCGAAGCCGTCGAACCTGACGCTGAGATCAGCGTGAGGAGCGGAGAGCAATGATGCGCAGCGAGGCGATCCGCCGGGATCGCGGACATCGCGTCGCCCGGCCGGAGCTGCACCTGGCCGGCAAGGTGACGATTGGCTTCCTGGTGTGGCTGGGCCTGGGCGCGCTGGCCGGGGGCGCGGCACTGGTCGCGAAGCCGGATGGCAGCGTGATGGGCTTCTCGACCGCTCTGCTGGCCGGCAGCCCCTTCCCCGATTTTCTGGTGCCCGGCCTGATCCTGGGCGGCCTCTTCGGCCTGGGGTCGCTGGCCACCGCCTTCGCCGGCCTGCGCCACGCGGCGCTGGCGCCGGTAGTGGCGTTCGCGATCGGCTGCGGGCAGATGATCTGGATCGTGGTGCAGCTGCAGATCATCAAGGAGGTCAGCTTCCTCCACCCGCTGATGTTCGGCACCGGCCTGGTGATCGCCGTGGCAGCGGCCATCTGGGGCTGGCCGACGGCGCGCCGCTGGTGGGCCGACCGCTGACCGCTGGCTGACACCTGCCCGGCGGACGGGCGTGGCACAATCGGCGGCGGTATGACCGCCGCCGAGCCGACCACCCATCACCGCGAACGGCTGCGCCAGGCCGTGGCGCCTTTTTTGGCGTTCTTCAACGGGCCGTTTTCCCAGCTGAACCTGGAGCCGGACGTCGCGAACTTCGCCGTCGGCAATCCCCAGGAGATGCCGCTCCCTGACTACGTGGCCGCGCTGCAGCGCCATGTCGAACCGCAGGACAAGGACTGGTTCGCCTACAAGCTGTCGGAGCCGGCATCGCAGCGCACCGTGGCGGAGACGCTGACCCGCCGGACCGGCATGGACTGGGACCCCGCCGACGTGGCGATGACCAACGGCGGCTTCGCGGCGCTGGCCACGGCCATGCGCACCCTGGTCGACCCTGGCGACGAGGTGATCTTCCTCTCCCCGCCCTGGTTCTTCTACGAGCAGCTCATCCTTGCCGCCGGCGGGGAGCCGGTACGCGTCAAGCTGGAGCCACCGGCCTTCGACCTGGCGGTCGACGGCATCGCGGGCGCCATCGGCTCACGAACCCGCGCCGTCATCGTCAACTCGCCGCACAACCCCAGCGGCCGGATCTATGGCGCCGATGACCTCCAACGGCTGGCCGCGGTCCTGGCAGGTGCCTCCGGCCGCATCGGCCATCCCGTCTGGATCATCAGCGACGAGCCCTACAACCGGATCATCTTCGATGGCCGCGAGTACACCAGCCCGGCGCAGCTGTACCCGCACACGATCGTCACCTACTCGTACGGCAAGACGCTGCTGGCCCCGGGCCAGCGCATCGGCTTCCTGACCGTGCCGCCCACGCTGCCGGAGCGCGCCGAGATCCGCGACGAGATCATCCTCCAGCAGTTCGCGGGCGGCTACCAGTTCCCGAATGCGCTGCTGCAGCACTCGCTGGCGGACCTGGAGAAGCTCTCGATCGACGTCGGCGCCATGCAGCGCCGGCGGGATCGGCTGGTGCCGGCGCTGCGCGGCATCGGCTACGAGTGCACCATGCCGGAGGGCACCTTCTACTGCATGGCCCGCTCGCCCATCGCCGACGACGTGGCCTTTGCCGACATCCTCGCCCGCCACCGGGTGCTGGTGCTGCCTGGCACGGTGGTGGAGGTACCTGGCTGGTTCCGCATCAGCCTCACCGCCAACGACGCGATGGTGGAGGACGCCATTCCGCGCTTTGCGGCCGCCTGGGCGGAGGCAGCTGCGTCCTAGCCCGGCGCGGGGCCGCCATGGATCGAACCACGATCGCGGCCTTCCTGCTGATGGTGCTCCTGGCCGGCGGCAACGCCGTCGGGATCAAGATCGCCTCCGATGAGCTCGAGCCGCTGTGGGGCGCCGGGCTGCGCTTCGCCGCCTCGGGGCTGATCTTCGCGCTGATCGGCGCCGCCACCCGGGTGCCAATCCCGCGCGGGGCTGCGCTGGGTGGCGCGATGCTCTACGGGGCGTTCGCCTTCGGCGCGGCCTTCGGGCTGGGCTTCACGGCCATCCCCATGATCGGTGCCGGCACCGGCCAGCTGCTGTTCGGCCTCATCCCGCTGCTGACGCTGGTGCTGGCCCCGCTCCACGGACTGGAACCGGTGAAGCTGCGCGCGCTGCTCGGCTCACTGGTCGCGCTGGCCGGGACGGTCGTCCTGGCCGTCGACCGCATCACCCTCGACGTGCCGGCGCTGGGCCTGGGACTGGCCGTGCTGGCGGCACTCATGCTGGCCGAGTCGGGCATCGTGGCCAAGATGACGCCGCGTGCCGACCCGATCGCGACGAACGCGGTGGGGATGCTCACCGGCGCCGCCATGCTGCTGCCGCTCTCGGTGGTCCTGGGCGAGCACTGGACCGTTCCGCTGCAGGACGACACCCGCCTGGCGCTTGCCTACCTCGTCGTCGCCGGCTCGCTGGTGGTGTTCTGGCTGTTCCTGTACGTGCTGCGCCGCTGGGATGCCTCGGTGGTGTCGTTCGAATTCCTGCTCATCCCGCTGGCCACCATCCCGTTCTCGGCCCTGCTGACCCACGAGCTGATCACGCCGATCATGCTGCTCGGCGGCGCGCTGATCCTGGCCGGCGTCTACATCGGCGTCCTTGTCCCGTCGCGCGGATCGGCCTGATGCTTGTGCCCGCATGGCGGGGACCCGATACTCGCGCGCATGGAGCTGAAGGACCTGCTGCCGGGCATCATCGGCTCCTTCGTGGGCGTCATGGGCTGGCTCATGGTGGGCATCTACATCCAGCGCCGGCAATTCGTCCGCCAGGCCCGCAACGCCGCCAGGGCCGTCTACTTCGAGCTCGACGT
>DATBJR010000117.1:0-34234 GCA_036556325.1 Candidatus Limnocylindria bacterium | reverse complement strand
CATCTTCCTGCTGCGGAACTTCATCGGCTCCATGCCGCGCGAGATGTTCGAATCGGCCTACATCGATGGGGCGAGCCCGGTCACCGCCTTCTTCCGCCTGGTGCTGCCGCTGGCGGTGCCGGCCATTGCCTCGATGGCCATCTTCCAGTTCATGTGGGTCTGGAACGATCTGCTGGTGGCGCTGATCATCCTGGGCGGAACGCCTGATGTGGCCCCGCTGCCCGTCCAGGTCTCCGGCCTCGTCCAATCCCTGGGGCAGGGCTGGCACCTGCTGACGGCGGCCGCCTTCGTGAGCATGGCGCTGCCATTGGTCGTGTTCTTCGCGATGCAACGCTACTTCGTGCGCGGGATCATGGGCGGCTCGGTCAAGGGCTGATTCGCCGCCGCTGGCCCGCAACCTGCATCACTCCCTCGCGCCGCCCAAGCCGGCGGCGTGAGGAGGTGCACCCGTGAGCGGCGAGGACTTCAATCGGCCGAGCGAGCATGAGCGGAAGGTCGCGCAGGAAGAGCACGACCGCGGGCGAAAGGACGAGTCGCCGATGGGCGGCTCCCAGAACCCGGTGACCGGCGAGGGCGGCAGCTCGACGTATGAGCGCGAGGTTGAGGCAGAACAGCGCGGCGAGAACGCCGACCAGCTCGACGACCTGGGCGACGACGCCAACGCGCCGGTGGACTCCGCCTACCGGCCGCGCACCGGCTGATTCGGGCTTACCGGCCCCAGGGGCATCGGCTCAGGCCATCCGGCTGAGGATCGACTCCCGGTCGAAGGCCCAGGCGCCGATGATCATGGCCAGGCCGATGAGGGCCGCGACCATCAGGTCGCCGATGAGCACCTGTTGGAAGGTGAAGGTCGGCTGGCCCGCGAAGAACTGGGAAACGGCGACGCCGATGATCGGCAGGACGACGAAGCCGCCAATCTGCTGGGCGGTCCGCGGGTCGTTGACGCGGCTGCTGACCACGATGCCGAGCAGCACGCTGAAGATGCAGATCAGCGGCACCAGCGTCACCATGGCCAGCAGCCAGACATCGCTGAAGACGAAGCGTGTCAGGCGCGGATCGGCGACCGCGCCGTTGACCAGGCCGTAGGCCGCGTAGACCGCCCAGGTGGAGATCACTGCGGGCAGGGCGGCGGCGATGGTCTTGCCGAGCAGCAGCTCCGGCACTTCGAGGGGCGTGGCCAGCTGCGGCTCCAGTGAGCGCGCGACCTTCTCGCCGATGATCGACTGGGTGGCGATGGCCATTGGCACCATGGCCGGGATCAACAGGAAGTAGGCCATGAAGTTGAGCACGATGAAGGCCTGCGCCGCCGTTTTGGCCTCTACGCCTGGGAAGTTGCCGATGTACTGCTGGATCTGGCTCATCTGGTTCGGATCGAGCTCGTGCGTCTCGATGAACCAGACCAGGCCCGTCGGGATGGCGGCGAAGATGAGCGCCGGCAGGACGACGGCTCCCAGCAGCAGCCGGTTGCTGAGCAGGTCTCGCCACTCCTTGGTGAAGACAGCCCACACGTAGCCGGGTCTCACGGCACCGCCTCCTCGGTCGCGGACGCTGGCGGCAGGTCACGCTCGCCCTCCTCGCCGACCAGCTCGAGGTACACCTCCTCCAGCGTCGCCGATTCTTCGCGCACGCCGGTGATGCGCGCGCCGGAGGCGACCAACCGCGCCACGACGTCCGGCGTCTCATGGAACGGGTCATGCAGCTCCACCACCAGGGCGCCGCTGCGGACCTGCGCACCACGGACGAAGTCGAGCCCGGCCATGGCGCCCAGGAACGACTCGGGCGGACGCGCCCCGTTGAGATCGACGCGCACCGCGGCGCCGCGACCGTGACGCCGCAGCCCGGACGGCGTGTCCACCCGCAGCAGCGCGCCGCGCAGAATGCCGATCCGGTCACACAGCCGCTCGGCCTCGTCCAGGTTGTGGGTGCAGACCACGATGCTGCGGCCGAGCTCGCGCAGGGTGGCGACGAAGTCACGGACCGTCTTGGCGGCGGAGGGGTCGAGCCCGCTGGTCGGCTCGTCCAGGTAGATGACCTCTGGCTCATGGAGCAGGGCGCGGGCGATCGCCACCTTCTGGCGCATCCCCTTGCTGAAGCCGCCCACGCGCCGGTCGCGGTGCTCCAGCATTCCCACCACGCCCAGGTAGCGATCCACCGCGGCGCGGAGCGCCCCGCCGCTCAGCCCATACAGGCGCCCGTAGTACACCAGGTTCTGCCGCGCGGTGAGCTTCTCGTGCAGGCCGGGCGACTCGGTGAGGATGCCGGTCAGCGCGCGAATTCGCTGCGAGCCCTCGCCCAGGCTGTGGCCGTTGACCGTGGCCGTGCCCGCGGTCGGGGCAATCAGCCCGGCCAGCATGCGCACCGTGGTCGTTTTGCCGGCGCCGTTCGGCCCGAGCAGCCCGAAGATCTCGCCGTCCCCCACCTCGAAGCTGAGATCGTGGACGGCGACCACGCTGCCGAACTCGCGACGGAGGCCCTGGACGGTGATCACCGGCGGTGATCGTAGCCGGAGTGGCCGGAATCCGGCCATCGGTACCTTCGGGGCCGATGGTCACCGGGTAGCATCGGCGCATGCAGGAGCAGACCATCGCCAGCCGGCGGCCGTTTGAGGGCAAGCTGATCTCCGTGCGTGTCGACACGGTGGAGCTGTCGAGCGGCCGCACCGCGACGCGCGAGATCGTGGAGCATCCCGGCGCGGTCGGGATCCTACCCTGGGACGGCGAGCGGCTGGCCCTGGTGCGCCAGTGGCGCCACGCGACCGGCGTCGTGATGCTCGAGATTCCGGCCGGCACGCTGGAAGCCGACGAAGCTCCGCGGGCCACCGCCGAACGGGAGCTGGCGGAGGAATGCGGGCTGGCGGCGGACGGCTGGGAGGAGGGCCCATCGTTCTTCACGGCACCCGGCTTCTGCACGGAGCGACTGACGCTGTTCCTGGCGAGCGGGCTGCGCGAGCACCGGGTGGATGCGCCCGAGGACGAGGAGCTGGAGCTGGTCTGGCTGTCGCTGGCCGATGCCGTGGCCGCTGTCCAGGACGGTCGCCTCCGTGACGCCAAGTCGGTCGCCGGCGTGCTCTGGCTCGCCCACCGCCTGCGAACCTGACCCGGCACACCGCTTGCGAAGGGCAGGCCGCCGATGGCTGCGCGTTCTGCCCCTGATCTCGATCCGATCGCCTCTGCCGCCGAGGCCGGACTGCGCTACGTCACCGACGCAGCGCCAGGCATTCGGCGCCTCCGTGCGGGCAGGGGCTTCCGGTACACCGATGCCGAGGGGAAGCCGGTGCGCGACAGGGAGACGCTCGAGCGCATCCATGGCCTGGCGGTGCCGCCGGCCTGGACGGACGTGTGGATCTGCGCCTCGCCGCGCGGCCATCTGCAGGCGACGGGGCGCGATGCCCGGGGCCGGAAGCAGTACCGCTACCACAAGCGCTGGCGTGCCCAGCGCGACGAGGTGAAGTACGGCCGCATGCTGGCCTTCGGCAAGGCGCTGCCCGCAATCCGCAAGCGCGTCGCGAGGGACCTGTCCCGGCCGGGGCTGCCGCGCGAGCGGGTGCTGGCCGCCGTCGTCCGGCTGCTGGAGAAGACGCGCATCCGGGTCGGGAACGAGGAGTACGCGCGCGAGAACCGATCCTTCGGCCTCACCACGCTGCGCGATCGCCATGCGAACGTCGGCTCGACCCGCATTCGCTTCCGCTTTCGCGCCAAGGCCGGCAAGGTCCAGGAAGTGGAGGTCTCCGATGCGCGCCTGGCACGCATCGTCCGCCGCTGCCAGGACCTGCCGGGCCAGGAGCTGTTCCAGTACGTCGACGAGGATGGAGAGCCGCGATCCATCGGCTCCCAGGACGTCAACGACTACCTCCGTGAGATCACCGGCCAGGATTTCACCGCCAAGGACTTCCGGACGTGGGCTGGCACCGTCCTGGCCGCCTGGGCGCTCAGGGAGTTCGAGGAAGTCGACTCCCAGGCGCAGGCGAAGCGCAACGTCGTCCGCGCCGTGGAGCGGGTGGCGGAGGAGCTGGGCAACACCGCGGCGGTGTCGCGCAGCTCGTACGTGCACCCCAGCGTGATCAACGCCTACCTGGACGGCAACGTGGTGCGCGAGGCACGCCGCACGGCGGACGAGGCGCTGTCCGAGGCGATCGACGACCTGAAGCCCGAGGAGGCGGCGGTGATGGCTCTGCTGCGGCAGCGGCTGCGCGAGGAGGAGAAGGCCGACCGCTAGTCGCGAAGCCGGGCGGGCGCCGTCAGGCGGCGAGGAGGCGGCGCAGGGCGCGCTGGTAGTCGGCGTTCTCCGGCTTCAGGAAGACCGCCATCTCCAGGTGGCGCCGGGCCCGCTGGTGATCGCCGAGCCGTGCCTGCGACAGCCCCAGGCCGAAGTGCGCGTAGTCGGCCAGCGGGTTGGCATCGACCATCTCCTGGAAGGCCTCGGCCGCGCGATCGGGCAAGCCCTGCTCGAAGTAGGCGCGGCCCAGCGCCTCCAGGATCGAGGCCTTGCCGGGCTCCAGGGCCAGGCAGCGCTCCAGCAGCGTCGCCGCCGCGCCGGGATGATGCTGAGCCAGCAGCTTCGACCCGCGCTGAAACAGCTCGTATGCCGATTCGCGCTCTTCGGGATCCATCGGCCCCCCAACCTCGTCAGGCATGCAGGTCGACGCGCTCGAGGCGCGGGTTGTCGGTGCGGCCCGGAATCCGCCCACGCTTGGCGACCGGGCGCCCGTCGATCTCCTTGAGATCACCGGTGAAGTCGATGGGGCTGGCATCACTGATGGCCGATCCCACCGCGAAGGAGTCCACCGGCGCCTGGGCCTCCTTGAAGTAGCCGATGCGCTCTTCGTCGAGCCCGCCGGAGACGACGATCTTGACATTGGGATGGCCCGCCTGGTCCAGCCGGGCGCGCACCTCCTTGACGAGGTCGGCGGTGACCCGTCCCCGCTCGCTGGGGGTGTCGAGGCGGACGCCCCACAGCCGCTCGCCGAGGGCGTCAGCCACCCGCACCGACTCCTCGGCCTCGTCCTTGAAGGTGTCCACCAGCGCGATGCGCGGGATCTCCGGCTCGACGTGCCGGTCGAAGGCCTCCACCGCCCGCACGGTGTCACCGAAGATGAGGATCAGGGCGTGGGCCATGGTCCCGGTCGGCGACAGCCCGGCCATCCGCGCCCCGGCGGGCGTGGAGACCCCGATGCAGCCGCCGATGACGCTGGCATAGTCCATCTGGTCGGCGACGCTCGGGTGCACATGGCGAGCGCCGAAGCCGATGACCGGGATCGGTGCGGCGACGTCCACGATCCGCCGCGCGGCGGTCGCCCAGCCGGTCCCCTGCGAGAGGATCCCGAGCAGAGCGGTCTCGTACAGGCCGAAGGCCGAGTAGCGCGCGGTGATGCGCATCACGATTTCCTTGGGGGCGATCCGATCGCCGTCGTGCAGCGACTCGACGATGGGATCCGGCTCGAGCTGCTTGCCGTTGCCCATGATCTCGCGCAGGTACGCCAGCGACTCCTCGGCGCCGCACAGCACGGCGTGCTCGCGCGCGAAGACCTCCATGCTGACCACCGGATCCAGCCGCTCGGCGGCCAGGATCCGCTGCGCCCGCTCGAAGTAGATGTCGGCGGTCTCGCCCGACAGAACGTCGGCCGCGGGCAGGAAGCGAGGGCGGGAGGCCTCTGTCCGGGTCATGGGCCTGCAGTGTAGCCGTCGATCCGCGCCTGTCGACGGCGGCGCACCAGCCACACCAGGCCGATGAGGAGCGCCACGCCCACCGCCGCCGCCGACACCAGTCGCACCAGCCCGTCCCGCGCCGCGCCCCGGAGCCGATCTCGCGCCTCACGGGCCAGCTCCCCGGCGCCGACGATATCGCCACCTGCAAAGGCGCTGCGCGCCTCGTCCAGCTGAACGTTGGGATCGGCGCCGCCCAGCAGACCCATCTGCTCGACCGGCGATCGGGCGCCCGCCACCAGCCCGCGGGCGGTCGCGTAGTCGGCCACGACCGCCGCCTCGGCGTCGAGCTCGGCGCGGGCAGCGGCGGTGCCACCGCCGGTGCGGTACTCGTCACGCAGCCGATCGGGCACGCTGAGTCCGGCGTCCGCCGCGTTGCGCAGGAGCGCGTCGCGGTCATGCAGCCAGCCCAGCGTCTCGTCGATCGCGGCCTCGGCGTCGTCGAAGCGCCAGCCGGCGAGCGCCAGCCGCACCGGCTCGGGCATCCCCCAGTCAGCTGCCACATCCTCCAGCTCGACGGCCCTGGCGCGCGCCTCGCGACGCTGGGGCAGCAACGCATTCGTGGCGTCGTCGAACACCCAGCGCTCGAAGATCGCCGACAGGTCCTTGCCGCTCACGGCCTCCAGCTGGTCGAGCAGGTGCCGCGAATCGGCGGGCACGGCGGCCAGCTGACCGGGCGGCGGGCTGGCATCCAGCGGCCGGTAGCCATCCAGGCCGGCGGCGAACCGCTGCCAGGCAAGGCGCAGCGCGTCAGCGCCCACCGCATCGGCAAGTTCGGCCGCCGCTGCCCAGCTCGCCGCGTACGCGTAGCGGTCCTGCCGCTCGGTCGCGTTTCCCGCTCCCCAGCTGACGAGCGGGAAGGCGTCAGCCCTGCGTGCGCTCGCCTCCGCCGCCGGATCGAATGGGCGGCGGACCTCAAGGCGCCCGGCCACGGCGGCAGCGGCCTGTGATGCGAATCCCTCGCGAATCCACCGATCCGCCGCCAGCTCCGGCGTGAACCAGGCGTGGGCGAGCTGGTGGACGACGGTGAACGGCGGCTCGTCGAAGCCGATGGCCACGTCGGTGCCCGTGGGCGTCGGCTCGCTCAGCACACCGCCCGCCGCCGGCAGTGATTCGACCAGCACGAGCGGGTTCGTCAGGGACAGGTCCAGTCCCACGGCGTGCTCCAGCCGCGGCAGCGCCCGTGCTGCCAGATCGAGCGTCGCCCGCCCCCAGCGGCGGTCATCGGACCAGGAACGCACCTGGACCTCCACCGCGCCATCGCTCAGCCGCACCTCCGCGGTGCTCGTCACGAAGGTCGATGGCTGGGTGGCGGTCAGCAGCGCCAGCCAGCGGGTGGGATCGGCAATCGGCCCGCTCGTCAGGTGCCACGCCTCTCCGGACCGCTCGGCGGCCAGCCTATCGCCGTCGACCAGCACCTCGAACGCCGTTGGAAGGCGCACCTCGACGTGGCCGTTCGTGCCGAAGCTCCAGACCGGAAACGTCACCACCGATCTGCGGATGCGGACGTCGCGGCTGGCGGCATCGGGCAGGACGTAGCGCAGCGTGAAGGACGTGCTCTGGCGATAGCGCACGCCCTGGCGTGGCCGGACAGTCGCCACGGTCACGCCCTTGCGCCGGGCGACCGTCACCTTCAGCCTGCCGCGCCGATCGCTGGCCCGGACGTCCCGGGCGCCGGCGTGGATGGCCAGGTCGATGACCCCGAAGATGCTGAAGCGGCCCGGCGGATTGGGCGTCGTGTTGCGAAAGGTGGCGTGGACGGCCACCTCGACCTCGTGGCCTGCGGGCCGCACGGAATAGGTCGCGTCGGTTGCCAGTCGGTAATCGGCGGCCCGGACCGGCGCCACGCCGCCGGGGACAGCGCCGAGCACGGCGGAGAACACCCCAATGACGACCAGTGCGGCCGTCAGGACGCGGCGATGGCTCACCGGCGTCCGCCGAACAGGCGCGCCAGCAGGCCGCGGCGCGGACGCGCCGGCGGCGGAGGGACCCAGGCGCCCATGACCGACTCGACGTCGGCGGCATAGGCCGCCAGCAGGTCCGGGTTGCGCGGGCTGCGGCCGGTCCAATCGGGCAGCTGGCCGCGGTCGGCCACCGCGGCCGCCGTCTCCTCCAGCAGCCGATCGGCCACCGTGGCCAGGCGGACCAGGCCGCGACCGAGCTCATCGCGGCTGGCTGCCGCCGGCGGCAGCTCCGTCATCAACATCGGGCGGTCGTCATCGGTCAGCGCGAACTTGATCATCGGCTGGTCGAAGTTCGTGCGGAGCATGGTGTGGAGCACGCGCCGGGGGATCTCCATCGCCTCCTGGCCATAGTAGGCCCACAGCGAGAGGCCAATGCCGTCGACCCAGGCAACCGTCACTCGCAGGTCGAAGCGCCGCCGCCCGTCGATGATCACGTCGCGGGTCAGCGCCGCCTCGCCGGGTTGGCCGCTGCCATCGACCACCTCGACGCCCAGCTCAGCCAGCCAGGCATCGAGTGGCGGAGCTGCCACGTGGCTCGCGGGGACGCGGTCAGCCAGCGGACCGCACCGTCTCGCCGGAGCGGACGACCCGTCGCCGCCCGAAGTCGGCCGGCACCGCGCCCGGGTCGATCCGGCAGTTGCGCCCCACGGTCACCCGCGGGGGCACCACCACACGCTTGCCGACCAGCGTGATGCCGGCGTAGAGCCGTTCCGGCTCCTCGCGGTTGGGCCGCAGGTCCGTCCCGTGGCCGATGCGGGCGCCCGCCCCGATCCGGCAGTCCTTGTCGACGATGGCCCGGTCCAGCACCGCCCCCTCACCGACGGCCGTGTCGAACATCACGATCGAATCGCGCACGACGGCATCGGCGCCGATGCGCACGCCCGGAGACAGGATGCTGTGCTCGACCGTCCCGTCGATCACACAGCCGTGGCTGACCATGCTCCGCGTCACCGCGGCGCGCGGGCCGATGCGCGCCGGCGGCCGTTCCTCGCTCTTGGTGTAGATCAGCCAGCCGAGGTCGTTGAGCTCGATCTCCGGCTGGTCCGAGAGCAGGTCCAGGCTGGTGCGCCAGTAGCTCTCCACCGTTCCGACATCCTGCCAGTAGCCCTTGAACTCGTAGCTGTGAACGTGGCGGCCGACCTCGACCATCCACGGCAGCAGGTCGCGGCCGAAGTCGACCCGGTCCGGTGACAGCACGTCGCGCAGGGCGCGCCAGTCGAAGACGTAGACGCCCATGCTCACCAGGTTGCTGGTCGGGTTGGGCGGCTTCTCGACGAAGGCCGTGACCCGACCACCGCCATCGGTCTCCAGGATCCCGAACCGATGCGCCTCTTCCAGCGGGACGGTCCGCACGGCGCACGTCACCTCCGCGCCCGTGGACCGATGGGTCTCGATGAACGGCCGGTAGTCCATCTTGTAGACGTGGTCGCCGGCAAGCACGAGCACCAGCTCTGGGTCGCGGTCGGCGATGAACTCGAGGTTCTGCAGGACCGCGTCCGCGGTGCCGCGGTACCAGTCCCGCGTCCGCCCGCGGCCGATGTACGGCTGCAGCAGCGCCACGCCGCCATGGCTGCGGTCCAGGTCCCACGGTCGCCCAACGCCGATGTGGTCGATCAACGAGCGCGGCGCGTACTGGGTCAGGACTGCCACGTCGGTGAGGCCGGAATTCACGACGTTCGAGAGGGCGAAGTCGATGATGCGGTACTTGCCGCCGAACGGGACCCCCGGCTTGGCGCGCACCTGGCTGAGCACGGACAGCCGCTCACCTTCGCCCCCTGCCAGGATCAGGGTCAGGACCGGTGCGACCACGCCGCGGATTCTCGCACGCGGCCGCGGCGGGACGCGACTGGCGCTTCCCCTCAGCGCCGGCGACGCCGCGCGCGGCCGATGAGCGGCAGCAGCCAGGCGCCCGCCGAGATGCCGAAGACCGGCAGGAGCACCGCGATGCCGGCCGGCGAGACCGCGGTATCGGCCTGCGGCCGAAGGTTCGGCCGTGGTGTGCATTTGTTGGGCTTGCCCGGGCAGCTGCCGGGGCCGCCACCACCGCCGCCATCCCCGCCGCCACTACCATCCGGCGACGGACGGCCAGACTCATGTGGCCCTCGGCTCGGCTTCGGCGTGGCGACGACGTGGCCGCAGATTGGCTGCCCGTAGCCCGAGTTGCCGAGGACCGGAGCGATGCCGAGCCGGTAGTTCGCATTCTCCTTGAGCTTGGTTGGATCGCCCACCGAGCCGAGCTGCCCGTTCACGAGCCGATCGGCCCACTCCTGCGCCGAGTCGATCCACTGCTGCGGACGCCGATCGTCATTGCGAATCTCCTGGACGATGTCGAAGCAGCCTTTCGAATGCACGTTGTCCGGCGGCGGAACGGTGCCGTCCAGGAACGGGACCTCGCGCGTCTGGCCGCAGGACGACGTGGCCGCCATGCCGCTGTACCTGCAGACCTTGGCCATGACCACGCCCGCCGGCTCCGGGAAATCGGTCTGCGGCACCGGCTTGCGGCCGTTCCACGCCCAGCGGCCGTTGAGCGCGGCCTGCATGAAGTCGTGCCACAGGTACAGTGGACCATCGGCGCTGAAGAGGCCCTGGCCCAGCGCATTCGACAACGGCTCCTGGTTGTTGTTGCCCATCCAGACGCCGGTCACCAGGCTGCCCGGGACGTAGCCGAAGCCGGAGACGTCACGGAAGTCGTTGGTCGTCCCGGTCTTGAAGCCCGCGTGACGACGCTGACCGTCCGGCGTGGTGAGCATCGCCCGTGAGCCCCACAGCACGTTCGTCTCCGGGTTGGTGTTGCCCTCGATGATCCAGTGCGTGAGGTACGCCTCGGCCTTGGTCATCGGCTGCGTCGGCTTCGGCCCATTGTCCTTCAGGGAGTAGATGACCCGGCCTTCGCGGTCGCGGATCTCACGGATCGTGGTGGGCTGGTGCAACACGCCCTGCTGGGCGAAGACGCTGTAGGCGCCGGTCATGTTGGTGAGGTTGACGGGCACCGAGCCCAGGCCCAGGGTCAGGCCCGGATCCTGGGCCATGATGTACTTCTTGCTGGCGATGCCCATCGACTGGGCGAACTTGGCCGTCTCGTCGGCACCGACCAGGTACTGCATCATCACCGACGGCACGTTCAGCGAATAGCGCAGCGCGTCCATGGCCAGCAGCGGGCCATGGTCCTTGATGTCGGCGTTGGTGGGCAGGTAGCTCGTCGCCCGATCGGCACCGAACTGGGTCACGTTGTCGACGAAGAAGGTCGCCGGGGTGGCCTCACGCGCGCGGAAGGCCGACGAGTAGACGATGGGCTTGAAGGCCGATCCCGGCTGCCGCACGCCGAGGCCGGCCACGTCGAACTGGCCCTGCACCCTGGGGTCCTGGCGGTCGTAGTAGTCCACCGAGCCGATGTAGGCCACGATCTCGCCGGTCTTCGAGTTGATGGCAACCAGCGCCCCGTTGTGGACGTTCTTGTCGCCCAGGGCGCGGACCCAGTACGCCACCAGCTTGTGGGCCTTCTGCTGCAGCCGGTAGTCGAGACTGGTGGTGATCCGGTACCCGCCAGTGCGCACCGCATCGGCCGGGTTCGGGACGCCCTGGGCGGCGAGGATGGACTCCGCCTCGCGGGCGACCCGGAAGCTGAAGTGAGGCTCGCGCAGGACCGAGGTGATGCGGCTGGGCTTCATGTCGCCCCAGGTCGTGTCCAGCGCCTTCTGGAGCTGCGCATCGGTGATGTAGTTGTCGCGCCGCATCGCGTGCAGCACCTGGTCGCGCCGCGCCATGCCGCGCTTGGGACCCTGGTCGTTGTAGTACGGGTCATAGACCGATGGGAGCTGCGGCAGCCCCGCCAGGAATGCCGACTGCGCCAGCGTCAGGTCCTTGAGATTCTCGATCCCGAAGTAGTTGGCGGCCGCCGCCTTGATCCCGTACGAGCCGTTGCCGTAGAAGATCAGGTTGAGGTACGTCTCGAGGATCTTCTCCTTGCCCGCCCGTCCGGGGTAGGCGTCGGTCATCTTCTTGGCCATGACCGCTTCCTGGATCTTGTCCCACAGCTTTCGGTCGGATTCGAGGAAGGTGAGGCGTGGCGGCTCGCAGACATCCGGATGCAGGTCCGCCCCGGAGGCGTGCGGGTCCAGCTCAGCCGATGGCGCTGCTGAGCCGGTCGGACTGGCCGCCGCGGCCTCGGCCTGCTTGATCGAGCCGGCGTACTTGATCACCTGCTGGGTGATGGTCGAGGCGCCCTGCACCACCGTGCCCGCCTCGTAGTTCGCCAGCGCGGCGCGGACGATCGCTGGGTAGTCGACCCCGTCGTTGGTCCAGAACGTTCGGTCCTCGGCCGCGACCGCGGCGTTCACGACGTCCTTGGGGACCTGGTCGAAGTGCACCTGCTCGCGGTTCTGGCACTCGAACCGTGCCAGCAGCACTTTGCCGGTGCGGTCGTAGACGTAGGTAGACGCCGGCAGCTGGATGCCGTCGAGCAGGTGGCCATCGGGCAGGCTCGAATAGACGGCGTTGTAGGCGAGCAGGCCGCCCCCGGCCGTGCCGCCCAGCGTGGCGAGCACGGACACGCCGAACAGGCCAAGGAGGACCACGAACGCCGTCACCATGCCGCGCCGCGGTGCGCGGCCCGTGGTGGTGCGGCGGACCATCAGCCGATGGCGCCGCCGCTGCATGGCCGGGTGCATCGCCGGCTACGGTACTCGAAGCGGCGGGGCTGGTCGAATCAGCATCCGGCCCTGACGAAGCAACCGCTGTGCCGGTCACAGGGCATCATCTGCCCATGGACTACGGCAGGTAGTTGCGGGGATTCACCGGCTCGTCGTTCAGGTTGACCTGGAAGTGGAGGTGGCAGCCGGTCGCAATGCCGGTGGCGCCCTCGTAGCCGATCAGGTCGCCGACGTGCACCTTCTGCCCAACGCTCACGATCTCGCGGGAGAGATGCCAGTACCAGGTCTGCAGGCGCTGGCTGTGGCCGATGATGACGCCGATCGCGGTGTCGTACGGCATGTTCGGGTGCCCATCGGCCAAGACCACCCCGTCGCCGGCGGCATAGATCGGGCCGCCGCAGCCCGTCCGGTACGCCATGTCGATGCCGGTGTGATGGTGGTCGAACGTCGTCCAGCCGAACTCCTGGGTGACGTAGAACTCGCCCTTCTCCGGCCAGGCGAAGCGGCCGCGGTACGCGAGATCCAGGCGATCCGCGCGTTGCTTCATCCGCTCGACCAGCTTCTTCTGCCCGGCGAGCTCCTCGCGTTCGGCATCCATCACCGCGCGGGTCCGCTGCTCGGTGCGCACCGCCTTCGCGTACTGGGCCCGCTGACGCGCCTGCAGCTCGGCCAGCTTGCGCTCGTAGTCCTTGAGCTGGTTCCGCGCTGCCTCCACCTGCCGCTGCTGAGCGGCCAGTGACGCGCTCCGCTCCTTCTCCGCGTCGCGCAGCGCGGTGAGGGTCTCCCGGCCGTCCTGCAGGGTCTTCTGACGCACCGCCAGCCGTTCTCTAGTGAGGCGGATCTCGGCGGCCAGCGCCCGATCATCGTCCGACAGGGTCAGCATGGCGGTGAGCTGGTTGGAAACCTGCCCGAAGCTCTGGGACGAGAGGATCACCTCCAGCAGCGAGGTCTGCGACTGCTCGTAGGCGGCTCGCAGGTGGTCCTGCAGCAACGCCTCCCGCTCGGAGAGCTCCTGCCGCGTGGTGATCAGCTCGGTCGCCACCTCATCCAGGTTCGTCTGCAGGTTTCGAATCTGGCTGCGATACGCGTCGAGGTCGCGGCGCGACTGCTCGAGCCGGGCGGAGACGTCGGCCAGCTCGCGCTTGGCGGCCGCCAGCTCCAGGCCGGCCTTGCCGAGATCGACCGACAGCTGCGCCAGGCTGACGGTGAGATCCGACTGCTGGCGGCGGAGGTCGGCAAGCTGCTGCCGCTGGCGGGCCAGCTCGGCCTCCATGCGCTGCTGTTCCTGGATCGCCTGGTCGACCGAACCATCGGCCAGCACCCGCGGGCGAACGCTACCCGGCGCTACGGCAACGACCACGGCCACAAGGGCCACGGCAAGGACGGTTCGGCGGCGAACGATCGACATCGGCTCCGTGATGTGCGTTGGAGGCTGGTTGCGCGAATGCCGGCGATCGGATCGTCGCGGGCAGGAGACGGCGTCCACCGACGTGGAAGTCCCGGGCACGGCACAACCGCGGCGAAGGATACCCGATCAGCCAGCGCCGATCCAGACCGAGCGCGTGGGACCCCTGGGTCAGTCCGGCCCGGACCTCAGGGCCATGGGACCTGCTGCGTCAGCCAGCCGGTCGCCCGTGCCACCGGGCCCAGCAGGGTCTCGTCGCGCAGCAGCGCCAGCACGGTGCCGGCCACCAGGAACGGGCCGAACGGGATGTACGACTTGAGGCTGACGCGCCGGCTGGCCAGCAGCGCCAGGCTGGTGACCGACGAGAGCAACGCCGCCAGGAAGACCGCCATGAAGATCGCCGGCCAGCCCAGGACGAGCCCCAGCGGGCCGACGAGGTAGAGATCCCCCAGCGCGACCCCGGCCCGGATGATCAGGCCCAGCGCGCCCAGGAAGGCCACCGCCGCCACCGCGCCGATGACCGCATTTAGGAGCGTGACCGAAGGGTTGACGAATGCGAAGCCGATGCCCACCACGATCAGCGGGTCGAGCAGCAGGTGCGGCAGCCGCCGCTGCTCGAGATCGGTGGCCGCCAGCAGGACCAGCAGACCGAGGATCCCCAGGTGGATCAGCGTCGCCCACAGCGGGAGCGTGGCGCGCGCGGCGATGGCCCAGCCAGCGACGCCGGCGGCAGCTGCCAGCCCCGCGGTGCGCCAGCCCGGTTCCCGCCGCGACGCCTCGTCCGGCGGCCAGACGGCCGCGATCCGTTCCGCCGCCCCGCCGACCACCGCGAGCGTGGCCCCGGCCGCCAGCGCAAATGCTGTCATCGGCGGCATCCTAGCCGTGGGAGCGCATCCAGCGGGCTGGCACGCAACGTGCCTCGTTCCGGGTCATCGGTCGTTCGACGCCTGTCGGGCGACCAGATCATGGGAGGAACGACATGGACAGCGATCGCATCGAGGGTGGCGTCAAGGAAGGCGCCGGCAAGGTCAAGGAAGCGTGGGGCGACGCCACCGATAACCCGTCGACCGAGGCCGAAGGCAAGCAGGAGCAGGCCGAGGGCAACCTCCAGCAGGGCTGGGGTGAGGCCAAGGACGCGGTCCGCGACGCGGCCGACGACGTCGACGACGACTGAGCGCACCGATACCCAAGGAGCGGGCCCAGCGGCCCGCTCCTTCGCTTATTGATCCCCTGGCCGTCGCAAATGGGGCCAGGGCACTTGGTCACGCCTTGGCGGCTGCGTAATCCAGGGCCAGCCTCACCAGCGTGGACACCGCCGTCCCCAGCGCTCCCTTGGGATTCACCGCCTTGTCGGAGGTGAGGTAGGCGCTGCCGGCGATATCGACGTGGACCCACGGGACGGTCACGAAGTCGTGCAGGAATACGGCGCTCTTGATCAGTGAGCCGTCACGACTGCCCGAGTTCACGATGTCGGCATGCGCCGAGTCGTAGGCGGTGCGGTACTCGGTCGCCAGCGGCATCTCCCAGAACCACTCCCCGGTGGCATCGGCTGCCGCCTGCACCTGCGCGCCCCACTCGCGCGGCTTGGCGAAGTAGGCGCTGATCAGCTCGCCGAAGGCGACCGAGGCCGCCCCGGTGAGCGTCGCCACGTCCACCAGGTGGGTGGCGCCCTGGGTCTCCGCCCAATGGAGGGCATCGGCCAGGATCAGGCGCCCCTCGGCGTCCGTGTTGGTCACTTCGATGGTCTTGCCGTTCATGGCCTTGACCACGTCACCGGGGCGCTGGGCATTGCCGCCGGGCAGGTTCTCGACCATGGGTGCGACCGCCATGACCGGCACCTCGGGCGCCACGCGGGCCAGGGTGCGGGCCGCGGCGATCACCGCCGCCGCCCCCGACTTGTCGTGCTTCATCTCCTCCATCTTCTCGGCCGGCTTGATGCTGATGCCGCCGGAGTCGAAGCAGACGCCCTTGCCCACGATCGCCAGCCGCCGCTCGGGCGCCGCTGTTTCCCAGCCAGGCAGCCGCAGCGCGATCAGCCGGGGCTCGTGCTCGGCGCCCTGGCCGACGCCCAGCAGCGCCCCCATCCCCAGGGCCTGCATGGCGGGAACGTCCAGGATCTCGACGCGGCAGCCATCGGCCTCCAGCCCCCGCGCCACCTCGGCCATCTTCTCGGGGTAGAGGTCGTTCGCCGCCCGGTTGGCCAGGGTGCGCCCGAACTCGACGCCCTCGGCCATGGCCAGCGACCGATTCATCACCTCCGCTGCCGGCGCCCCCTCGCCGATGAGCACCACCTCCTCGACGCTGCGCAGCATGTCGGCCGTGTCGCGGACACGGCCGTAGTAGGCGTAGGGCCGATAAGTTCCCTGCATGGCACCGATGCCGGCCGCCACGAAGCCGTCCTCGTCCTCGCCGTCGCGCAGCCACAGCGCCAGGCGCTCGACGCCGTGGCCCTGCAGCCGCCGCGTGGCGGTCGAGGCGATCCGCCGCGCCCGCCACGGCCCCCGTCCGCGACGCACGCCGTTCACGAGCAGGATTCGCTGCGCGGCGACGCCGCCAGCCTCGATGAGCGCGGTGTAGTCCTCGAGGATGTTGAACTCGCCCCAGTCGATGGCCGCGCTGATCTTCCCGCCCGAGGCGGCGTCGAGCGCCGCCAGATCACCGGTGATCTCCTTGTCCTCCCGGTAGATCGGCACCGCCAGCACGTCGGCAGCGATGGCGGCCGGATCGGTCGATTCAGCGCGAAGGCGCATGGGTTCTCCTTGGTGCGATCAGGTACAGCCGGATGTGACCGGCATGCTACCGGGTCCGATAGGCGTACATGACGAACGGCGCGCCATCATCGACGAGCGTGCCGGGCGGCGGATCCTGGTCGTAGACGCCTGCGGTCTTCGAAGGGTCCACCCGCCATTCGAGCCGCCAGGCCAGGCCGGCGGAGCGGGCCGCGCGCTCTGCGTCGGCCTCGCTCATGCCAATCGTGTCCGGCACCTTCACCCTGCCCGCGGCCACCTTCCGGGTCGGGCTGGCGGTCGGCGTCCGGGTCGTGGCCTCGGCGGGCTGGTCCCGCTGGCCCAGACCACTGAGCACGACGGCCGCCACCAGGACCGGCACCGCCAGCAGCACCGTGATGCCGAACACCGTGGTGGGGGGGAGACCGGATCTCGCCGGGGGCACCGGCTGCCCGGTGGGCGACGGGCGTGCGACGCCCACGAACGAGGTGGTGTCGTCATCGGGCGCGCTGGTGCTCGCGCCCGCAGGCGGCTCCGGCGATCGGGCCGCCGCCGCGAGGGCGGCATCCATCGCCGCTGCCGATTCGAAGCGCCGCTCAGGCTGCCCGTCGAGGGCCTGCAGCACGGCCGCGTCCAGCAGCTCCGGGACGTCCGGCGCCAGTTGGCCAGGGGGAGGTGGTGAGCCGGCAGCCTGGGCGCCGGCAATCGCCGCCGGCGAGTCGCCGCCGAACGGCACCCGACCGGTCAGGGCACCGTAGAGCGCCACGCCGACCGCGAAGATGTCGCTCGCCGGCGTCAGCGCATCGCCGCGCAGCTGTTCGGGCGACATCGAATGCAGGGAGCCGATCGAGGTCGGCCCGGCTCCCTGGCGGTGCTGCGGTCGGGCGATGCCGAAGTCGATGAGCTTCGTCCCATCTCGGCCGATCAGGATGTTGCCCGGCTTCACGTCGCAGTGGACGAGCCCGTGGGCGTGGAGCGGCGAAAGACCGGCCAGGACATCGCGAATGACGCGCACCGCCTCCGACGCGGGCAGGCGGCCGCGTTTCGCCAGCTCGTCTCGCAGGGAGCGGTGATCCTCGAGCAGCTCCATCACGATGAAGCGCACGCCGTCGTCCTCGCCGGAGTCGTAGACGTGCGCCAGGTTGGGATGCGTGATGGAGGCGGCGATCCGCGCCTCCTCCAGGAAGCGGCGCACGTAGGCGGGATCGTCGGCGAACGGCGAAGCCAGCACCTTCACCGCGACCGGACGATCGAGGCGCTCGTCGCGCGCCCGGTACACGTGCGCCATCCCGCCGCGCGCCACCAGCCGTTCGAGCAGGTAGCGATCGACCAGCCGGTGGCCGGGCAGCGCGTCGCGATCGGCTTCCCCGGCAGAACCCATCGTGGGGGCTAGTGCAGGACCGATGCCATCGCCAGCCGGCGTGTCGTCACGGCTGCCAGCGCGTCCGCCAGGCGCGCCAGCGGGGTGGACGCCAGCGACGCACCCGCTTCCGAGACCGCGAGGGCGAGCGCCGTGTCTGCCTGGCGCGCATCCCGCGCCGCCCGGCGGTAGGCCTGCCCGGCCTGCCGCGCCGCCGCGGCATCGCCATGCAGCGCGGCATGGGCGATGCGCCGCGCCGAGAACAGCATGCTGCCCGTCGTGCGCAGCCAGAAGGGCAGCACGACCGGCGGATCTGGCCAGGCAGCCACGATGGCGCGGGCGTCGGCCGCCTGCCGCAGCGCATCCAGCGCGGTCGCGGGATCGTCGGCGCGGAGCGCCGCCAGCGTTGCCGCCAGCCCCTGCAGGGTGTCGGCCGCTGCCTGCCGGCGCGCGACGAACGGACCGCTGCGGGCTGCTGCCTCACGCAGCTGGCCATCAACGCCGACGAGGTCGCCGCGGCGCGGACCGGCCGGGAGGGTGGTGACGCCGCCCGGCGCCACGGAGCGCAAGGTGCCATCCACGGCTGCATCGGCGCGTTGGGACGCCACCGCGAGGTCGGCAGACCGCGACGCGGCCTCGGCGGCTCGTTCGAGATCGCCGGCCGGCGGCGTTTCGCCCTCGATGATCAGCGCCGACCCGCGTCGCCCGGCCTCGATCGCTCGCTGCAGCTCGGCCGCCAGGGCAGCCAGCCGGGCGTCGTCCGCGGCGACCAGGCGGTGGAGGACGGCAGCCCGGCTGGCGGCGAGCGCCGGGTCCCCCGCCTCGGCGCCCGGCGGCCGCAGCGCCAGCAGCGTTCCCAGCAGCAGCGCCGACCCGATTCCCGTCAGGCGGCCGATCGGCCTCGCCGCTGACCCTATCATTCGTCGATGCGATCCTGGCCGCCGCAGGCCGACGAGCTGCGCTCGCTGCCGAAGGCGGAGCTGCACCAGCACCTGGACGGTGCCGTGCGGCCGGGGACCGCCGTCGAGCTGGCAGCCGACATCGGCATGAACCTCGACCTGGACGAGGCTCGCCGGCGGATGGTGGCGCCGGCACGCTGCCGCGACCAGGCCGAACTGCTGACGTACTTCGACCTGCCGATTGCGCTGCTGCAGACCGCGCCGGCCCTGCAGCGCGCGGCGGCAGAGGTGGTCGAGGATCTTGCCGCCGATGGCGTGCGATACGCGGAGCTGCGCTGGGCGCCGCGGCTCCACCTCCAGCAGGGCCTGTCGGTGGCGGGCGTGATCGAGGCCGTGGCGACGGGCATCAGCGCAGGGATGACGGCGCAGGGAGCGTCGGGTCCGCTGGTCGTGCTGATCGTGACCGCCATGCGCTCGCATCCACCGGCGGCCAACGTGGAGCTGGCGCGCACCGCGGCGCGCTTCGGACGACCGGTGGTGGGCTTCGACCTGGCCGGTCCCGAGGCGACATATCCGGCGCCCCCGCACGCCGCGGCCTTTCGCGCGGCCGAGGAGGGCGGCCTCGCGCTCACCGCCCACGCGGGCGAAGTGGCGGGTCCCGAGCGCATCCGCGAGGCGCTGGCGCTCGGCGTGCGACGCATCGCCCACGGCGCCACCACGGCATCGGACCCGGCGCTGATCGCCGCGGTCCGGGAGCGGGGCGTCACGCTCGACCTGTGCCCCACCAGCAACGTCCAGGCGGGCATCGTGCCGTCGCTGGCCGAGCACCCGCTGGCCCGGCTCCATCGGGCCGGCGTCAGCGTCTCGCTGTCAACCGACGATCGCACGGTGTCCGACACCACGCTCAGCCGCGAGATGGCCGCGGTCTCGGCCGCGCTGGCGCTGACCCCCACCGAGCTGGTGGACATCGTGGTCAACGGCTTTCGGTCGGGCTTCGGGCCGCACGCCTTCCTGGCATCCGCCGCTGCCGACGCGGAGGCGCAATGGAAGGGGTGGGCCGGCATCAGCTGACCGTGAGGCCAAGCAGCGCCGCTGCGGCCGAAGGATCGGCAGCCACCCAGTCGGGCTTCCGTTCTCCGGCCAGCGAGGAGACCTGGATCTCGTCGGCGATGCCGGTCAGGACCAGCAGGACGCGGATTCCGGCGCGCCTCGCCGCCACCACGTCCGAATCCGGGTTGTCGCCGATGACGAGGGCATCGTCAGCCGCGATGCCGGTCGATTCGAGGATCGCGCGGAACATGGCCGGCTGCGGCTTCCCGATCACCAGCGGCTCGACGCCGGATGCCGTCTCGAGAGCGGCGATGATCGCGCCCGCGCCCGGGACGAAGCCGTCAGGCTGCACGTAGCGGGCATCGGCGTTGGTCGCCACGAACCGCGCGCCGGCGCGGATGGCCGTCGCCGCGACCCCGACCGTGCGGTAGTCGATCGACGGATCGAGCCCCGCGACGACCGCGTCGTAGCGCTCGGCCAATGGCTGGCCCGACCAGTCGGCGGGCGCCGCCTCGCGCACATGCAGGGCCGCATAGCCGGCCCTGCGCAGCTCGGTGACCATGCCATCGGCCCCGACCGCCATCACCCGCCGGACGTCCGGCGCATGCGCACCGAGGTACTGGATGGTGGCCCAGGTGGAGGTCACGATCTCCTCGGGCTCCGATCGGATGCCCTGCTTCGCCAGGCGCGCGACGAACGCCTGCCGGGTGGACATCGAGTTGTTGGTCGCGAAGCGCACGGTACAGCCGGCGGCATGCAGCGCATCCACCAGCTCGGCAGCCCCGGGGATCGGCTCCTCGCCGCGGTACACCACGCCGTCGAGGTCGAAGATGACCAGGGCCGGCCTCGGGATCGGCGCATCGTCCACGCGCCGATCATACGGGGCGCCACGGCCCGCGAATTTCCTTGAGGCGGGCATTGACAGCGAAGTATCATGCGCGCGATTCGGCCGGCGCTCATGCCCAGGCCGGCTGTGCCCGTGCGTCACCCCGCACCGGCCACGGAGGTTCCCCGAGAGAGGGATAAAGGAGTACCCATGCGGATGCAACGACGGTACGCAGGTATCGGCACCTTGCTCGCAGTCACGATGCTGATCTCGGCGTGCACGCCGGGCACCAGCGGCTCCCCGGCCGGAAGCACCGGCGAGAGCGCGGCGGCGAGCGGCGGAGCCGGGACGCCCATCGACCAGGGCGCGGGCCTGTGCCGCGAAGTCGGCGACCTGACCGGAGTCCAGCCCTCACCGCCGGCGGCGAGTGGCACCAGCGACGCCAAGATCGGCGTCGTCACGGACGTCGGCACGCTCGACGACAAGAACTTCAACGAGTACAGCTATCTCGGCGCCAAGCAGGGCGCGGCAGCCGTGGGGGCCGCCGAGCCGCGGGCGATCGTCACCCAGAACTCGGCCGACTACAAGAAGAACATCGAGACGCTGATCGATGACAACTTCGATCTCATCGTGACCGTTGGCTTTGCGCTTGGCGCGGCCACCCTCGAGGAGGCCAAGGCCAATCCGAACGTCCACTTCATCGGCGTCGACCAGTTCCAGGCGGGCGACGATCCGGTGGCCGGCGCGGGCCTCGACAACTACGAGAGCCTGGTCTTCAGCGAGCAGCAGGCTGGCTACCTGGCCGGCATCGTGGCCGCCAGCATCAGCCAGTCGAAGCACATCGCCGCCATCGGCGGCTCGGGCACCATCCCGCCGGTCGTGAACTACATGCGCGGCTACGAGAATGGCGCCCACAGCGTTGACGACAGCATCCAGGTCGACCTGAAGTACGTTTCCAACGACCTCAGCGTGGCCTTCAACGACCCGACCACCGGCAAGTCGTTCGCGGACCAGTTCCTGGGCCAGAACGATGACGTCGACGTCATGTTCCAGGTCGCGGGCAAGACCGGCAACGGCATCCTGCAGTCGGTGGAAGAGGCCGGCATCTACGGGATCGGCGTCGACGTCGACCAGTGGCAGTCGACCCCGGACCAGGCCGAGTGCATCGTCACCAGTGCCGAGAAGCACCTGACCAAGGGAGTCCAGGAGGGCATCATCGCCTTCGCTGGTGGCTCCGCTCGGAAGGGCAACGTCTTCTACGGCGCCGATAACGACGGCATCGGTGTTGCGCCGTACTACCAGTTCGATGGCAACGTCATCACCGATGACATCAAGGCCAAGGTCCAGGATGCCTTCGACGGCATGGCCTCGGGCGACATCGACCCCTGCCAGCCCTCGAACAAGTGCTACGCGGGCAAGGAGGACAAGGGCACCTGAGCTCGACCTGAGCACAGGTTCACCCCTCAGCCGTGACATGAGCGGGCCGGTCCGTCGGGCCGGTCCGCTCGCGTATTCCAGGGTGGAGACGTGGCCGACGTGAGTGCTGATCGGACCTCGGCGTCAGGCGGGAGCCGTCCGCCCGTGCTCGAGATGCGCGGCATCACGAAGCGCTATCCGGGCGTGCTCGCCAACGACGCGATCGACCTGGAGGTCCGCGAGGGCGAGATCCACGCGCTGCTCGGCGAGAACGGCGCCGGCAAGAGCACCCTGATGAACATCCTGTACGGCCTCGCGGTGCCCGATGCCGGCGAGATCCTGATCGACGGCCAGCCGGTGGAGATTGCCAGCCCGCACGACGCGATCCAGCGCGGCATCAGCATGGTCCACCAGCACTTCATGCTGGTTCCGGTCCTCTCGGTGGCCGACAACATCCTGCTGGGCGAAGAGCCCATGGCCGGCCCGATCTTCGTGGACCGCGGCGCGTCCCATCGGCGCATCCGCGAGCTCGGCGATCGATTCGGCTGGCAGATCGACCCCGACAAGGCCGTTGGTTCCCTTTCGGTCGGCTGGCAGCAGCGTGTCGAGATCCTCAAGGCGCTCTACCGCAACGCGCGGCTGCTGGTCCTCGACGAGCCGACCGCGGTGCTCACCCCACAGGAAACCAAGGAGATCTTCGGCGTCCTGCGCAAGCTCCGCGCGGAGGGCTACGCGATCATCTTCATCAGCCACAAGCTGTACGAGGTGCTGGAGGTCGCCGACCGCATCACCGTGATCCGTCGCGGCAAGGTGGTCGGCAGCCGGCTGCCCGGCGAGACGAACGAGGAGGACCTGGCGGAGCTGATGGTCGGCCGCGAGGTCGAGCTGACGGTCGATCGTGGTGAGAGCCATCCGGCCGAGCCGATGCTGACGGTGGCTAACCTGTCGGTGAAGGACGACCGCGGCAACGAGGTGGTGCACGACGTCAGCTTTGACGTCCGCGCCGGCGAGATCTTCGGCATCGCCGGGGTGGCGGGCAACGGCCAGGACGAGCTGGTCGAGGCGATCGTGGGGTTGCGCCACTCCGCCGCCGGCCGCGTCACGCTCGGCGGCCGCGACATCACCCACGCCTCACCACGCCAGCTCCATCGGCTGGGCGTGGGTTTCGTGCCCGGCGATCGGCACCGATTCGGGATGGTCCTGAGCTTCCCGCTGACCGACAACCTGGTCCTGAACGACTACTACCACGCCCCGTATGCCCGGGGGCTGCGGCGCGACGACGAGGCGATCGAGAGCTACGCCATCGAGGCCATCGAGAAGTTCGACATCCGTACCCCATCGGCCGATGTCACTGCCGGCACGCTGTCGGGCGGCAACCAGCAGAAGGTGGTGGTGGCCCGCGAGTTCGAGGGCGATCTCAAGCTGCTCGTCCTCGACCAGCCGACCCGCGGCCTGGACGTCGGCAGCATCGAGTTCATCCACCGCCAGGCAATCGCCAAGCGGGACACCGGCATCGCCACCCTCCTCGTCTCGGCGGAGCTCGACGAGGTGCTCGAGATGTCCGATCGGATCGGCGTCATGTACGGGGGCCGCATCGTGGCCGTGCTCGATGGCCGCACCGCCGACAAGGAAGAGGTCGGCTTGCTGATGGCCACCGGCGGACGTGGCTCCGGCCACCAGCCGCAGACGCTGGAGGCGGCGTCATGACCGAGCGCGCTGCGCCGCCCTCCACCACCAGCGGCTGGCTCGCGCGCGCCCGGGCCCTGATGCTCCTGCCCGCGATCTCGATCGTGCTCGCCCTCGTGATCGGGGCGATCGTCATCTTCCTGTCGAGCCCACTGATCAACGGCTGGGACCCGCTGCTCCCGCTCAAGGCCTACCAGGCGCTTGCCGTCGGCGCCTTCGGCTCGGTGAATGCGCTGGTCAACACGTTCGTCAACGCCACCCCGCTGATCCTCGCCGGCCTGGCGGTCGGCATCGGCTTCAAGGGCGGCCTCTTCAACATCGGCGGGCAGGGGCAGTTCCTGGTCGGCGCGCTGGCCGCCACGACGGCGGCGATCGGCCTCAATGGCGCCCCGGGCATGGTGGCCATCCCGCTCTCGCTGCTGGCGGGGATGGCCGGTGGATTGGCGTGGGGCTTCGTCCCAGGCTTCCTGAAGGCGTTCACCGGCGCCCACGAGGTGGTGACGACCATCATGCTCAACTTCGTCGCCATCCAGCTGGTCTCGTTCGTGATCGGTGGTCCGCTGCGCGGTACGGGTCCCGAGGTGACGTTCGACCGCACGGACGCCATCACGAACCAGCTGCCGGTGCTCATCGGCCGCAACGGTCACATCGGTCTCATCCTCGCCTTCCTGGCGGTCCCGCTGGCCTGGTGGCTCCTGTACCGCAGCACGACCGGTTTTGAGATCCGCACGGTGGGTGCGAACCCGGACGCCGCTCGCTATGCCGGCATGCATCCACGCTGGCTGACGACCCTGACCCTCTCGCTGTGCGGACTGCTGGCCGGCCTTGCGGGCGCGACCCAGATCCTCGGCGAGGTCGGCTACATGCCGGCCAGCTACGGGACCACGGTCGGCTTCGACGCCATCGCAGTGGCGCTGCTGGGCCGCGCGCACCCGGTCGGCATCCTCTTTGCCGCGCTGCTGTTCGGGGCGATGCACGCCGGCGCCGGATTGATGCAGGCCCAGGCCGAGGTGCCGGTGCAGCTGGTCGGCGTGCTGCAGGCGGTGATCCTCTTCTTCCTGGCCGCAGAGCTCGTCGTGCGACGGCTGCTGCGCGTCCGGACGGCCGGCACCGGCGTCGGCAGTGAGCTCGAGACGATCAGCCGTTCCTATGGCGAGCAGGCGAGCCGCTGATCGTGGAAGCGCTGTACGGCATCCCGATCATCGGCCTGCTCATCCAGTTCGTCGTCTACTTCGTCACGGAGCTGCCGGGCTTCTCGAGTGTGATCGTGGCGGCCGCCATCCCCATCGCGCTCGGCTCGCTGTGCGGCTTCATGAACGAGCGCTCGGGCGTGGTCAACATCGGCATCGAGGGCATGATGCTGACCGCTGCCTTCGTGGCCTGGTGGGCGGCATCGATTGCCGGCCAGCTCGTGCCCGACGTCGACTTCGGCCTGCTCGGGATCACGCTGCCGCTGCTCATCGGCCTTGGCGCCGCCATCGTGGCCGCCATGCTGGTCTCGGCGGTCCACGCCTGGCTGTCCATCAGCGTCCGGGCCGACCAGATCATCAGCGGCACCATCATCAACATCTTCGCCGCCGCCATCACCGGCTACCTCAACCTGCTCATCAGCCAGCATTCGCCGCCATCCGCCGGCACCTTCGATAAATGGCGCGTCCCGCATTTCATGACCGACCTGCCGGTCATCGGCTGGCTGTTCAAGGCGTTCCTCGGAGTCGGGCCCATCGGCCTCATCACGCTGGTCAGCGTGATCGTGCTGCAGGTCCTCCTCTACCGCTCGCGCTGGGGCCTGCGAACGCGCGCGGTCGGCGAGCATCCCAAGGCGGCGGAGACGGTCGGCATCGACGTCATCCGGCTGCGGTACCGCAACGTCATCCTGGGTGGCGTCTTCGCCGGGCTGGCGGGCGCCTACCTGACCATCGAGTTCGGGAACTCGTTCCAGGGCGACATGACCGCCGGTCGGGGGTTCATCGCCCTGGCGGCCCTCATCTTCGGCCGCTGGACCCCGGTCGGCTCGTTCGGCGCCGCCCTGCTGTTCACGACCTCCATCGGCCTCCAGCGCTCCATCCAGTTCGCCACCCCTGACCCGCCGCTGGGTGACGTGCTGGCCAACCTGCCGTTCCAGTTCTACAGTGCCCTGCCGTACCTGATCACCATCATCGTCCTGGCGGGCGTGGTGGGGCGCAGCGTGGCCCCGGCCGCGGACGGCCAACCGTACGAGCGCGAATCCAGGGCTGCCTGAGGACGGTCAGGCTCCGGCCTGGGCCTCGAGCGGGGTGACCGGCAGCGTCCCCGGATCCACCAGCGGATGCGGCACCGGCTGCTCGGTGAGCAGCGCCATCGGCATCCCGGCCGCCGCCATGTCGCGGGCGACGGCGGCATGGTCGTAGTCGACGCCTCGGAAGCCGACCACTACGTCCGCCTCGGTCAGGTAGAGCACGGCGTAGCGCGCCCTGGGGTCGCCTTCGCCGCCGCAGCCGACCGACCCCGCGCCGATGAAGTGGCCGGACGCCAGGACGCGATGGAAGGTCTGATGAGTATGGCCGAAGCAGAAGACGTCGTCGCCCTCGTCGCTGGCGATGCGCGCGAAGTAGCGTGAGGGGCGGTCCTCCCAGAGGTACTCGTTCTGCTTGAGCGGGGTGCCGTGGAAGAGCAGCGCCGTTCGTCCCTCGACCTCCAGCCGCAGCGTGGACGGCAGCTGGCGCAGCCAGGACGTGTTCTCGTCGGAGAGGCGGGCCGCGGTCCAGGCCAGCGATGCGTAGCCATCCGCCTCGGCGTCGGGCGAGGGCCAGATCGCGCCGGTCACCTCGCGCCCCATGCCGACGGCCTCGTCCCAGTTGCCCTGGACGCACGGGATGGCGAGCCGGCGGATCTCGTCGACGACCTCGTTGGGGTGCGGCCCGCGGCCGACCAGGTCGCCGGCGCACCACACCGCGTCGCAGCCGATGGCGGTGACATCCTCGATCACGGCGCGCAGGGCGAGGAGGTTGGCATGCAGGTCGGAGATCACGGCGATCCGCATGCGCGGAGTCTAATCACGCCCGGCGGCGCCGCCATCCCCCACGGCCAGTACGTTCGGGCCGATCCCGGCCCCCGTGCGTGGTCCTTCCGGGCTAGGCGGTGGCGGCCGCGAATGGCGCCGCGATGACGCTGATCCGTCCCGCCACGGTGCGCGCCAGCTCACGCATGGCGGCGGCAGCTGCCGAATCGTCCGTCCCCGGATGCTGAGCCGAGGTGATCGGCACACCGGCATCCCCACCGGAGCGCACGCCCGGCTCGATCGGGATCCGGCCGAGCACCTCCAGGCCGAGCTCGCGGGCGATGGTGGTCCCGCCGCCGGAGCCGAAGATGTCGTGCTCGTGGCCGCAGTCGGGGCAGACGAAGCCGGACATGTTCTCGACCACGCCGATGGTCCGCACGTTCACCTTGGTGAACATCGCGATCGCCTTACGGGCATCCATCAGGCTGACCTCCTGGGGGGTGGTGACGATCACCGCGCCCGACAGCGGGATGAGCTGGCTGATGGACAGCGCGGCGTCACCGGTCCCCGGCGGCAGGTCGACGACCAGGTAGTCCAGCTCGCCCCAGTCCACGTCACGCAGGAACTGCTGGATGGCGGAGTGGATGAGGGGACCGCGCCAGATCACCGGCGCGTCGCCGGTGAGGAAGTACTGGATGCTCATCATCTTCACGCCATGGCTGACGACCGGGTTCACGCGACCGGACGCGCCAGTCACGTGCGCGCCCACGGTGCCCATCATCAGCGGGACGTTGGGGCCGGTGATATCGGCGTCCAGCAGCCCGACCCGCGCACCATCGCGTGCCAGGCTGACCGCCAGGTTCACGGCCACCGTGGTCTTCCCCACGCCGCCCTTGCCAGAGGCCACGGCGATCGTGTTCTTCACCCCCGGAATCAGGTCAGCCGCGGGCCCGCCGAACGAGCGCTTCACGTTGCTCGCCCAGTCCACGCGAACGGCGGACGCGCCAAGCCCCTCGAGGCCATCGACGATATCCGACTCGATCTTGGCCTTGAGCGGGCAGGCTGGGGTGGTGAGCTCGACGGTGAGATCCACCGCGGTGCCGTTGATGTCGATGTTCTTGACCATGCCCAGGCTGACCAGGTCGCGCCCGATCTCGGGATCCTTGACCTGGCCCAGGACGGCCATGATGTTCTCGTTGGTCAGCTGATCGGCCATGCCGAAGGACGGCTTCCTTTCTTCACGGGGCTCGGCATGTCGAGCCTAGCAGACGGACGCCTGAGCCGATGCGACCGATGTTGTATCGGAGGGCGAGCGTCAGGCGAGCCCGTCCCAGATGGAGGTCTCCGCCGGCCCGGTCGTCGCGCCGCCCGCGGCGACGGGAAGGTTCGAGCGCACCAGCCGGTAGTGCTCGGTGGCCAGAAAGCCGTCGCGCATCTCCGGCGTCCAATCGTGGAACGGCCCGTCCGAGCCGGTCTGTGACACGTGCCGGCTGATGGCGGCCAGCTTGAGCCGTGCCAGCTCGCCCAGCTCGAGGGTCAAGGTGTCGACCGGTTCATCCGATCCGTAGCCGGCCGGCGTCATCTCGCCCAGGGCAGTGAGCTGGCTCGGCGGCACGACCAGCTGGTAGAGCTTGGCGGCACGCCAGGCGACCTGGTCCTCCTCGATGTCGTCCTCGTAGGCCAGTGGCTGGCCGGCGAGCTCGAACGCGTCGCTGACGGCCTGGCTGACCGCGACGTGGTCCGCGTCGCCGGTCACACCATCGGGCCCGAAGCTGAGGATGACCTCCGGCCGGTGCATGCGGATGGGCTCCACCAGGCGCCCGCGCAGCTCGTGCTGGTTCACGGTGGAGAGCGACTCCTCGGCGTAATCGAGGACCCGCAGGACGTTGACGCCCAGCAGCGCCACCGAGCGCCGCATCTCGTCCTCGCGGACGGTATCCAGGTTGCGCCAGACCACCGGGTTCGAGTAGTGGCGGTTCCGGCCCCCGGGAGCTGGTGGCTTGTCGAGCAGGCGCGGGTCGAACCGGCCGCGCGTGGCGCAGACCACCACCACGTACGCCCCCATGCTCGCCGACTGGGCAATGGCGCCGCCGAATCCGAACGCCTCGTCGCCGGGATGGGCGACGATCACCATCAGCGATCGGGGAGCCTGCCGCTCACGAACCGGCCGCCAGATCGAGGACACGGCCGGCAGGATACCAGCCTAGACCTCGACCTCGAGGGCGATGGCGGCGTGGGCCGTCTGGCCGTTCCCCTGCCCGTTCCGCCCACGGGGAACCGTCGGCCGGCCGACGAATGACGCCTCGTCGGCGGTGCGCAGCGCCCCCAGCACCTCGTCGAAGCTCAGGATCTCGTGCCGCAGCAGGAGCGCGACCTCGTCGCGCAGGTAGGAGCGGAGCATCTCCGGGCCATCGGTGGACAGCGCAAAGCGAACGCCGTTGTCCACCAGGCTGCGGATGACCGTGCGCAGCTCGGCGTGGCTGCCGATGACCCGCGTGTTGAGGTTGGACGACGGGCAGACCTCCAGGACCACCCCGCGCTCGCGCAGCATCGCCATCACCCGCGGATCCCGCGCGCTCTGGACGCCATGGCCGATGCGGGTCGGTTCGAGCGCCTCGACCGCCTCGCGCACCTCGTCCGGTCCCCCCACCTCGCCGGCGTGGACGGTGACGCCCAGACCGGCGCGACGGACCTGCGCAAATAACTCCCGGTAGTCGGCAAAGCGAAAGCCGGCGGCCTCGGGGCCGGCGATGTCGACCGCCACCACGCCGCGGTCCTGCCAGGCAATGGCCTTGGCCGCGATGATCTCGTTCAGGTCGTACGGGAAGGCGCGGTCGAGGCAGAAGATGAGCCCGGCTCGCACCTGCGGATACTCGAGCACCGCCCGATCCATCCCGCGCACGGCGGCCGCGATGATGTGGTCGAGGTCCTGCTCCCCGCCGCGGTTGCGCTTCATCGGGTTGAAGCGCAGCTCGAGCTGGGTGACGTTGTTCTTGCGGTACGCGCCGCCGATGACCTCGTAGACGCTGCGCTCGATGGCGATGGGGCTGGACTGGATCAGCTCCGTCCAGTGGAAGAGGTCGAGGTACGCCTGGAACGAGCGCCGGCGGCGGCCGACCGTGATCAGGTCACGGAATTCCCAGTAGTCCTTGGTCGGCAGCCGGATGCCCTGGGCGTGAGCGATGCCCCACATGATCGCGGGCGTGACGGCCGCGCCCAGGTGGACATGCAGCTCCGTCAGCGGCGTGGCGGGGTCGAGCTTGGGGCGCGGCATGTCGGCGGAGTGTAGCGCGCCCGCCGGGTCGTCCGGTCCCCCGAGCGGCCCGGTGGCCGATGCTAGAATCGCCGGGCCAATGGACGCCATTCGCCAGCTCATCGAGTGGATCGCCGACGACTCCGCCGGCTTCGTGGCCACCCTCCTGCCCTACGGCCTGCTGGGCCTGGCGGCGCTGTACGTGGCCTGGCTGGTGATCGGCTACCTGCGCGTCTCGCAAGTGGGCATCAACGCCGAATCGGTGGTGCAGCCGACGCTCCGCTTGCCCCGTGCGCCGGACGGCGCCATCGAGGCGCCGCGGGGCATTCCGTACTGCCCGGTCGACGGACTGCAGTACCCGCCCGGCGCGCGCTTCTGCACGCACTGCGAGGCGGACCTGGCCGTGAGCTGCGCGAACTGCGGGACGACCATCCGCGCTGCCGACGAGTCGTGCTACCGCTGCGGCACTCGCACCTTCATCGCCACCGAGGCGGCCGCCGCCCACTGATCCCACGGCCCCGCCGGGCCGCTACCCGCCGGCTCAGTCGCCGAACATCTGGCGGACCTGCTTCCGCATGGCGTCGACGTTCGGGATCATGACCCAGCCACGGCCATCGCCCTGATCGCCCCAGGCCAGCGCGAACTGCGGCGGCATCAGCACCTGCGTGACGTACTCGGTCCGTGCGGCGCGCCGCGCCAGGGCGATCAGCGTCGGCAGCTCGTGCATCGGCAGGTTCGTCTCCAGGCTGGCCAGCGTGCGGAAGACCCGCAGCACGTTGATGTGGGTCTTGCGATTGGTGTACTTCAGCGCCAGGGCATGGATGACCTGCTGCTGGCGGGCAGCTCGCGCATAGTCGCTGTCGTAGTGCCGCGCCCGCGCGAAATGGAGGGCGGTGATGCCGTCAAGGTGCACGCGACCGGGGGCGTAGTTGAGGCCCCAGCGCGGCTCGTACACGAACGTCTTGACGTTGACACTGATGCCCCCAACCGCGTCGACGAGGTTCACGAAGTCGTCCATGTTGACCTTGACGTAGTACTTGATCTTGATGTGCAGCAGGTCGGCGATGGCCTGCCGCAGCACGTCGATCCCGTACGAGTTGGCGATGGCGTTGACCTTGCCGGTCCACAGCTGGCCGGTCGGCAGCGGGATGTTCACCGTGTCGCGCGGCAGGCTGACCATGGCCACCTGCTTCTGCCTGGGGCTGACGCTGACCACCATCATGGCGTCGGTGTTGTCGCCGATGTAGCCCCGAGCCCGGCGCGCGGCGCTCACGTCCTCGCCCACCACGAGCACGGTGAACCGGTGGTCCAGCAGGTCGGCGTCCAGCGGGTTGGGCGTCGGCAGCGCCGTCGGCGTTGGCAGCGGGGTCGACGGCGGCGTCGGCTGGACCGTGGCGGCCGGGGCGAGGGTGGGCGTCGGCGTTGGCGTCTGGCCGCAGGCGGCGGCCAGCAGCGCCACGACGAGGAGGGCCAGGATCAGGGGGGTTCGGCGGCGCGAGCCGGACGGCGGGCGCGGTGAACGGGGCGTGCCCGCGGGTCGCTCGGGATGCATCGGCGCGCATGATAGCGGCATGCAGTCGCGCGAGGTCACCATCCGCACCGGCGGCTCACGCGGCCTGTTTGACCTGACCGATGCCTGCGCCGCCTTCGCGGCGGAGGCCGCCGGCGGGGCCGACGGCCTGCTCACCGTCTTCGTCCCGCATGCCACCGCGGGCGTCGTCGTCATGGAGCTCGGCGCCGGGTCGGAGGAGGACCTGCTCGCCGCGCTGGATCGGCTGCTGCCCCGCGATGACCGGTGGCGCCACCGCCACGGGTCCGCCGGCCACGGCGCCGATCACGTGCTGCCGCTGCTCGTGCCGCCGTCGGTCAGCATACCGGTGGCGGCCGGCCGCCTGGCGCTGGGGACGTGGCAGTCGATCGCCCTGGTCGATCCGAACCCGGACAACGACGCCCGCATTGTCCGCCTCAGCTTCCTGGCCGGCTGACCGCCGCCAGCCGGGCGACCTGGTCCCGGGCCTCCTGCGGGTCGCGCGTCGGTCGATCGCAGGCGTAACCGCGGCACACGTACGCCGTCGCCTGCCCGTCCCGCGCCGCCTTGTCATCGAACAGCGCCCATCCGGCAGCCGCCTCGCCCAGCGGCGCGATGACGAGGTCCGGCGCGAATGGCTGCGCGACTGCCTGCCGCAGCGCGGCGGCGGCCGGTGATGCCGGGTCCCCCGCGACCACGACGTCGATCGGCTCCGCCAGCGCCCGGTCCGCGGCGCACAGGAAGCGGCCGAACGCCGACGGCTGCCGATCCAGCGCCGGCTGCACGGCGCGCAGGATGCTCCGCGCGCGACGTTCGTAGTCCGGCTCGCCGGTGAGCAGGGCCAGCCGCAGCATCACGTCCGCCGCGACCGCGTTGGCCGAAGGCGTGGCATTGTCCAGCAGCGACCGTGGGCGCGTCACCGCCTGGTCGTGCTCGAGCGCGGTGTCGAACAACGTTCCCGACTCATCGTCCCAGAAGTCGGCGATCAGCCGGTCGACGAGGCGGCGGGCGAGGAGAAGATCATTCCAGTCGCCGAGCGTGGCATACGCGCCCAGGAGTCCATCGGCCAGGTTGGCGTAGTCCTCGGCGAAGCCCGGCGTATGCGAGCGCCCACCGCGGGATGTGCGCCATACGCGGTCCTCGTCACGCAGCAGCCGGTCGCGGACGAAGCGGACCAGGTCCTGCGTCGCCGCCCGGTGGGCGGGATCGCCGAGCACCAGCGCGACTGCGCCAGTCGCCCGCAGGGCCATGCCGTTCCAGCTGGCGAGCTGCTTGTCGTCGCGTCCGGCACGGACGCGACGGTCCCGAGCGGCGAGCAACGCCATCCGTGCCCGCTCGACCAACTCATCGGCGAGTGGCGGTCCGGCCACGTGGAGGATCGTCGTTCCTTCCCAGTTGCCGCCGGGCGTTACGTCCCAGTAGGCGCACACGGCGGCGACCTGGTCCGGTCCCAGCCCCGCCTGCGTCAGCACGCGCTCGACCTCATCACGCGACCAGACGTAGAAACGACCCTCCTCGCCTTCGCTGTCCGCGTCCAAGGCGGAGGCGAGGCCACCGTCCTCGGTCCGCAGCTCGCGCAGCATGAAGTCGACGGTTCGGCGCGCGACGCGGGCGTACCGCCGCTCACCGGTCGCCCGGTAGGCCTCCAGGTAGGCATGGGCCAGCTGTGCGTTGTCGTAGAGCATCTTCTCGAAGTGCGGCGCCAGCCAGCGCGCGTCGGTGCTGTAGCGCGCGAAGCCGCCGGCCAGCTGGTCGTGGATGCCGCCATCGGCCATGCGGTCGAGCGTGACCGTGACCTGCCGCAGCAGCTCGGGGTCGCCGGAGAGCCGCCATCGGCGCAGGAGGAATTCGATCGTCATCGGCGCCGGGAACTTCGGGGCGCCGCCGAAGCCGCCGTGGACGGGATCGAAGGTCTGGCCGATGCGGACCGCCGCCAGCTCCAGCTGTGCCGCCTGCACGTCGGTCGCGCCGGCCCGCACGGTGAGCTGCGACTGGAGGTGTGCGGCCAGCTGGCTCCCCTGGTGCTCGACGTCGTCCCGCCGGTTGCGATATGCATCGCTGATCGCCTCGAGCACCCGCCGGAAGGCCGGCAGGCCGTGGCGGTCATCGGGCGGGAAGTAGGTGCCGCCGAAGAAGGGGCGCAGGTCAGGGGTCAGGAAGACGCTCATCGGCCAACCGCCGCCGCCGGTCATGGCCTGGACCGCCGCCATGTAGACGTCGTCCAGGTCCGGGCGCTCCTCGCGGTCCACCTTGATGGCCACGAAGTCGCGGTTGAGCTGCGCGGCCGTCTCCGGATCCTCGAACGACTCGCGCTCCATGACGTGGCACCAGTGGCAGGCGGAGTAGCCGATGGACAGGAAGATGGGCCGATCCAGCTCCCTCGCCCGATCCAGGGCCTCCGGCCCCCACGGATACCAGTCGACCGGGTTGTGGGCGTGCTGCAGCAGATACGGGCTCGTCTCGTCCGCCAGCCGATTGGTCACACGTTGAGTGTGTCACCTCGACCGCGCGAGCGCGACGAGCCCCTGGCTTGCCGGCTATTGCGCCTTTTGAAGGTCGGTCACCGATAGATTCGTCGACTGCGAGCTGCCTAGGCACGGCGGCACTGCGTCAACGCCGCCACCTGGTATCGACACTTCCTTGGCGGCGTTCCACTCTGCCGGGAAGGTCACGTAGAGGTGGATGGGCTCTAGCGGTCGGTCGGCGCACCAGTTACTCCATGTAATGCCGACGCTGTAGCGATCGTTCTGCTTGAGGTGAACGACTCCGGCAAACGTGTCCTTGTTGTCC
>DATBJR010000116.1:0-19837 GCA_036556325.1 Candidatus Limnocylindria bacterium | reverse complement strand
GCGGGAGGGACCAACCAGTTGGGGCACGCGCGATCCTGCCCGGCCTGCATGTGATGAGCGCACCCTGGATGGAGTCGCCCGCCACAACTTCCCGAGCGTCTGGCGGACCCTGTCACCGTGGAACGACCGGAGCGTGAGTTGTGGCCCACGATCGGCAGGCAGTGGATTCGCTGTCTTCTCAAAGGGCACCCCGTCCATGCATCCGTGCCAAACGGGGCCACGCTACGAGCGCCAGCGAGACGGCAACGGTCCCAAACACTGCGAGCCGCGCTGTGTCGCTCACACCGATCCATAGGAACCCGGCGGTGAACGCGGTGAGGGCCATTACGACGACCTGCAGGCGTCCCGGAGTGGCGGGAGCGTAGCGGCGGACGATGGTCCAAACGAGGGCATAGTTCGCCACCTGCGCCGCAGCGTAGCCGATCCCAATTCCTGCCAGTCCTGCGACCTTCAAGCCAATGACGGTTCCGGCGAGCACCGTAACGGCACTCGCCACTTCGTACATCACGTAACGAGACGTTGCCCCTTTTCCCAGCAGGACAAGAGACAAGACCGAGGCTGGAAGGCGAAGCAGATCGCCGACGAGTGCCCATTGGAGGATCACGTTCGCGGGCTCGAATGCGGGCGAATACAGCGCACTAAGCAGCCGCGGCCCAAGTGCAAGCAGCGCCACGATAAGGGGTCCACCAATGCCAATGACAATCCGCATTCGCCGTTCGAGGAGGTCCCTGAGCTGATTGTCGTCTGATGCCGCGGCAATCCGCGGTAGGTAGTCCTGTGTCAGCGAAGCGAGGAAGAACGCAAGGTAGCCCACCGACACGGCAGCAGCCGCACGGTAGAGCCCGACGGCCGGTATTCCCGCGAAGTTCAGGACCAAAACGGGGATGAGAAAGGCGGTCCCCACGCCAGCCATCTGACTTCCGACGACAGGCAGGCTGCGCCTCAGCACATGCGCGGCCGAACCCCATTTGAAAGTGAGCTGCCGGGAAAAACCGCCATCGAACAGCCGGACGGCTGTCAATGCGATGAGAAGCTGCGCCAGTGCCGTAATGAGGAGAATCGGGGCCAGTGCTCCGCGGCCGAACGCAACTGCCATCGCCACTCCGATCGCGGCCGCCGCCATGGCGGTACCCACATTGGCGGCGGTGACGACCCGGATTCGGTGGCGCGCGTTTTGGATGGCAAGAAGGACCCAGGCGGGAATGGTCAGACTGGCCGCGAACCCAACCAGAACAATCTCTGCCGTGTCGACGTGCGACTCAAAAATCGTCTCAGCAACTATTCCGCTGACCAGAGAGATCACCACGACGGCAATAAGCGCACCGATGGTCGCGAGGAGAACAGCGGTGCCCTCGAGAACGCTCCGGGATGCACTGCCTTCTCGATCCGCCCGCGCCAGCTCACCGATGACCGTGACGTTCAAGCCGAACGAAAAGACGATTGCGGCTATGTTCAGCAAGGCTTGAAGGAGAGCCAGAACGCCTACACCCTCCGGGCCCAGAACGAGCGCATAGACCTTCAGGGTCACGACACTGAGGGCCAGCGTGACCACAGCTCCTGCCCCGACGACCAGCGTCGCCGGCAACGAGCCCATCGATTCGCGAAACTCGGACGAGTCCTCGATGGTCGGCGCTGTGCTGCTCGGTTCCATGGCTGGCTACTCAGACGATCTGCACGAACGGGATAGGGACGATGAATCTCGACCGGTAATTGCCCGAGTCGCGGACCTTGCGGACGATCTCGTCCTGGTAATTCCAGGCCGTGAGGAGGTAGTAATCCGGCGGACTGGCCCGCGCATCATCCTCCGATATCACCTCGATATTCGAGCCGGGCAAGATCTTCCCGTGCTTCATCGTTGTGCTATCGACACAGAACGGGATCTGGCTCGCATTGATGCCAACGTAGTTGAGCAAGGTGTTTCCTTTGGCCGTTGCGCCGTACGTTGAGATCGACTTGCCTTCGCCTGTCAGTTTGTCGACGAGCTCCCTCAGGCGGTCCTTCACCTCCCGGGTTCGGGAGGCGAAAGCGGCAAATGCTTCCCGATTCAGGTATTGGGACTCCCTGGGTTCGTATGCGTGCACGGTGGAGCGCGTCGGACCATCGAGGCCCTTCTGCGCAATGAAGATGATCGAGCCCCCATGAACCAACGACATCAACACATCGACGAGTCGCATGCCATGCAACCCGAGCAGCGTATTCATGGAGCGAATCGAGTAGTAGAACATGTGCTCGTGGTAGATCTGGTCGAACTCGGTGTTCTCGATCGTGTTGAGCACGTACGCGTTCTCGATCACGAGAAACCCGTCGTCCTTAAGTGCGAGCGAAGCGGCGTCCAGCATCTCGTGGGGCGAAGGATTGTGGGCCAGGCAATGGCGGGCAACGACCACATCGGCCAGTCCATGCTCCCGCGTGATCTGCTGGGCGACTGAACGATTGAAGAAGTCGCTGATTGTCGGTACTCCCGACTCGTTCGCCAGTGCCGCAATCCGTTCGGCCGGATCGACACCCAGGACACGCCCCACCCGGTTTCGAATGTGCTCCAGGAAGTAGCCGATATTGCTGCCCGGCTCGAGCACGAACGACTCGGACGATAGGTAACCGTCGGCCAGCAGATACGAGAGCAGGTAGTCGTAATGCGCCTGCAGCATTGACGAGCGTGGCGTGACGTAGACATAGTCGCGGTAGAGGACCTCGGGCTCGAGCGCGTCACGCAGCTGGACATTGCCGCAGTTCGAGCACCACTCCAGCACAAGCGGAAACGACTCCTGCACTTCGTCAGGTGCCGACTTGAGCCAATTTGCCGGCGGCGATTCGCCGAGATCCAGGACTTGCTCGGTCGAGGCCTGGCAGATGCGGCAACTCATGCGGCCGAACCCTACCGCGAACACCAGCGGCTTCGACGGATTCGATCGTCCTGATCCGAAAGGGGCTTTGACCGCCATTTCCGGTGAGCGACAATCGCGTCCACCAAGCAGGATTGACGGCATGCCGTTCGCTGCCCAGCTCATTGGCTACCCCCGCATCGGCCCCAGGCGCGAGCTCAAGTGGGCGCTCGAGAAGGCATGGTCCGGCCGGATGGATCGGGCTGCCTTCGACAGCCGGATCGCCGAGCTGCGACACGTCCACCTGGCCGAGCAGCGCCGGCTGATCGGCAGCGCCGTCGATGACTACTTCCTGTACGACGCTGTCATGGAGACCGCTCTGATGCTGGGCATCGTGCCGGAGTGGGCAACCACTGACCTCCGGAGGGACCCGTTCGCCGCCCTGACTGCCGTCGCCCGCGGGACGCCGGAGCACGAGGCGTGGGAGATGACCAAGTGGTTCGACACCAACTACCACTACGTGGTCCCGGAGATCGCCCAGCCGATCGAGCGCTTCACACCGCTGCCATGGCGACAGCCGCTGGGCGAGGCTGATACGACCTGGTCGGTCATCGGGCCGTACAGCCTGGTGAACATGAGTCACCTGGGCGAGGGCATGGATCGCGAGACCGCGGCGGGGCAGGCGGGGGACGCGCTCTGGTCCTGGGTCAACATCCAGCGCCGGCGCGATCCGAACTTCCGGCTCCAGGTGGACGAGCCGCGGCTGGGCATGTCAATGACCGACGCCGATGTCGCAGTGTGGGAGACGGCCTATTCGGGCGCCGCTGACCTCACTCCGGGCGACCCACCCCTGGTCACCGTGCAGTTCGGCGCACCCTCCGAGGAAACGGTGGAGGCGCTCGGGCGCCGCGGATTCGCCGTCCAGCTGCCGCTGGATCAGGTGGCATCGTCGGCGGCGGCTCAGCAGCCGGAGCTGGTGGTCAGCGTCATGGACGGGCGCAGCGTGTGGCCGGATGACTTCGAGCGCGCTCGTCAGGCACTGGCCAGCCTTGGGGACGAGCGGCGGACGGTGCGCCTGGTCCCGTCCACCAGCCTCATGTTTCTGCCGTACACCACCGAGGGGGAGAACCTGCCGGCCGGCTTCCAGTTCGCCCGCGAGAAGGCAACAGCTCTGGCCTCGTGGGCAGAGGCGCTCACCGACGGAACAACCCCAGCCGCGACGGCGGCTCCCATCGCCGACTGGCCCGAGGTGGGTGCCCTCCAGGCACGTCCTTCACGACCCGCGCGTCGCGAAGCGCAGGCGGACCTCAACCTGCCCTCGTATCCCACCACGACCACGGGCTCTCTGCCGCAGACCGGGGACGTTCGGCATCTCCGCGTCCAGCTGTCGAAAGGCGAGATGGATCAAGCCGCCTACAAGAAGGCCATCGGCCGCATGATCACCGACGCCATCGGCTGGCAGGAGCGGATGGGCCTGGACGTGCTGGTGCACGGTGAATTCGAGCGGACCGACATGGTCGAGTACTTCGCGCAGCAGATGGACGGCTTCCTCACGACCGAGCACGGCTGGGTCCTCAGCTACGGCAGCCGATGCACCCGCCCACCCATCCTGGCGGCGCCCCCGTCCATTGCGGAGCCGATGACGGTCGACGAGTGGCGGCTCGCCCAAGGCGCCACGCAGCTGCCTGTCAAGGGCATGCTCACCGGACCGGTGACCATCGTGAACTGGAGCTTTCGTCCGCCAGGCGTCCCCGACGACAAGCTGTTCTGGGCGGTGGCGCAGCCCGTTGGCCAGGAGGTCGGCTTCCTGGTGGATGCCGGTGCGCGGATCTTGCAGATCGATGAGCCCGCGGTGCGCGAGCGGTGGCCGCAGCCAACCGCGGACGCCGCTGCCCGCCGCGAGATCTACGCGCGCGGAGTGCGGGCGGCCCTGAACCACGTCTTCAATCAGCCGGCATCGGTCCAGATGCACACGCACATGTGCTACGGCGACTTTGGCGACATCGTGCCGCTATGGTCGGATGCCGGCGTGGACGTGGCCTCCATCGAGTTCAGCCGCAGCAAGGACGACAGCTACATCCGCTCCTTCTACCAGCTCTTCACCGATGGTCACCTGCAGATCGGCCCCGGTGTCTTCGACGTCCACTCGCCGCACTCACCGGGCGCCGGCGTCATGGACGAGCGGCTTCGGCATTTCGAGGAGTTCATGGACGGGGCCGACCTGTGGGTGAATCCTGACTGCGGCCTCAAGACGCGTGGCTGGGCAGAGATCGAGCGCCAGCTGGCGGACATGGTCAAGGCGGCTCGTGCGCGGCGCGACGCAGCGGCTTCCCATCAATCGGCCTGAGCGACGATGCTGTCAGCACGTGGCGGTTGGGCGGAGATGGTGGAGATCAACCCGCCGCGCCTGCCCGGCATGCTTCACACCAGCCTCCAGGGCCGCTGGGGACGGGTCCTGATCACCGACAACCCGTTCAAGCAGGTGCGCGTCTCGCCGTACGCCTTCGCTGCGCGGATCACGCACGACGTGCCTGACGTGCGACCCACCGTCGTGTGCTCCACCCGCGACCGGAACATCCTGGCCATCGAGAGCGAGGTGCGCGGCGCGCTGGGCAATGGCGTGGACTCATTCCTGGTGGTCCAGGGCGACATGCTTCCCGAGGTCGAGCACTGGAGCAACAGCTATGAGATCGTCGAGCACCTGCGTGCGCTGCAGGAGGCGATCGGCCCGGACCGATTCGAAGTCGGGATGAGCACCCGGTCGCGTCAGTGGATGTTCCAGCGCCGCATCGATGTTGGCGGGCAGTTCTTCACCACCGGCCCCGTCATGGACCCCGTCTCCGTTCGTCCCGTCGCGGAGCGACTGCGCCTGGCGGACGCGCCGCCGGTCTACCTGGAGCTCACGCCGCCAGTGTCCCCTGGCTGGGTCAAGCGAATCGAGGGCGTTGGCGGCATCGCCATCAGTGATGAGTTGCGGGCACGCGTGGACGCCATGCCGGATAGCGAGCGCCGCACCTTCGGCTGGCAGGTGGCCAAGGCCATCGCGTCAGAGGCGCGGCAGGCCGGATTCGCCGGCATCGTGATCATGGGCCTGCGCTTCGAGACCGCGGTGGGCGAGGCCTACGACATCTGGCACGACGACAGCGTGCCAGCGCTTGAGTTCGAGGCTGGTCCGCGGGATATGGACTCGGCGAAGGCCAGGTAAGCGGCTTGCCGCACGAGATTTGCCCGCGCCGGAGGGCCGGCAACGAAGCCCACCTCATGGCACAGCAATTGATGAGCCGAGGAGCCGTCAAGCAGACCCGGACCTGAGTACCGTTGACCGCGGGCACCAACGCCCATAGATTCCGCGACGCTGCACTGCGAGGCTCTATGCAACTCACCACGCCCGGAAACCTGGGGCGGCTGATCGCCAGCCTGGGCATCCAGCTCTGGGTCTTCGTCTTCCTGGTCTTCTTCGGCAGCGAGATCGTCCACCTCGATCCGCTGCTGCGGCTGATCACGCAGGTCCTGTTCGGCGTGCCGCTGCTGATCTGGGCGGGCTTGCGCCTGCGCGGGCCGCTGGACCGGCTTGACCTGGCCGTGCTGATCTCAGTGGCGGTCTTCGCGGTCGTCTGCATCTTCAGCCGCGATTGGGTCGGCTCGTTCGAGACGCTGGGGCTGGTCCTTGCCTACGCGGCGCTGTTCTGGCTGCTGCGCCGTCTGGAGCCCGGCAGCCGGCTGCGCGACGCGCTCGCCACGGGCACAGCGACAGCCATGACGTTCTCGTGCGCGCTCAACGCCTGGCTGTGGGTGAACGAGAAGCTGGTCTGGGTCCAACAGACCGGCACGCCCCCACAGTTCGAGGCCTTCGAGGTCTTTCCCTGGGAGACCGTCAATGTGATGCCCATCCTGGTGCTGCTGACGGTGCCGTTCATCGCCTGGACGCCTCTGCGGCCGGTGCGGACGGTTCTGTGGCTGGCGCTGGGAGCGTCGGCGCTGGTGCTGGTGCCGTTCAGCGTTGGTCGCGCCGGCTGGCTGGCGATTGCCCTGTCGGCCGTGCTGTATGTCCAGCTGCGCTGGGACCTGGCTGGTCGGGCGTTGGCGCGGGTTGGCAGCCGCAGTGTGCGGATCGGCCTGGTGGCTGCCGGCGGGCTGGCCGTCCTCGTGGGCGCGGTCGTGGTGGCGGTGCCCATCATCCACGGGTTGAGCGAGAGCGGGCGCCTCCTGATCTGGCAGGAGTCCGTCAACATGTTCCTGGACCGCCCGTTGGCCGGCAACGGCCCGGGCATCTACTCGTGGGCTCGGCTGCTCTATCCGCCCGAGGGCGGGCACCTGATCCAGGTCCGCCTGACGCATGACGCGTACCTCCAGACCCTGGCCGATGGCGGCCTGCTGCTGGCCGCGGGCTTCCTGCTCACCATCGTGACCTGGCTGCTGACGGCGCTGCGCCGCTGGCGAGACTGGGCCCCGGCTGAGCAGCTGGCCATCTCGGTGCTCGCCGGCCTGGCATTGGCCTCCGCGCTGGACGACTTCAGCTTCCTGCCGGCGGTGATGGCGATGGCCATCGCCATGGCGGCCTGGCTGGCCGGGCCACCGCTCGCGGCGACAATGGCCGCCTCGCGGTCGGGGCGTCTGGCCGTGGCGCCAGCCGCGTTGGCCCTCCTGGCCGTCCCCGCCCTGCTGGCGGTGACCGCCGGCGACCTTTCGCGCAACGAGGCCCTCCTCGCCCGAACGGCCGCAGAGGGGGGCGACTGGTCCACGGCGGCCGCGCATTTTGCGCAGGCCTCGCAGCTGCATCCCGCCGATGCGCTGTACGCCCTGGGCCTGGGTCTTTCCTATTCCTCCCTCGGAGCCGATGACTCCGCCCGCGACGCCTACCGCCGGGCGCTGCAGCTGAACCCCGGCGAGCCACGCGCTGCCGGCGGTTTGGCGGCGCTCACCGACGATCCACAGCAGCGGATCCAGCTGCTGCAGCAGGCATCGGCCAACACGTACGGCGACCCCCAGTACGCCTATCGCCTGGGCCTGGCAGAAGCCGCGGACGGGGATCGGTCCGCCGCCGCAACGGCGTTTGCCCACGCCGTGGCGCTGAGCCCACAGCTGTTCGGCCTGCTGCCGTACGACAGCACCGGCCTGACGCCTGACGAGGTGGCCGATGCGCTCGGCCGGGTGCTCGCGGGAGAGCACCGCGCGGCGCCGATCCTCGATCTCATCGCCCGCTGGGACGTGGCTCTGGCCATGGATCGCCTGCCGGTCGACGCGGGCGACCCCTGGCAGGCCGTGGCGGCCGAGCTGCACGGCGACCAGGCGACCGCCGATACGCTGCTCGCCAGGATGCGTCACGACGACCCGCAGGACGCCCGTGTCTACCAGGCCTGGGCGGCTATCGCCCAGATGCGCTGCGACGCGGCCGACGAGCGGGAGGCGCTCCGTCTGGAGGCGCTGACCCGTGGCGCCTATGGGGGCAACCCGCCGCGCGTCCGCGTCGCACGCGAGCTCATCTACCGGGAAGCGGGCCTGGCCGCGAGCCAGCCGCCATCGGCTGAGCCGCTGCCGGCTCTGCCGCGCTGGCCGTGGGCCCTGATCCCTGGTCCACCGGACTGCGGCTCATGACGGACACACTGGGCCGCGTCGTGCGCAGCCGCGCGGTGCGCGACGGGCTGCGGTTGGCTGGTCTCCTTGTCGTGCTCTTCGTGTGGTGGCTGCTGAGCTTCCACGATTACCAGCACGATGCTCGCGCCTACTGGGCCGCTGACCTGGCCTCGCTCTACAGCCGCGGGCAGGTGGGCGGCGAGGACGCATACCTCTACTCCCCCGCCTTCGCGCAGCTGTTTCTGCCGCTTTCCGCGCTGCCGTGGGCTGTGTTCGCCGCAGTGTGGGCCGGCATCAACCTGCTCGCCCTGGTCTGGATGGCGGGCCCCCTGTTCGCCGCCCTGCTGCTGGTGATTCCCGGCTCCCCGGTGATCGATGAGGTGGGCACCGGCAACATCCACCTGCTGATTGCAGCGGCCATCGTGCTTGCCGTCCGCTACCCCGGCGCCTGGGCCTTCCCGCTGCTGACCAAGGTCACGCCGGGGGTCGGCCTCCTCTGGCTGGCCGGTGCCCGCCGCTGGCGCGAGCTGGTCGTGGCGCTGGGCGTGACCGCGGCGATCAGCGCCGTCTCGTTCGCGCTGGGCCCGAACCTCTGGAGTGACTGGTTTGCGACCCTCTCCGCCAACGCGCAGCGGACGATCCCCGACTACGCGGCCATCATCCCGGGGAGCGTGCTGCTGCGAACCGCCATCGCGGGTGCGCTGGCGCTGGCCGGAGGCGGGCTGGGCTGGCGGTTCCTGATGCCGGTGGCGGCGACGCTGGCCCTGCCGGTGCCGTGGTCATCCGGGCTGAGCGTCCTGGTGGCCGTCATCGCGCTCTGGCGCCGCCACGAGCTGCTGGCCCCTCACGAGGCACCCGCCGAACGACCGACCACCGAGCCGGCCACGGCCTGATGCGCCACTGGCGCATCCCCTCGAGCACGGTGGCGGTGGCCGCCTTCTTCGCGCTGGTCGCCCTGCCGCGCCCCGCCATCCCGCTGATCGACGGCGACGTCTTCTGGCACATCCGCGCCGGGCAGACCGTGCTCGACACCGGCATGGTGCCCAAGGTCGACAGCTGGAGCATCGTCGGTTCCGGCAGGCAGTGGATCAGCCAGGACTGGCTGAGCAACGTGGTGCTGGCGCTCGGCTACCGGCTCGGGACCTGGGGGCCGACCGTCCTGTCCGTGCTGTGGTCGCTGATCGTGGTCGCCGCCATGGTCCTGCTGTGGCATGCCATCAGCCGGCGTGACCCGGCCATCGGCTGGCTGAGCCGCATTGCCTGGCTGGCCGCCGGGGTCATCGTGGCTGGGCCCACGCTCGGCGTTCGGGTCCAGGTGGTGGACCTGCTGCTCTCATCGGCTGTGCTCTGGATCCTGTGGCAGTTCATGGCCGGAGGCTCCGCGCGCCTGCTGCTGCTCCTGCCGGTGGTGGCGGTGGCCTTCGCCAACATGCACGCCGGCTGGCCGCTGCTCTTCCTCCTCGGCGGCGCGGTGGCGGTGGGCGAGGGGGCGGATCGGCTCCTCAACCGGCAGCTGCAGGCCCCGCCGTTGGCCTGGAATCGGATCGGCTGGCTGGGGCTGGCGCTCCTTGCCTCGTTGGCGGTGATCCCGCTGAACCCGAATGGCACCGCGCTGTACGCGTATCCACTCGACACCTCGACCATCGCCGCGCACCGCGCCTTCATCTCCGAGTGGCAGCCACCGGATCCTGGCACGTTCATAGGTCAGGTGTTCATCGGCTTCGTGCTGGTGGGCGTCATTCCGACCCTGCTGGTCGCGTGGCGCCGGATGCGCCTGGCCGATGCCTTCATCATGGTTGGCCTCACCCTGATGGCAGCGAATGCCGCTCGGTTCATGCTGGTGGTGGGCCCGATCGCCGGGGCGGTCATCAGCCTCTACCTGGCACCCGCCATCTCGCGCACAGGCTTCGGGAGTCGATCGGCGCCGTTGCTGGAGCGCATGTCCACGCCTCGGCGCGCACCCATCTTCAGCACCATCAACCTGCTGCTCGCCGGGTTGGTGGTGGCAATTGGCATTGGGGTCACGGTGGCGCGGGTGGCGCCGGCCGCGCAGCAGGCCGCCATCGCGGAGAACATGCCGGTCAGTGCCGTGAACTGGATCCTGGCTAACGATCCGGGGCAGCGCCCGTTCAACCAGTACTCATGGGGTGGCTACCTGGGCCTTCGCCGGCCCCACGCGCCAGTCTTCATCGACGGTCGCTCGGACATCTACGGCGACGCCCCAATCGAGGAGTACGCAGGGGTCGTCCGCCAGCAGACCGATCCGGGACCATTCCTCGACCGGTACGCCATCGATTACGTCCTCTTCCCGTCGACCGGCAGCTTCGCCGACCGGATGGATGCCCTCCCGGGCTGGCAACGCGTCTACCAGGACCCGCTCGCGGCCGTCTGGGTTCGGCGCTAGCCGTTTCCGGATCGATACAACCACTGCTTGAGCCTACGACCCCGCTCGGCCAGGGTACATGTCAGCAGTTGTGCCCGGGCGCAGCCCCGGCACGAAATCGGCTCGGACACAAGCCCGGCTTGTGCGCTACGCGTCGTTTGCGTGCATCCACGTACTCGGAGTTGTGCCAACGCCCTCAGCCGCGTCACCGCACAACGCCGGCTTGTGGCAGCTCAGCAGGAGCGGAGCAGGAGGGTCGCCACGCCATCGGCATACGCCTGGCACCAGCCGGCGCTCGTGGCCGCAGCAATCACCGGGGCCGATGGTGGCAGCAGGATGGCCTCCACCCCGTACTGGTCGGCCAGCTGTTTCCAGGCAGGGTCCGCGCTCCGAATACGCAGGTAGTCGTCCAGGATCCGCTGGTCGTACATATCGTTGCGGCCGTCCACGAAGACGTGCCCGCCCAGGTCGTGCAGCCGGTAGATGAGGTACCCACCCCAGCCGTACTCGGTCAGGACGTTCGCGTCGGGAGACCGCTGCGCCAGCGCGTCTGTTCCCGCCACCGGGAACTGCTGCGGTACGGCGACCGCCCCGGACAGCCCGCGGATCCCCGGCACGATGAGCGCAATCGCGACCACCAGCACCGCCGCCACGACCACCTCGATCCAGCGCCGCACCCGTGCGGTGCGCACCGGGAATGGCTGCCGGCGCGGCCGCAGCAGCGTCCCCCAGCCACAGGCGAGCCCTGGAATTGCCGTCACCGCAACCAGGGGGGCGTTGCGGACCGCCACCAGCGCGCCGGCCATGCCCAGCACCGCGGTGAGCTTGAGCCACCCATCGGCCGACCGCAGCCTCGTAAGCAGCACGCTGAGGATCACGAGTGCCAGGCCAACGTTGCGGACGTCATCGATCCGTGGCGGCTGCCACTCCACGATGTGCTGCAACCCCCAGTCGCCCGGCTCCACGTACCGCAGCGGGTACAGCAGCCCGACCGGCCCCGCCGGCGTGGCCATGGTGGCGAGCAGCGATACCGCCAGCACCCCCAGCATCGTCCACCGGCGGGGGGCCATGGACGTCCTACCTGCCAGCGTGAAAGCCACATGGGCGGCGAGCACGCCCAGGCCAATGACGTACATGCCGTGCAGGTTCGCCCACAGCAGGAACGCCGCCGGGATGAGCCACACCCGCAGCCGATGCTCCGGCCGCAGCAAGACCAGCGCCGCCAGCAGCCCGCCCAGCAGCAGCCAGGTGAAGATTTGCGGGCGCATCGTCGTATACGGCAGCAGCACGACCACGGCCGGTGCGACAGCGAGCATGACTGCCCGGTTCGACACGCCCCGCCGGATCATGGCGGCGCCCGCCAGCAGCGGTCCCCCTGCGGAAAGCAGTCCAAACAGCGCGCCGGTCAGACCCAGCCCCAGCGCCGAAGTCGACAAAAAGAGCAGGACCTCGCCCAGCCACTCGTGCGGCGTCCACGGCTGTCCCAGCCAGGTGAAGCTGAACGGATCGTTGCTCGGCACGCTGCCGCTCTCCACCATCAGCCGGCCCGCGGTGACGTGCCAGTAGAAGTCGGCGTCGATCGGCCCGCGAACGGCGCTCACCGTGCTCAGCAGGACGCCCACCACCACGGCGAACAGCACGTACGGCGACGGCAGCCAGCGCGACATCGGTCGCGAGTCTACAGAGCCCGCCGCTAGACTCGCGGTCGATGTCCAGCGCGATCCGCCGCGATCTCGTGTTCCTCACCGCGCTGGCACTGGTCGCTCGCATCGTCGCCGCGCTGCTCGTCCCATCGCCGCCGTACGTCGACGCCGCCTACTACACGCTGGTCGCGGAGCGCCTGGCGAACGGCAATGGCTTCAGCGCGCCGGTCCTGTGGAGCTTCCTGGAGATCGGCGGACATCTGCCGGCCGACCCGATGCTCCCGGTTCCGAGCAACGGGCATTGGATGCCACTGACGTCGGTGGTGGCCACGGTCCCGATGGCGCTGCTTGGCGCCAGCTGGGCGGCCGGCCAGGTGGCCATGGTGCTGCTGTCGACCGTGCTGGTGCCGCTCACCTACCTCATTGGCTGGGAGGTCTGGCAGAGCCGATGGGTGGCACTCCCCGCCGCCGTGCTGGCGATCTTTGCTGGCCCGCTGCTGATCGAGTACCCGCTGGTCGAGAGCTTCGCCGTCTTCGGCGTGGCCGGCGGCACCTGCCTGTACTTCGCCATGCGGGCCACCCGTGCATCGCGGCAGGGCTGGTGGCTGCTCGCCAGCGGCGCCATGGTCGGGGTGGCCACGCTCGCGCGGATCGACGGGCTGCTGCTCGCCGCGGCCCCGGCGACGGCGTGGTGGCTGCGCTACAGGGCGGGTGGCATCGGCTGGTCGGTCGGCCTTGCCTCTGCGCTGGCCGCGCTGCTCGTGCTGCTGCCCTGGCTCGTGCGCGACGTCGCCGTCTTCGGCAGCCCGCTGCCCTCTGCCGGCGGGCATACCTTGTGGATCCGGACGTACAACGAGCAATTTTCGATTGGCACCCAGCCCAGCGTGGCGAGCTACCTTTCTGCCGGCCTCCCGGCGATCATCGGCTCGAAACTGGCTTCGCTGGGCGAGCTCCTGGGGCGCACACTGTCCGTCAGCGGTGGGCTGTTCGGGGTGACGTTCCTGGCTGGGCTCTTCCTCGAGCGCCGGCGGCGCGCGCTCCAGCCATTCATCGCCTACTGGCTGGTGATGTTCCTGGTGATGGGCCTTGTCTTCACCTTCCATGCGCCGAAAGGCGCCTTCATGCATTCGGCGCCCGCCTGGCTCCCATTCGCGCTGCCGATGGGCGTCGCCTCGATTGCCACGCTGTCCCGCACGCTTGGCCGGTGGTGGTGGTTCCTGCGCCGAGACGCGACGCAGCGATTCCTGGTGGTGGTGGGGCTGGTGGGGGCGGTGATCGTGTCGCTCGTCAGCTCGCTGGTGCTGCTGGCGCTGTGGCGCACCGACGTCGAGCGGCTGGACGCCGCCGCGGCGTACCTGCGCACGGCGGCGCAGCGAACGGACGTGGTGATGGCCCTGGACCCCGCGCGGCTCTACCTGCTGACCGGCAACCCGGGGGTCGCGCCGCCCTTCGACCCATACGCCACGGTGGGCCAGGTGGTGGAACGCTACGAGGTACGCTGGCTGGTCGTCACCCTGGAGCCCGGTGAGACGCGCGATCCCCTGGGGCTGTGGGATGGCAGCTCGGCCACCGATATCACCGGTGCCCATGCCTCGTTCCTGCCGGAGCGCCCCGCGTTCGAGGCGCCGGGCGTCCGAGTCTTCAGGATCGCTGCTCGCTGAACGCGACGCAGCAGGTACCGGGCTGCGGATCCAGCCGGGCCCCATCCTCCGGCAGGCGCGCGCCGTCCAGCACCCCGCGCAGCATGGCGAGGTTCATGTCGCAGGTCACCAGCCGATGGCGCTGCGCCAGGTCGTGGAAGGGGCAGTTGAGCAGCCGAACCTCTCCCTCGCGGACCGCCGGCAGGTAGCCGGCATCAGCGAGGACGGACAGCACCGCGTCGCGACGACGAGCGGCGCCTGCCCGAGGGCCGGCACGCCGACGCGCCTCCGCCCCGAGCGTCGTGCCGTAGCGGTGCGCAACGTCCTCCAGCGTCTCGAGCCCATGCGATGGGCGCTCCAGCGAGGTGGCCATGAGCTCGGCCGCCACCTCGTAGCGGCGTTGCGGCAGCGTGGCACCGACCTCGGTGCCTGAGGCCCGGTACAGCTTCGCCGGCCGCCCGGCGCCCGGGCCAGTGCGGCCGGATCGCCGCCGATACTCGGCCGACAGCAGCCCCGCCGCCACCAGGCGGTCCAAATGGTGCGCGGCCAGCGGCCGCCCGATGCTCAGCGCGGCGGCCGCGTCGTCGCGGCTGACCGCGTCCGGCTGGGCGGCGACGTGCAGGTAGAGGCGGCGGCGGACGGGATCGGCCAGGGCGGCGATGGACTCGATCCCCTCGGCGGTGCGGTCGTTCAGCATGCGACCCGGATTCTATCGCCAATCGTTGTTGGCACAAGAGTTGACATCGGCTTCGCGGGCCGTCTATAACTAACGCACACTAATGCTACACGAGGAGCCGATGCGAGATCTCATCCACGCGCTCGTCCCGGTCCGACCGCCCCTGCTGGCGCTCGTCGGCATCGGCATCGCCCTCGCCGGACTGGGCCTCGACACGTTCGTCCACCTCACCACCGTCGAGCCGCCGCATACCGAGGTCGGCTTCTCGCTCGAGGAGCATGGCGCCCACCTGGTGGGCCTCGTCGGCATGGTGGTCGCCCTGGCGGGTGTCGTGCTCGACGGCGTCCGTCACCGAAAGGAGTCCTGATCCCATGCCCATTGGCGACTTCGCGAACAACATCCCACCGGTTGGCTTCCTGGCCATCCATATCGTGCTGTTCATCATCGGCGCCTACTTCGCCTGGCGCTCCTTCGGCGCCAACAACAGCTCGCTCGGCTGGGCCTTCTCGCTGTATGCCCTGGCCGAGATCGTGTACATGACCTACCACCTCGACTGGACCGTGTTCCTCTTCGCGCACACCATCGCCGAGGTACTGGACGTGGTGGCGTTCATCATCATCTTCGTCGCCGCCTCGCGGACAGTCCTCTCCTCCGCCCGGGCCGGGGCATGAGCCTCCTCCTCCGTTCCGTTGCTGTTGGGCTGCTGGCCGTCTGGCTGGCAGCCTGCAGCAGCGGAGCGCCGTCGGGTTCGGCGGTTGCCGCGAACAAGGTGGACCTGCCGCCGTCCTACAAGTTCGTGCCGGCTGACATCACCGTCCCGGCCGGGACGACGGTGACCTGGACCAACCACGACAACTTCACCCATTCGGTGAAGCTCGTCTCCGGCGGCGATCCGCACATCATGAAGCCCGGCGAGAGCGTGACCATCACGTTCGACAAGGCCGGGACGCAGGATTACTTCTGCACGTTCCACCCGCAGCAGATGAAGGGCACGGTCACGGTCACCGCCGGCGGTTGACTCCATTGACTCGTCGCCGTGCGCACGACTGCGGCGGTACTTCAGGCATGTATCAGTGGCGTGTGCGGCCTGCCTAGACTGCCGTCATGGCTGCCCCCGCGCCGCGCATGGGCATTGCCGCCGCCACTGCTGCGGTGGTCGGTTTCTTTGCCGCGGCAGTGCTGCCGCGCGCGACCTGGCCTCTTTTCGACAGTGATGTTTGGTGGCACATCCGCGCCGGACGGGAGATCCTGGCTTCGGGAATAGTTCCGCGCACCGACACATGGAGCATCGCGGGCCATGGGCGGCATTGGACGAGCCAAGACTGGCTTTCGAACGTCATTCTGGCCGGAGGTCACAGCCTTGGGCTGTGGGGCGATACCGCGCTCAGCTTCCTGTTCGGTGGGCTGACGGTTCTCGCCTTCTGGCTCCTCTGGCGCGCCATCGCCATAAGAGTGCCCGGCATCGGCTGGATGAGCCGCGTGGCCTGGTTGTCGGTCGGCCTGGCGGTCGCCGGCCCCGTTCTGGGCATCCGCGTCCAGGTCCTGGATCTGGTGCTCGCGGTAACCGTGCTGTGGCTCCTGTGGCATTACCTGGCAGATCGTCGTCGTCGCTGGCTGGTGGCGCTGCCGCCAGTGGCGGCTCTGTGGGCGAACCTTCATGCCGGCTGGGTGCTTCTCTTCCTCCTCGTCGGGGCCACCATCGTCGGCGAAGCGGCCGATCGGATCGTTCGCCGGAGGGCTGCGGGCACACCTCCGCTGGAATGGCATCAGCTGCGGGACGTGGCCCTGGCCGCCCTTGGCAGTGCCGCAGCCCTGATCGTCAATCCGAATGGCATTGACCTGTACAACTACCCATTTCGGACGCTCAGCATCAGCTCACTCAGCCGCTACGTCATGGAGTGGTCGCCGGCGTCGTTGGACACCGTATTTGGGTGGCTGCTGCTGGCCCTCGTCATCGTGGTGGCGATTCCCACCGTTGTTTTCGGACGACGCAACTTGCGAACGGCGGACGTAATGATCGTGGCCGGGTTGATCGTGATGTCTTGGGAAGCAATTCGCTTCCTGCTAATCGCCGGTCCCATCACGAGCGCAATCGCAGCCATGGCCGTATCGCCCACGCTCTCGCAGACCCGTGTCGGGAGGGACATCTCAACCCTCCTTCTTCGTCTCGAGCAGCCTCGCGTCGGATTCGCGCGAATCCTCAACGGGGCCCTACTGGCGGCCGTCCTTGTCATCGGCATTGGTATCGCGTTCCTGCGGTCGAGCCCAGCGGCAGAAGCTTCTCAGGTCGCGCGTCGGTTGCCAGAGGCAGCGATCCAATGGATGAACGCGAACAACCCCGGCCAACGCCTCTTCAACTTCTACGAGTGGGGTGGCTACATCGGTCTCGAGCGCCCGAACCACTTGATCTTCATGGACGGTCGCGCCGACGTATACGGGGAGGACCTGCTGGACATGTACGCGTCCGTGATCAGCCTGCAATCGGATCCGCAGGTAATCATGGACCGATTCCACATTGACCATGTGCTGCTGCCAGTCAACCAGCCGCTGGGCGCGTGGTTCGACCGTTCACCATTCTGGCGCCGTGCCTACGCGGACACAGTCACGGTGATCTGGGTGCGCCGCTAGCACCCGTGGCGCTGACTAGTACTGATGGCGCCCTTCGTACTGTTGACCATCGTCAACTTCGGCCGACAGGATGGATGCGAGGTCCGGTACTACGCCGGGACCCGTACTCCAGGACAAGATTGTGCCGAACACGACCACGGCCGCCGCGCCGGCCTCAAACCTCGACCGCATCCAGGCGCAGGCGACCGACACCGTCCGCCGCGACGCCAGGCGTGTTCGCGATCTCGCCGATCGATACCGGGGCGAGTATCGCGATCGGCTCGAGGAGTGGGTCCACCTGCGCAGCCGCCTGGAAAACCCGGGCACCACCCGGGTGGCGGCCACGGCCGTGGAGCGGCTGCGAGCCCGCCACGAGGAGATGGGCCGGGAGCTGGGCGCGCTGCGCGAGCGACTCAAGCGGCTCGACGCCGCAGCCCGGCACCTCGAGCTGCTGGCCGGCTACCTGTCCAGCCCGGAGCCAGGCGCCAGCGAGCCCTCGCTGACCGAAGCCGATGATCCTCGCGCCGCCGGCCCGCTGCGCATCATCCAGGCCCAGGAGGCGGAGCGGCAGCGCCTGGCCGAGGAGATCCACGACGGACCGGCCCAGGTCCTGACCAACGCCATCTTCCAGGTCGAGTACCTGGACCGCGTGCTCGACGACTCGCCGCGCACGGCGCACGCGGAGCTGTCCTTCCTGCGCACGATGCTGCGCGAGGGCCTGGACGAAGTGCGCGGGTTCATTGCCGCGCTGCGGCCACCGGCGGTCGACGTCGGCCTGGCCCAGGCGCTGGCGGAGCAGGGTCGCGACTTCGCGGCCCGCCACGGCATAGCGGTCGACGTGTCGGTGAACGGCATCGATGCGCGGCTGCGGCCCGATGAGAAGGCATTGATCCTTCGCATCGTGCAGGAGGCCCTCCAGAACGTCCGCAAGCACTCGGCAGCCAGCCAGGTGCGGATCGGCGTGGAGGGCGGGCAGCTTGTGATCGGCGACAACGGGCGCGGATTCGACGTGATGCGGCTGGCGACGGGCGCCAGCCGGAATTTCGGGCTGCAGTTCATGCGCGAACGGGCGGAGCTGATGGATGCATCGCTCCAGATCGAATCGCGCCAGGGGGAGGGGACGCGGATTCTGCTGCGTCTCCCGGAGCACTGAGGGGCAAGATCCCGGGAGGTTCAAAACCCATGACCGTGAAGACGATGAGCAGCCAAACTGTGACCAAGCCCAAGGAGAAGACTGTGGAAGGGACCCAGGCAGAGGCCCAGACATCGGCCCAGGCCGAGGCCCAGGCGCCTGCGCAGGACCGTCGCCGCGGCGGCGACCGGCGGCAGGCAACGGGCAAGACGCGGGTCGTCATCGTTGACGGCCACACCCTGTTCCGCCGTGGCGTGCGCAACATCCTCGAGCTGGAAAGCGACATCGAGGTCATCGGCGAGGCCGGCAGCGGCCGCGAGGCGATCGCGGTGATCGAGGAGCTGACGCCGGACGTCATCCTCATGGACCTCTCGCTCCCCGCGCCGAACGGCATCGAGACGACGCAGCGCATCAAGCGCGAGCTGCCGCACACCGGCGTGATCGTGCTGGCGCCCAACGATGACGAGGATCAGCTCTTCGACGCCATCAAGGCTGGCGCCGCCGCCTACGTCCTGAAGGACATCGACCCGACCGATCTGATCGCGATCATCCGTCGCGTCCGCTCGGGCGAGTACCTGATCAACGACAAGGTCTTCTCCAAGCCGGCCGTTGCCTCGCGCGTCCTCAAGGAGTTCCGTGAGCTGGCCGTCTACGGAGCCGATGCCCAGCCGATCTTCGCGCCGCTCTCGCCGCGCGAGGTCGAGATCCTGGACAACATCGCCCAGGGCATGACCAACAAGCAGGTGGCCTATGCCCTCTCCATCTCGGAGCAGACGGTGAAGAACCACATGTCGTCCATCCTGCGCAAGCTGTCGGTCAACGACCGCACCCAGGCCGTGGTCTACGCCATGCGCCAGGGCTGGATCAAGATCCCCGAGGACTGAGCCTCGCTGCTTCGTGCCTCGCATCAGGGCCGGCCGGGTGGCCGGCTCTGTTGCTTCCAGGGGAGCACGCCTCCCCCCTCCGGAGGTCATCCCGGCGGTGGTACGGAGGTGCCATGGAAGGCGCGCTTGCCCGCTTCTACGCTCCGCCCACGTTGTTCGGGGTATCTCGGCAACGTTCATCTGAACGGGGCAGCCTTTGGTTCGCGAGCCGATGGGTGCCTCGGGTCTCCTCCTCCGGTGTGGGAGCCGTGTCGCAGTCGACACGGCTCCCATTTCGTTTCGCTGGCGCGGGGCGAGCGGCCCATGGAGCAGGCAGGCTGCCTATCATCGGCGCATGACCTTCGAGCGCGACGCCTACGAGGTGCTGGAGGTCGATCCGCGCGCGCACCAGCAGGTCATCAAGGCGGCCTATCGGGCGCTCGCCGCGCTCTATCACCCCGACGGGGACCAGAGCGGCGCGAGCACCCGGCGGATGG
>DATBJR010000115.1:0-35242 GCA_036556325.1 Candidatus Limnocylindria bacterium | reverse complement strand
GTCCATGCTGAAGACGCCGTCGGTGATGACCAGGATGGTGCGGTCGGCGCCGCCCGGCGCATCGCGGACTTCGCGCAGCGCCTGGCGCAGGCCGTCCATATCGGCGTGCGGGAAGATCCGGCGCTCCGCCTTGGTGAGGCGGATGCCGTCGATGATGCTGGCGTGGTTGAGGGCATCGGACACGATGACGGCGCCCTCGGGCGCCAGGATCGGGATGACCCCGGTGTTGCAAGTGAAGCCGGACTGGAAGGTCAGCACGGCCTCGACGTGCTTGAACTCGGCCAGCCGCGCCTCGAGCTGCTCATGCAGGGTCATGGTCCCGGCAATCGTGCGCACCGCACCTGAACCCGCTCCGTACTCCTCCACCGCGGCGATCGATGCCTGCCGCAGCCTGGGGTGCGTGTTCAGGCCGAGGTAGTTGTTGCTCGACAGGGTGATGACCTCGTGTCCGTCGATCACGCATCGGCTCTTCTGCTCCGACTGCACCACCCGCAGCCGGCGGAACAGGCCCTTGGCCCGCAGCTCGTCGATCTCGCCTTCCAGGAAGGCCAGCGGATTCCGGCTGCGCGCGGCCGTCGTGCCCGCGAGCGTATCGGTCATGGCAACAGAACCACCTTTCCTGCGTGTCGGGAGGCGATGAGCTCGAACCCGCGCTCCCAGTCGGCGAGGTCGAAGCGGTGGGTGAGCACCGGCGACACGTCGAGGCCGCCGCGCAGCAGCGCCTGCGTCCGCTCCCAGGTGTCGTAGATCTTGCGGCCATACACCCCGTAGAGGCGCAGGCCCTTCTGAATGACGAGGTCCGACAGGTGCATCTCGACCGGACTGGCGAAGATGCCGAGCAGGCTGATCCGGCCGCCGCGGGTGATGAAATGCAGGGCCTGGTCCAGGGCGGCCTGCGAGCCGCTCATCTCCAGGACGACCTCCACCCCGTCGCCACCCGTTTCGGCGATGATGCGGTCCGCCGTGTCCGGCTGGCGGGCATCCAAGGCTAGGTCGGCGCCCATGGCCCGCGCCAGCTCGAGCCGATATGGCTCGACGTCCGTCGCCACCACCCACGTGGCGCCGGCGGCGCGCGCGATGGCAACCGCCAGCACGCCGATCGGGCCGGCGCCGGTCACGGCCACCGTGCGGCCCTGGATCGGCTCGACGAACGCCGCGTGGACCGCGTTGCCCATTGGCTCCTGGAGCGCCACCACCGCGGGATCCAGGCCGTTCGATTCGATGGCATTTGCCTCGGGGATGACGACGTACTCGGCAAAGCCCCCGTCGACGTGCGCGCCGATGACCTTCAGGTCGCGGCACAGATGCATGTCGCCGGCCCGGCACTGCGCGCACTTCCAGCAGACGATGTGGCTCTCGACGCCGACCAGGTCCCCCTCCCGGACACGAGTGACACCCGCGCCGGTGGCTGCCACCCGCCCGGCCAGCTCGTGGCCAAGGATGATCGGCGGCTTGAGGATCTCGGCCGCCCACGGGTCCCAGTTGTAGAGGTGGGCGTCGGTGCCGCAGATGCTGGCCGCTTCCATCTTCAGCAGAACCTCGCCAGGACCCGGGATGGGAACCGGCCGCTGGATGAGTTCGGCGCCGGGTCCGGGGCGCATCTTGGCCAGGGCCCGCATGGTGCGGGTGGCGGTGGCGGTCACGGCCTGAGTATAGGAGCGGCCGCCGTCAATCCTCGATGAACCAGGCCCGCGCCGACGGTCGCAGCAGGGCGATGATCAGGACGACGCTGATCAGCAGCCCCAGCGGCACGGTGAGCGCGTACCACCCGTTGGCGGCCGCGGGCTCCATGTGGAACAGCGCCGGCGGCAGCCCTCCCAGAACCGGAACCGCCAGGGCGGCGATGCCGATCGCGAACCGGAAGCCGATGCGCTTGCGCTGCATCACCACCGTGATGCCGAACAGGACGGCGGCCAGCTCCGCCATCATGAAGATGCCCAGGATGCTGAACGGCGCCTTCTCGCTGAAATCGGTAAAGGCGATGATCCGCGGCAGCAGCAGGCCGGTCGCCGCCAGCAGGGCGAATGCCCACACGAACCACAGCTTCACGGGCCACGGCGCTGAACTCCACATCGCGGCTACGGATGCTAGCCGCCGGCGTGCAAAGATGCCCGCGGTGGATGCCCTGCGCGAGCTGTTCGAGACGAACCGGGTCATCGTCCTGACCGTCTACGGCCAGGTCTTCTTCGTGCTGGGCCTGGCGGTCGCGCTGCAGTCGCTGAAGCGCAGCAGCCTGGCGCTGGCGCGGCCGTTGCCCTGGCTGGCTGCGTTCGGCATCGTCCACGGCTTCCACGAGTGGGGCTACCTGTTCATCCCCATCCAGTCGGGCTACCTGCCGCTGGCTGCGACCGAGGCGCTCCTGGTCCTGCAGCTCATCATGAAGGGCGCGTCCTTCGCGCTGTTGCTCCAGTTCGGCGTCGAGCTGCTGGCTGCCATCACCCGCTACCCCATCCTGCCCCGTCTGCGCCTGCTCCCGGCGGCCGCCTTCCTCGCCTGGCTCGGCGCCACGCTGGCCGTCGCAGCGGCCGTCGGCCCGTATCGCCCGGACGCCGGCGCCTGGCTGCCGGAGGGGCGCATCGGCGAGGCGCTCGCCAACGTCGGCGCGCCGCTGGCCGTGGGAGACGTGCTCGGCCGCTGGATGCTGGCGCTGCCCGGCTCCGCGCTGGCCGTCTGGGGCCTGCTGGCCAGCGCCACCGCGGTCCAGGCCGTGGCTCGGCCGCCGGTCGTGCTCGGCCTGCGGGCGGCCGCCTTTGCCTTCGCCGTCTATGCGGTGCTCGGGGGGATGATCGGCCTGCCGGCGCCGTTCCTGCCCGCTTCGCTGCTCAACGGCGCCACCGTGCTAGACGTCCTGGGCGTGCCGATCGAGGTGCTGCGATCGGCAGCCGGCCTGGTGATCGCCATCGCCATCATCCTGGCGCTCGACCTGTTCGAGCAGGAGACGGACCGCGCACTGGCCGAGGCACGGCGTCGCGAGCTGCTCGCCCGCGAGCGAGAGCGGATCGGGCGCGACCTCCACGACGGCATCATCCAGTCGATCTACGCCGCCGGCCTGCACCTGGAGGAGGCGAACGCCGCCCTCGAGCCGGCGGCCGAGGTGCCGCGCGCTCGGATCGAAACGGTGATGTCGGAGCTCGAGCACATCGGCGACGAGATCCGGACCACGATCTTCGACCTGCGCAGCGCCAGCCTGGAAGCGCGGGACCCCGAGGAGATCGTGCGCGCCGTGGCGGACGAGCTGCGCGCCAACACACTGGTGCGCCTGGACCTGCAGGTCCGCGGCGGCTGGCGTGCCGAGCTGTCGGCCGAGCAGGCGGAGCAGCTGCGCCAGGTCGTGCACGAGGCATTCAGCAACATCCTGCGCCATGCCCGCGCCAGCCTGGTCACCGTCCGCCTGGAGAGCAGGCGCCAACGCCTGCGGCTGGACATCCGGGACGACGGCGTGGGCTTCGCCACCGAGGCTGCGGCGGCCCGCGAGCGCTCCGGGCGAGCCCAGGGGCTGCGCAACATGCGCCGTCGCGCCGAGCTGCTTGGCGCCGGCCTGGACATCCGGAGCGAGCCGGGGCGCGGCACGGAGCTCTCGCTTACCATGCCGGTGACCACGAGGCGGCAGCCGGCCTGACCCCGCATTCCGTTCCGAGAGGTGGCCATGCGCGAGCAGCCCCCCATCCGCATCCTGATCGCCGATGATCACGAGGTCGTGCGGATCGGCCTCTCCGCGCTGCTCGATCGTCAGCGGGGCTTCCGCGTCGTGGGCCAGGCCGGATCGGGCCATGAGGCCGTGCGCCTGGCGCGCAGCCTGCACCCCGACGTGGTGGTGCTCGACATCCGGATGCCCGATGGCTCCGGCACCGATGCCTGCCGCCAGATCACAGCCGAGGCACCGGACACGCCGGTGGTGATGCTCACCAGCTATGCCGATGAGGACGCCCTGTTCGAGGCGATCGCGGCCGGGGCTTCCGGCTACGTCCTGAAGCGCATCGGCTCCCAGGAGCTGCTCGACGCCATCCGCACCGTCGCCGGAGGCCAGTCGATGCTCGACCCGGCGGTGACGGCGGCCGTGCTCGACCGTATTCGCACGGCGGCCCACGCCGAGGAGTCGGGCGCGTTCGCGGAGCTCACCGAGCAGGAACGTCGGGTGCTGGCGCACCTGGCCGAGGGCGAGTCGAACCGCGAGATCGCCGAGGCCATGGACCTGGCCGAGAAGACGGTGCGCAACTACGTCAGCAACGTCCTCGCCAAGCTCTCCCTCGCCAGCCGCGCTCAGGCCGCCGCCTACGCGATCCGCAACCGCCTCTCCGAGCTCAGCCATGAGCAGCCCGGCTGAGCGCCGCCGGGAGGGTTGGAAGGGAGCCATCCTCGTCCCCGCCCTGCTGCTGGCGCTGGCCGGCTGCCTCGCCACGCCATCGGCCTCGCCAACCGCGGTTCCCAGCACCACGCCCACTTCCACCGCCATTCCCTCGGTGTCCGTCAGCGGGAGCCCTGGACCGACGCCCGAGCCGCCGCTCTCGCTGCCCCTGCCCGACCGGCGCCAGGATCCACGCACCGTGACCGTCAGGGTCCGCCCAGACCTCACCGCCGCTGGCGACGGGGAGATCACGGTGATCGTCGAGAACGGCACCGACCGGCGCATTCACGAGCTCGTCCTGCGCTGGCCGACACAGCTGCGCGACACGCTCTTCCTCGCCCCCTTCAAGCCGTCAGAGCAGCGCACCCGGGAGTTCGGCCCGCCGCTGCACCAGGACTGGACCTCCTGGGTCGACGGTCCCGGCGAGCGCGGCGAGCCCGCCGGCACGACGTCGCTGGGCTGGGGCCCGCTCCTGCCCAACGCCACGCTGACGATCCCGATCCAGGTCACGCGCCGGGCCGACGGCAACGTGGCCTTCGACCTCCAGGTCCTCGCTGACGAGCGGGTGCTGACGCTGGCCGACGGGTCGCCCGCCGCGCTGCGCGTCAGCGTTCCATAGGGCCGCGAGCCGATGCGCGCCATCCTGCCCTCCTGGCTCGAGCCCGATCCGGCGCTCCTCGCTCGCCTCGGCGAGGCCTTCGATCCCGAGCGCCGGGTGCTGGCCGCGCTGGAGCGGATCGTGCCGATCTCCGGCAAGCGGATCGCCGACGTGGGCACCGGCATCGGTCACTATCCGCTGCTGCTCGCCCGACGGACCGGCCGGACCTACGGCATCGAGGCCAAGCCCGAGCTGCTGCGAGTGGCCCGTGAACGAGCGGGCGCGCTGCACCAGCCGAACATCCGCATCGTCGAGGGCAGCGGCGACCACCTGCCGCTGCGTGACAGCGCCGTGGACATCGTGCTGTCCGGCCAGATTCAGCCGGACGACGCCTGGCTGCCGGCCATCGCCGAGGGGCTGCGGGTGCTGCGCGCCGGCGGCCGGCTGGTGGTCATCGGCTACTACGGGCGCGACGACCTGGTGCCCTTGCTGGAGCCCGAGGCGGTGGAGCGCGCCCTCGACGCGACCCAGCGCCGCACCGGCTGGTGGCTGCGGCACGGGTTCAAGATCAAGGTCGTGCACGGTCGCCTCGACCTCGGCGACGAGCAGACCGCCGCCGACCTGCTCCCCAGGCTGTACGGCGAGCGCGCCGCGGCCTTTCTCGCAGCGCCGCACCCGCTCAGCCTGCGGCTGCGCCTGGGTCTCTACCATCGCGGTCGCGATTGACCGATTCCGAGAATCGTGCCCGGACGCACCGAAACTGTGCGGATTCCGTGCGGGATTGGCGTTGCAGGCGCGAATCCATGCATTTATGATCGCTCGGTCGAAGGCCAGGCTCTTCTCCCCCCGGAGCCTGGCCTTCGGCCTGCCTGCCGGCCGGTGCGATAATGCCGGGGCCCATTCCCGGCCCGCCGCCCAGCGTGCGGCGCGGCACAACATCACCTCCGGAGGCTCGAGCTCCCATGGCGACGACCACCCCTCGCATGAAGATCACCTACGCCACGCTGTCCGCCGACAACGAGGAGCTGCAGTCGGCCTTCGACGAGGCCGTCGAGCGCGTCCGCGGCCAGCTCGGGCAGTCCTACCCGATGCTGATCGGCAGCGAGGAGCGCCGCGCCAGCGAGGAGTTCGAGGACCGTTCGCCCATCGATCGTGACATCGTGGTCTCGCGGTTCCCGGTCGGGACGCGACAGGACGTGCGCGACGCCATCGCGGCGGCGCGGGCGGCGTTCCCCGCCTGGCGCGACCTCGGCTGGCGCCGCCGGCTCCAGATCGTCCGCCGCGCGGCCGACCTGATCAGCGAGCGCCAGTTCGACTACGCGGCGTTGATGGCCTTCGAGGTCGGCAAGAACCGGCTCGAGGCGCTGGGTGACGTCGAGGAGACGGCGGACCTGCTGCGCTACTACAGCGACCAGATGGAGCAGCACGAAGGCTTCGTGCAGCCGATGGGCTCGCTCTCCCCCAGCGAGCACACCCGCAGCGTCCTCAAGCCGCACGGCGTGTGGGCCGTCATCAGCCCGTTCAACTTCCCGATGGCCCTGGCCGGAGGTCCGGCGGCGGGTGCGCTGATCGCGGGCAACACGGTGGTGATGAAGCCCTCGTCGGACGCGCCGCTGCTCGCCTACAAATACGGCGAGGCGCTGCGCCAGGCCGGGATCCCCGACGGCGTCTTCAACCTCGTGACCGGCCCGGGCGAGACGGTCGGTGCCGAGCTGCAGGAGAACCCGGGCGTCGACGGGATGGTCTTCACCGGCTCATACGAGGTCGGGATGAAGCTGTACACCCACTTCACCCGCGACTACCCGCGGCCGATCATCACCGAGATGGGCGGCAAGAACCCAGCAATCGTCACCGCCAGCGCCGACCTGGACGAGGCCGCGGAGGGGGTGATGCGCTCGGCGTTCGGCTACGACGGCCAGAAGTGCAGCGCCAACTCCCGCGTCTACGTGGAGCGCTCGGTGGCCCGCGAGTTCGTCGACAAGCTCGTCGAGAAGGCGAGGGACATCAAGGTCGGCGATCCCACCCGTCGCGACAGGTGGATGGGCCCCGTCATCAACGAGCGTGCGCTCTCCAAGTTCACCGGCGCGGTGGAGGAGGCGCAGCGTGACGGCGGCACGATCGAGGTCGGCGGCCAGGTGCTGCGTGACGCCGATACCGAGCGCGGCTACTTCCCGACTCCAACGGTCGTGACCGGGCTGCCACTGTCGCATCGGCTCTTCCACGACGAGCTGTTCGTGCCCTTCGTGGTGGTCGGCGAGGTGGACTCGCTGGACCAGGCACTGAGCGAGGCGAACGCGACGCCATACGGCCTGACGGCAGGGATCTTCAGCCAGGATGATGCCGAGATCCGGCGCTTCCTGGACAACATCCAGGCCGGCGTGGTCTACGTCAACCGGCGGGCAGGCGCGACCACGGGCGCGTGGCCCGGCATCCAGAGCTTCGGCGGCTGGAAGGGGTCCGGCTCGTCGGGCAAGAGCGGCCTGGGGCCGTACTACGTCCAGCAGTTCCTGCGGGAGCAGTCGCAGACGGTGATGGGCCAGGAGCCTCCGCCCGCATGACGAACGGCTCGCCCGGCAACGGGCACGCCAACGGCGGCAGCCTCGCGACGCTCGAGGAGCTGGACGAGCTGGATCCAACCGTCGATCCGTCGGGCTGGTTCGGCGTCCAGCTGCGCTATGCGTACCTGGTCGGCGAAGCGCAGTCGCCGGCCATGATCGAGGACCGCGTCGTGCTCGTCGACGGCGACGACGAGGAGGCGGCCCTCGGCCGCGCGGTGGAGATCGCCGCCGAGTACGAGGACGAGTTCCAGACCGCCAGCGGCGGGGCCGGCAGCATCCGCTTCGAGGGCATCGTGGCCATAAAGGAGCTGGACGACCCACCCGCGGCCGGCACCGAGGTGTGGCACGAATTCATGGCACCGGCCGGGGTGGAGACCGATGCCGATGGCGAGCCGCTGCCGCCGGTCCGCCCCATGGAGATGGCCTTCCCGCGCGCCCACGACGAGTGAGCTGGCGGGCGATCGCCTATCGCGTTGCGCGGCCGCTCCTCTTCGCGTTCGAGCCGGAGCGGATCCATCGGCTCACGGTCGCGACGCTGCGCTTCGCCGGTGCCCACGCGCCAACCCGCGCGATCCTGCGTCTGGCTGGAGGAGTTCGCCCGGGCGCCGATAGCGGCGTCCAGCTGCTGGGGCTGACATTCCGCAACCGGGTGGGCATCGGCGCCGGCTTCGACAAGGATGCCCGCGCGGTGCGCGGCTGGGCGGCACTGGGTGCCGGGTTCGTCGAGGTCGGCACGGTCACCCCGGTGGCCCAGGCCGGCAATCCCAGGCCGCGCCTCTTCCGCCTGAAGGCCGATGACGCCCTCGTCAACCGGATGGGCTTCAACAACGCGGGCGCCGCCGCCCTCGCCCGCGAGGTGATGCTCGTCCGCGAGCAACTGCCCGCCGGCTTCGTGATCGGCGTGAACATCGGCCGCGGCGCCGCCACGCCGCCGCAGCGCGCAGTCGACGACTACCTCGAGGGCTTCCGCCTGGTCGCTCCCGTCGCCGACTACGTGGCGATCAACGTCAGCTCGCCCAACACGCCCGGCCTGCGCGACCTGCAGGACCCGCGGCAGCTGACCGAGCTGCTGGCCACGTTGCGCCAGGCCGGGGAGCAGCTGGGCCACCCACGCCCGCTCCTCGTCAAGCTCGCGCCGGACCTCTCGCCCGCCGAGCTCGACGCGCTGGTGGGTGCGCTGGCAACCGCGGCCGATGGGCTGATCCTGTCCAACACGACGACCGCGCGCGACGGCCTCCGCTCACCGCACCACGACCAGGCCGGCGGCCTGTCAGGTCGCCCGCTGCACGGACGCATGCTGGTCGCCGTGCGACGCGCCCGCGAGCTGGCACCGGCGCTGCCGATCATCGCCAGCGGCGGCATCTTCGGCCCCGCCGATGCGGTCGACGCCTACGCGGCGGGCGCCGACCTGGTCCAGCTGTGGACGGGGTTGGTGTACGAAGGTCCCGGGTTGATCGGCCAGACGGCCCTCGTGGCCCACCACCGCGCCTGATACCATCGGGTCATCTAGCCAGGGGCGCGGGCAGGACGCGCCGCTCCGCTTCGGAGTGTCCCGATGAGCATCGAGACCACGCCCGCCGCGGCTGCCCGCATCTCGGCGCCGCGAATCGTCACTGAGCTGCCCGGACCGCGGGCCCGGGCCATGATCGCGCGCGACGAGACGGTGGCCAGTCCCAGCCTCACGCGCGCCTACCCGCTGGTGGCCGAGTCGGGCCGCGGCTACTCCCTGGTCGACGTGGACGGCAACGTGTTCCTGGACTTCGCCGCCGGCATCGCGGTGGCCAGCACCGGCCACAGCCACCCGGCGGTCGTGCAGGCCATCAAGGACCAGGCCGATCGGCTCATCCATATCGCGGCCACTGACTTCTACGAGCCCCGCTACCTGGAGCTCCTGGAGCGGCTGGCTGCCATCGCGCCGTTCGACGAGCAGGCCCGGGTGTTCCTCACCAACTCCGGCACGGAGGCCGTGGAGGGCGCCATCAAGCTGGCGCGCTATCACACCCATCGGCCCGGGATCATCGCCTTCGAGGGCGCCTTCCACGGCCGCACGCTCGGCGCGCTGTCGCTGACGAACTCGAAGATCAAGCAGCGCGCCGGCTTCGGCCCGCTGCTGCCCATGGTCCACCACGCCCCGTTCCCGCGCATTCGCGCCTGGCGCGAAGGGTCGGGCGGCGACGGGTCCGCCGAGCTCGAGGTGCTGCGGCGCAGCATCCTGGGACGGATCATCGCGCCGAGCGACGTGGCGGCCATCGTGGTTGAGCCGATCCAGGGGGAGGGTGGGTACTTCCCGGCCCCGGCGAGCTTCATGGCTGGCCTCCGCGAGATCTGCGACGAGCACGGCATCCTGCTGGTCGTCGACGAGATCCAGTCGGGCATGGGCCGCACCGGGCGCTGGTGGGCGATCGAGCATACCGGCGTGCAACCGGACATCGTCACCACCGCCAAGGGCATCGCCTCCGGCATGCCGATCGGCGGCTTCATCGCCCGCGAGTCCATCTGGACCTGGCCGCCGGGCGCGCACGGCTCCACCTTCGCCGGCAATCCGGTCTGCGCGGCGGCGGCGCTCGCCACGCTGGACCTGCTGGACGGCGGGCTGGTCGACAACGCGGCGCGGCTCGGGCCGCGCCTGCGCGCCGGCCTGGTGGACGCCGCGGAGCACCACGCCGGCGTTCGTGACGTGCGAGGCATCGGCCTCATGCAGGCCGTCGAGTTCGCCAGCCACGAGGCAGCCAATGCCGTCCAGCAGGAAGCGTTCGAGCGGGGGCTGCTGGTGCTGGAGTGCGGCGAGGCGTCGCTGCGGCTCAGCCCGCCGCTGATGGTGGACGAGGAGGCGATCGACACCGCCGTCGCCATCTTCGCCGAAGCGCTGGCAGCGACCGCCAGCCCGGAGCCCGGCATGGAGGAGACCGGCGGCTAGGCCGTCGCCTACTGCAGCAGGTCGCTGACGGAGGTCAGCAGGAAGCCACGATCCCGCAGGCCGGGGATGATCGACCGGAGGGCGTCGAGCGTCTCGTAGCCGCCCAGGTGCATGAGCACGATCGAGCCGGAGCGCGCCTGGGTGATGACCTTGGCCGCGATCTGCTCCGCGGTCGGCCCGCCCTGCTCGATGGGCTTCCAGTCGATGGTGTCGATGTCCCACATCATGGTCTTGGTGTAGCCGACCGACACCGCGGCGGCGATCACCGAGCCACTCACCGCGCCGTACGGCGGCCGCCAGTAGGGCACCGGGCGCTGACCGCTGAGGTTCTCCAAGATCGCGCCGGCGTCGGTGAGCTCCTGCCTGATGAAGCTGGAGCTGGGCGGGCCGCCGACGCACGGCGCGGTCGTCGGCGAGCCACCCCCGCCGCGCACCAGGTCGCAGTGGTGCATGGTGTGGTTGCCGATCTCGAACAGCTCCGGGTGCTGCCGCACGATGGCCATGATCTGCCGTCCCTCCGGCGACTGCGCCATCGCGCCGGTCGGGAAGAGGGTGACGCAGACCTTCTCGCGGATGAGCAGCTGCAGGATGTCCACGCCTGGATCGAGGCGACCGCCCATGTCCAGCGTCAGCGCCACGGCCTTGCCCGCCCGAGGCACGCTGGAGAAGGTCTCCGGGCTGCCGGCGGCGACGCGATTGCCGGCGCGGCAGCCCGAGGCGACCGGCGATGGCGTGGGGCCCGCGGTCCGCGCCGGGGTCGGCAACGGTGTCGCACGCCCGGCGCCGCTCACGACCAGCACCCAGCCGACCTCGAGCGCATTCGGTTCGGTCGCCAGAGATGGATAGGCGGCCGCGTTCCAGGCCTGCAGCTGCGCGACCGTCACGCCCCAGGCGCGGCCGATCGAGCTGAGCGTGTCGCCTGGCCGAACGGTGTAGGTGGTGACGTCGCCGCTTGGACCGGGAGCTGCGGAGCCGCTGGCCGAGGCGGCCGCGCTCGTCGAGGCGGCGGCCGATGGCGTGGCCGGCGCGCCGGATGGACTCGGCGTCGGCGTCGCGCAGGCCGTCACCAGCAGCGCCAGCCCCGCGACGAGGATGGCGACCCGGCTGCGACGGTGCCGCCGCGGCTGGCTCACGCCCTCAGTTGGGGTGGTAGCGCAGGTCAGCCGTGGCGACCGGCGGCATGGCGCCGTCGGACAGCAGCCGCGCCTCGCGCCGCAGCAGATCCAGCTCCGCGCCCAGGCGCGTGGCGGCGTCCGGCAGCTCGAGCAGCTGCTGCTTGCGGGTGAGCTCGATCTGCAGTACGCCGGCGACCGCGTAGCTCGCGGCCACTGGATCATCCGGGAGGCGAATCGGCTTGAGGACTTCGTCGAGGGAGGCGGCCACGGTGGTGATCTCGGGCGAATCCGAGCCCAGAGACGCCGCCGAGGCGACGAACTGTTTCACCGTCTGGAGGTAGGCATCCAGGGCGGCCTGCACCCGAGGCAGCAGGGCCGCCGCGCGCTGGGCGTCACCCGATACGTCGGCCAGCGGCTCGACGCGAGCCGTGGCATATGGGCCCGAATGGTCGATCTCGCTGACGAGGGCGCGGGCGGCGCCCACCACCAGCAGCGCCCAGCGGCCGTCGGCGAAGCGCTCGGCACTGCGGACCTCGACGATCGTGCCGACCTGCTCGGCGCGCACCGGCGCCGCGCCCGGCTCATCGACCTCGGAGCCCCCGGTCAGCATCGAGATCACGAAGCGACCGGCGAAGGGCGAGCCGTCGGCGACCACGTCGTGGGTCATGCGGCGGTAGCGCTCCTCGAAGACGTGGATCGGCAGCGGCAGGTGCGGGAAGACCACCACCTGCAGCGGGAAGTACGGCAATCGCATGCTGCGGACGATCGTGGCACGCCGGTCGCACCGGCGCAAAGGGCAGTCGCTATTCCTGGTCCACGAAGGTCATGTCGATCTGCGCCCGCTGCAGCTTCCCGGAGTAGTCGATGTAGACGCTCTTCCACTCGCTGAAGAAGTCCAGCGCCGCCTGCCCGACTTCGCGGTGCCCGTTGCCGGTGGCCTTGACGCCTCCGAACGGCAGGTGCGCCTCGGCGCCGATGGTGCCGTGGTTGACGTACCCCAGCCCGGAATCGAAGTCGCGAATGCTGCGGAAGGCCAGGTTGATGTCGCGGGTGAAGAGCGACGTCGAGAGGCCGTACTTCACGCCGTTCACCACGCGCACTGCCTCGTCCCACGAGTCGACCGGGATGACGGAGGTCACCGGACCGAAGATCTCCTCCTGGGCGATGCGGGCCTCGGGCCGGACCTCGGCGAAGATGGTGGGCTGGAAGAACGAGCCCTTGGCCAGCTCCCCCTCACGGGCGGGCTCGCCGCCGATGACCAGCTGCGCCTCCTCGCGGCCGATGACGGCATAGCGCGCGATCTTCTCGACCGCCGCGTCGTTGATGACCGGACCGACGTCGGTCGTCTCCTGCAGTCCATCGCCGAGCACCAGCTTGGCGACGCGGGCCTTCAGGGCCCCCACGAACTGGTCATGGATGGACCGATGGACGACGATCCGGCTGGCCGCCGTGCAGCGCTGCCCGCTGGTGCCGAAGGCAGACCAGATCACGCTGTCGAGGGCGAGGTCGAGGTCGGCATCCTCCCAGACGACGATCGGGTTCTTGCCGCCCAGCTCCAGGCTGACCCGTTTCAGGGTCTCGGCCGCACGCCGGCTGATCTCCACGCCGGTCTCCGTGTGGCCCGTGAAGCTGATGACCCTGACATCGGGATGGTCGACGATGGCGTTGCCGACCTCGGCACCACTGCCGGTCACGACGTTGACCACGCCGGCGGGGATGCCGCCCTCGCGCAGCAGCTCGACAAAGCGCACCAGGCAGGCCGGCGTATCGGAGGCGGGCTTGACCACGGCCGTGTTGCCGCAGATCAGGGCGGGGAAGAGCTTCCAGCCGGGAATGGCGACCGGGAAGTTCCAGGGCGTGATGACCCCCACCACGCCGATCGGCCGGCGGATGGCCATGGCGAACTTGTCGGGCATCTCCGACGGCACGGTCTGGCCGAACAGGCGTCGCCCCTCGCCGGCCATGTAGTAGGCGACGTCGATCGCCTCCTGCACGTCACCGCGCGCCTCGGGCAGCACCTTGCCCATCTCGCGGGTCATCAGCCGCGACAGCTCTTCCTTGTGCTCGGCCAGCAGCCGCGCAACCTTGAACAGGATCTCGCCGCGCTTCGGTGCCGGCAACCGTGACCACGCCGGGAACGCGGCCTTGGCCGCTTCCACCGCGGCATCGACATCGGCCGGCCCGGAGGCCGGGAATTCGCCGATCACCTCGTCGTGGTTGGCGGGGCTGACGCTCGTGAAGGTGGCGCCGGAGCGGGCATCGACCCACTCGTCGCCGATCAGGTTGCGATAGCTGGTCACGGTGGCGGCTTCTCCTCGGAGCGGGCGCGCGGCGGGCGCCCGCATCGGTCAATCGAACGCAGGGGTTGGGTGGCCCGATTGTACGCCGCGGCCGGTTCCCGGCCCGACCGGGACATTCGCCCCTGCCGCAGGCCGCGGAGCGCCGGGCAGACTCAACGGACAACCGAACAGCCGGTACGGCAGGCGTATTCCGTTTACGTAACGTAACGGGGCTGAAGTAGTGGCACGCCTGCCACGCCGGTCCAGGAGCGCCGCGGCCGTCAGGGTCGCGGCGTTTCGCTGTCCGGTCGCCTGGCCCCCGTCATGCGCATGACGTCCAGGGCCTCGTCCAGCTGCTCGAGCGTCAGCTTTCCCGCGTCCACGTAGCCGCCTTCCAGGACGACCTGGCGGATCGGCTTGCCCTCGGCCAGCGCCTGCTTGGCGACCTTGGCCGCCTCCTCGTAGCCGATGTAGCGGTTGAGCGGAGTCACGATTGACGGCGATCCCTCAGCGTACTGACGGGCCCGGTCGGCGTTGGCGGTGATGCCGCGGATGCAGCGGTCCGCCAGCAGGCGGCTGACGTTGGCCAGCAGCCGGATCGACTCCAGGATGTTGCGGGCCAGCAGCGGCAGCATCACGTTGAGCTCGAAGTTCCCCGCTGCCCCGCCGAAGGCGATGGCGGCATCGTTGCCGATGACCTGGGCGCAGACCATGCACACCGCCTCGGGGATCACCGGGTTCACCTTGCCGGGCATGATCGACGAGCCGGGCTGGAGGTCGGGCAAATTGATCTCCCGCAGGCCGGCACGTGGGCCGGACCCCATCCAACGCAGGTCGTTGGCGATCTTGTAGAGGCTGACCGCCACCGTTCGCAGCTGGCCGGATGCCTCCACCAGCCCGTCGCGCGCGCCCTGCGCCTCGAAGTGGTTCCGCGCCTCGGTCAGCGGCAGGTTCGTCCGCGTTGCCAGCTCGGCGATCACCTTCGCCGCCCAGCCCGGCGGCATGTTGATCCCGGTCCCCACCGCCGTTCCGCCGAGCGGCAGCTCTGCGAGTCGCGGCAGCGTCGCCTGCAGCCGCTCGATGCCGGTACGCACCTGGGCGGCGTAGCCGCCGAACTCCTGGCCCAGGGTCACCGGGGTTGCATCCATCAGGTGCGTGCGGCCGGACTTCACCACGCCGGCGAACTCGTCGCGCTTTGCCTCGAGCGCCTGCGCCAGGTGATCGAGCGCCGGGACCAGCTCGTCGATTACGCCGGCCGTGGCGGCGAGGTGGATGCTGGACGGGAAGACGTCGTTGCTCGACTGGCTGGCGTTGACGTGATCATTGGGGTGGACCGGGCGACCCAGGCGCTCGGCGGCGAGCGAGGCGATCACCTCGTTGGCGTTCATGTTGCTGCTGGTCCCGGATCCGGTCTGGAAGACGTCGATCGGAAAGTGACCGTCCAGCTCGCCGCCGGCGACCGCTTCGGCGGCCTCCGCGATGGCGCTGGCCATGTCGGCGTCCAGGATGCCCATCTCCCCGTTGACCCGCGCGGCCGCCGCCTTGATGGCCCCCAGCGCGGCGAGGTGCGCGCGCTCCAGCCGCCCGCCGCTGATGGGGAAGTTCTCCACCGCCCGCTGGGTGGTCGCGCCCCAGCGTGCCCAGCCGGGAACGCGGACCTCGCCCATCGAATCGTGCTCGACCCGATCGTCCTCGCCCATCACGCGCCGCTCAGGCGTCGCCGTCGGGCCGGTCGAGCTCGATATGGCGGATGACGGGCGGGATGAGGTAGGGAATCCGACCGCTCTCCAGCTCATCGAGAATGCGCGCGCCGCGACCGACCAGCTCGTTGATCACGATGCCATGGTGGGCGGGCTGGTACTTCTGCAGCTTCGCCAGCGCCTCGCCCAGCTTGTTGCGCGCCCCCCGCAGGTTGCGGCGCTGCAGGTGCAGCAGGCCGGCCGCCAGCTGGATCAGGCCCTGATAGAAGTCGCGCTCGTCGTCCGCGGCGGCGCGCCACAGCGTCTCCCACGCCTCATGGGCATGCCAGTAGCGAACGCCGTTGAACAGCGCCACGCCGCGCTCGAACAACGCCTGCGCCTCCGCATCCGGCAGCGGCGGCGTGCGCCCGCGAGGCAGCTCCGGCGTTGCGGTGGTCGGTGCCTCAGCCATCGGCACCGATCCTATCAGGCCGGCAAGCCCGTCCCTGCGATGTTCATCACCGAAGTCGCAGTTCGAAGACCCGGCTCTTGCTCGCCGCTCGGGCGGGATCGTTCACGTCGACGCCGTCGACGGCGCGGATGAACCAGCGGCCCAGCGGGATGCGATGTGCGAGCGGGGCGAGCACATCACGGAAGAAGCCGATCCGCTCCTCCGCGTCGAGCTCCTCGGCCACGACCTCCTCGGAGCGTCCCCGCTCCCTGATCGTCGCCCGTCGCGCGACCCGCAGGTTGCGCACCCACTGCACCTCGCCCCATGGCGCCCAGATCCAGCGGCGGCCGTCCTCGCGGATCACCGCCAGGGGCGTCACGCGCGGGCTGCCGCTGCGACGGCCGCGGATCATCACCAGCCGATTCGGCCCAAGCGGGATGCCGGCCTCGAGCAGGAGCTTGAGGAACCTGCCGAAGAACCTCACGTGCCACGGGGCCCGGTCGATGTTGCTCATGGACGCCCAGGGCCGCACATCCGGTGCCAGGCCATCGCTGGCCGCGATCGCGTCAGCCGATGCGAATCAGCTTCTTGTTGGTGAACTCGTCGGCACCAAAGCGGCCGAGCTCCCGTCCCGAGCCGGAGCGCTTGATGCCACCGAACGGCAGCTCGGCGCCATCGGCCAGGACGACGTTCACGAACACCATGCCGGCCTCGATGCCGTCGGCCACGCGGAGCGCCTGCTCCCGGTCGGTGGTGTAGACGTAGGAGCCCAGGCCGAACGGGATGTCGTTCGCGATGTTGACCGCATCGGCCTCGTCCCTGGCGCGGTAGACCTGCGCCACCGGGCCGAAGAATTCCTCCTTGGAGGCGGGGTTGTCGGGGGTGAGGTTGGTCAGGACCGTGGTCGGGAAGAACGCGCCACGCCGCGTGCCCCCGTGCACCAGCTTCGCGCCGTGCTCGACCGCGCGCTTGACCTGGTCATCGAGGATCTCGGCGGCCTTCACCGACGAGAGCGGGCCCAGGGCGGAGTCCTCCGCGGTGGGGTCGGTCGCCTCGATCTCGGCAAGCTTGGCGGTGAACTTCTCCATGAAGGGCTCGTACAGCTCGTCGGCGACGATGAACCGCTTGGCCGCGTTGCACGACTGGCCGCTGTTGTCGAGTCGTGCGTCGACCGCGTTCTGGACCGCCGCGTCGAGGTCGTCGGTCGAGAGCAGGATGAAGGGATCGGAGCCGCCCAGCTCGAGGACGACCTTCTTCAGGTGGCGGCCGGCGATCTCCGCCACCGCCGCACCGGCGCGCTCCGAGCCGGTGAGCGACACGCCCTGCACGCGCGGATCGGCGATGACCCGCTCGAGCTGGTCGTGGGAGGCGTAGACGTTCACGTACGCGCCGGGCGGGAAGCCGGCGTCGCGGAAGATCCGCTCCATCGCGGCCGCGGACTCGGGGCACTGCGCGGCGTGCTTGAGCAGGATCGTGTTGCCGATGATCAGGTTCGGGCCCGCAAAGCGGGCAACCTGGTAGTACGGGAAGTTCCAGGGCATGACGCCGAGCAGCACGCCCAGCGACGACCGGCGGATGATCGCCGAGCCCTCACCGGCGAGCAGCTCGATCGGCTCGTCCTTCAGGAACTCGGGCGAGTGATCGGCGTAGTAGGCGTAGATGTCGGCGGCGAAATCCGCCTCGCTCAGCGCCTGGCCAATCGGCTTGCCCATCTCACGCACGATGAGCTCGGCCAGCTCCTGCCGGCGCTCGCGGTGAAGCTCGCTGACGCGGCGGATGAGGGCCGCTCGCTCCGCCACCGTGGTCGACTTCGACCAGGTGCGGTGCGCCTCGTCGGCCGCCGCGATCGCGGCCTCGAGGTCGGCGTCGCTGATGGTGTCGTAGGTCTTGACCGTCTCGCCGGTGGCGGGATTGGTCACGGCATAGGCCATCGGGGGCTCTCCTTGTCAGCGCGCCACACCAGGGATGGGCTCCCGGAGTGCGGCAGTCGGGACGCGCGGGGCGGGTGGGCTGGAGGCGATTCTACTCGTGGGCTCGGACGGGGCGGAAGCCCCCATCCGCTGCCCGGGCGACTACGAACAGCAGGTCGGCCAGGCGGTTGAGATACGGCACGACGTGCGAGTCGGGGAGGCCGCCGTCGGCGCTCAACGCCACCGCGCGACGCTCGGCGCGGCGGACGGTCGTCCGTGCCAGGTCGAACGCGGCCCCGGCCATCGACTCGCCCGGGATGACGAACTCGGTCGGCATCGGCTGCTCTGCCTCCAGGGCGTCGATCTCCGCCTCCAGGGCCGTCACCATCTCGGCGGTGACGAGGCTCACGCCGGCCGTGAGGCGGCCGCGCCGATCGACGTGCGTCGCCAGCTCGGCGCCGACCACGAACAGCTCGCGCTGCAGTCGCAGCGTCAGCTCCGCCAGCCGCGCCTCGGTGCGGTCGGTCGCCGTGCCAATGGACGCGCGCGCCAGTCCCAGCGCGGAGACCGCCTCGTCCGTCGAGCCGTAGGCGTCGGTCCGCAGGCTGTCCTTGCTGACCCGGTCGCCGCCGAACAGCAGCCCGGTGGTGCCGGAGTCACCCTTGCGGGTGTAGATCTTCATGCCGGCCCGATGGTAGCGGGTGGGCCCGCGTCCACCTCGGCGCCGCCCGGCCCAGGTTGCGCTTGGCTGCCCGGCGAGCTCGCGGGCATGGATGTTGCACCCGGCCGCCTGCCATGGCCGAACGCAGGCGGATCCTGGTGATCAACGACACCAAGGAGATCCTGGAGCTCTTCCGCGACATCCTCGAAGGCGAGATGGGCCACGAGGTCGTGCTCATGAGCTTCGCACCGGACGAGCTCAGCCGCATCGTCGAGGAGCGACCGGACCTGGTCATCATCGACTTCGTCATCGGCGAGCGCGAGATGGAGGGCTGGCAGCTGCTCCAGAAGCTGCGCATGCACCGACGCACGGTTGGCATCCCGATCGTGGCCTGCACCGCGGCGATCCAGGCCGTCCGCGAGCAGGAGGCCTACCTGCTGGAGCAGGGCGTCGAGGTGGTGATGAAGCCCTTCACCGTCGACCAGCTGGAGAACGCGGTGTCGCGCGCGCTGCGGCTGGCCGATGCCGAGCGCAAGCCGTGGGAGCCGCGGCCGCGCGAGGATCGCGCGACCTAGAAGAGGCCCGGCGGCGGCTCCCAGCGATCGGCCAGCAGGGTCACCTTGACCGGCGGGCCAACGACCTCCTCGGTCTTGTCCTTCACGGTCTGGATCAGCTCACCGGCCCATGGGCAGAACGGCGTGGTGAGGACCATCTTGATCTCGGTTGGGGTACCGTCCGCGCCGATCTCGACGTGCTTGATGAGGTCGAGGTCCACGATGCTCATCCCGATCTCCGGATCGAAGATGTCGTACAGCGCGGTCATCACCTCGTCCACCTTGCCGAGGTTCTGGCCCAGGTCCTGGTCGAGCGTCATATCCCGACCAGTTTAGCAAGGATTCGCGAGCGAGCTGCCGGAGGCCACCCGTCCGGTGCCGCGCCGCTACCCCGCCGCCGCTCGCGTCAAGCGCGGGGAGTCAGGTAAGTGCGATGTCGAACTTCGGATGGGGGGCCGGTACCGGCGGCCGCACCCGCGTGTAGCCCTCGTAGATCACGCCCTCCGACTCGAGCGCCGCACGCAGCGTGCTCGCCTCCTCGCGCGCGTCGGGCTGGCTGGCGTGGCATTCCAGGGCCGCGATGCGCCGCTCGGCCACGGACGTGATGTCGAGCCGGTGGCTGGCCGCCCCTTCCTCCGGTGAGAGGTCGTAGCGCTGGGTGCCGGGGCCGAACACCGGAGCGATGACGTACACCGCGTGCGGCGCGATGCCCGACTCCGCCAGCCGCTCGATGGCCCAGCGCGTCGCCGAGCCCACGACGACGTGATCCGGGTGCCCGGTCACGCCGTGCGCCCCGAAGGTGATGACCGCGTCCGGTCGCCGGTCAGACAGCCAGAGCGCGATCTCGTCGACCAGCTGGCTGAACGGCACGTCCGCCAGGGAGCCGTCGGGATGCCCTTCCAGCACCGTCACCTCGTCGAAGCCGATCTTGCTGGCGGCGCAGCGCAGCTCGTCCTCGCGGCGAGCGGCGAACTCCTCGTCCGCACTGCCGTCGGCAGTTCCCGCCTCGCCGCGGGTGGCGACCAGCAGCCGCGTCACGCGGCCGGCGTCATGGGCCAGGGCCAGGGCCCCGGCGCAGCCGAAGCTCTCGTCGTCGGGGTGGGCCAGCACGGCTGCCAGGCCGCCGATCCGCTCGTCAGGCCGGTAGGTCATCCTCGCCCGCGTCCTCCTCGTCGTTGCTGAGCAGCGTCCAGCCGTGGGCTGCCACCGCGCTCCTCATCGTACGCAGCACCGCCAGCTTCGCGCTGGCCACCTCCGCCACGAAGCGGTTCGTGCCCGCCTCGTCCAGCAGCGAGCCGGGCGGCGCCGAGTCGCGCCCAACGTTCAGCCAGGCCAGGTGGTAGCGGTCCATTCGGCCCCACACCCGTTCGAGCAGCTCGTCCGAATTGAGCAGCCAGGCGCGAAACCGGTTCCAGTCGGGCTGCTCGGCGATCTGCTGGCCCTGGCCGATCAGCCGATCGGTCGCCTCCAGGAACGCTCTGCGCGACATCACCGTTCGGCCGGCCATGCGCGGAGGATAGGGCCGCGGGCCGGCCTGCGCCCCTTCGTACTATTGCGACCGCGCCGGCCCCCTCGAAGACTCGCGCGGTGGATCGCACGCCTGCGGACGTCCTGGCCCGTGCCGGCGCCACGCTCACGGCGGCGCTGCTCGCCCCGGCAGCCGTGGCCCTGCTGCGGCTCTTCCCGCCGCTCAGCCTGTCGGCGCCGGGCGCGCCGAGCTGGCTCGGCGTCTGGCTGGCTGCCGCTGCGGCACTGGGCCTGGGCGTGGCTGCCAGCCTGCGCCTGGCGGACGGGTTCCGCACGGGTGGCGGCGCCGCCATGCTCGAGAGCGCTGCCTTCGGCTGCCTGGGGGTGGGCCTCGCGGCAGGGAGCTTCCACGCCGTCGGCGCACCCGAGGAATTCCCAGACGGCGGTCTGCCGATCGCCATGGCGTGCTGCGCCGTGCTCCTGCTCCTGGCGCGCCTGCTCCCGCCCTTCGTCCTGACCGAGCGCGGCCGGCGCGTCGCCTTTGTGCTGCTGGCCATCACCGTCGAGGCGGTGCTGGCGGCGTCGCTGTTCGCGCCGGTGCCACTGCCGCTGTCACCGTGGTTCGCGGCGGCCGCGGCAGCGCTCGCGGCGGCGGCCGCCGTCCCCGGACCGGTGCTCGGCGTCGGCCTGCTGGCCGGCGCCTTCGCCGCCATGACCGCCATGCGGCCGGGCGCCCTGGACGCGGCGTTCCCACTGGTGGCGATGCTCGCTGCCGCGGTCAGCCTGGGCTGGCCCCGCGCCCGCCTGGTGGACGCGCAGGCGATGGCGGTCACGCCAGCGCCGGCTGCAGTGGTGCCACCGCCAATCCCGGCTGCGGTCAGGCCGCCCGTCATCGCACGAGTGATGGACGACGAGGCCCTGCGGCTGGCACGGGAGCTGCGCGGGACCATCGAGGAGCTGCTGCAGGCACGTCGCACGCTGGAGCTGCAGCGCGCCGAGCTGGCCCGCACCGCCACCCAGGACTCCTTGACCGGCGTCGCCAGCCGGCGTGCCATCCTCGAGCGCCTGGCGCTCGAAGCGGCCGAATCGCGCCGCTACACGCACCCGGTGGCCGTGATGCTGCTGGACGTGGACGACTTCTCGGCCATCAACCATGCGCATGGCTTCACCACCGGCGACACGGTCCTGCGCGAGCTGGCGCTCCGCCTGCGGCTGCGCATGCGGGAGGCCGACGCGCTCGGCCGTGTGGGCGGCGACAGCTTCATGGCCATCCTGCCGCACACCGACGAGCGCGGTGCCGCGGTGTTCGCCGATGCCCTTCGCCAGCGGCTCATCAGCCGGCCCATCGAAACGGACGTTGGCGAGCTCACGATCTCGGTCTCAATCGGCGTCGCCTTCATGCGGCCCGGCATGGAGCTCTCCGCCGACGAGCTGCTGGCGTCCGCCGACGAGGCGCTCGCATCGGCCAAGGCGGCCGGTGGCAACCGGATCGGGTTCGATCGACGCCATGGCCTCGTGCGGCTCGAGGAGCGCCGCTCGTCGGCAGGCTGAAACTTCGCCGCGCGGGGATGCCTCGTTGGAGGTGACAACCCGCAACAGATCATCGCTGCCATGACTTACGTCGTCGCCGCCCCGTGCGTCGACCACAACGACCAGTCCTGCGTGGACGTCTGCCCCGTGGACTGCATCGCTGCCGATCCCGGCCCCGACCGCAAGTTCTACATCGATGCCGACGCCTGCATCGAATGCGGGCAGTGCGCCAAGGTCTGCCCGAACGAGGCAATCCTCGTTGATCGCGAGCTGCCCGGGGAGTGGGAGGTCTACGCGGCCATCGACGCCGCGTGGTACCGCGACCCGGCCATAGCGCGACAGCAGGTCGACACGCTGCACCCGGCCTGATGGCGGGGACACCGGTTCTCCTCGGCGCCCCGGCCGAGCGCCCGCGGCCTCGCCCGCCACTGACGGCCAACGCCACGCTCGTCGGGCGCGAGCACCTGACCGAGGATGTTCAGATCATCCTGGTGATGCCGGATGACGGGCCGCTGCCCTTCCAACCGGGCCAGTACATGAGCCTCGGCCTGCCCTACGACGGCGGATGGCTCCAGCGTCCCTACTCGCCGAGTGGAAGTCCCGGCGGCGTACCCCTGGAGTTCCTGGTGCGCCAGGTCTCAGGCGGCCAGCTGACGCCGCGGCTCTGGGCGACGAACGTCGGATCGCGCCTGCGCATCGGGCCGGCCAAGGGGATCTTTCGCCTCACCCCGGACGACCGGCGGGCGCACCTGTTCGTCGCCACCGGGACGGGCATCGCACCGATCGTGGCAATGGCCGCAGCCCTCACCCGGCACCCGGCTCCCCCGCCCACGATCGTGCTCCACGGGGTCAGGCACGAGCAGGAGCTGGCATACCGGGACCGCCTTCAGCGGTGGGCGGCCGAAGCTCCCCGCTTTTCGTATGTTCCAGCGGTGTCCCGGGCCGGGCCGGGCTCGTCGCCGGCCGCGTTCCACTGCGGGCGCGCCCTGGATCTGCTGCCCGAGGTGTGGGCCGGCTTCCGCCTCCAGCCCGACGGCGTGATCGCCTACCTCTGCGGCAACCCGGCCGTGGTCGACGGCGCGGCAGAGTGGCTCGTCGCTCGTGGTGTTGCTGTGGACGCCATCCGCCGTGAGGAGTACTGGGCCACAACATAGCGGCCTCGAGTTATCCACAACGCAATATGTTGTGGACAAGGAGCGCTGTCGGCCCTGACTCGGTGGTATGCTCGGCCGACCGATGCCGACCGCCCCCGAGCTCTCCGCCAAGCTCATCTTCCCGACCACGGAGATCGTCGAAGAGTTCTACCTGCCCATCATCTACACCGCCTGCCGGACCTGCTATTCCGAGCAGCTGCCGGATCAGATCTGGGACAAGGCCGTCTCGCGCCAGGTGGCCGATGAGAAGCAGCAGAACCTCGTCCGCAAGGTCATGGAGTCCGGCCACGGCTCGACCATCGAGCATGTCAACTTCACCTTCGCCATCAGCGGCGTGACCCGCACGCTGTCACATCAGCTGGTGCGGCATCGGGCCGGGACCGCCTTCGACCAGCAGTCGCAGCGCTACGTCAGCTTCAAGTCGCGGGACAACTACACGGTGCCGGACTCCATCGCCAACGGCGATCTGCCCGATGACCTGGCCGGCCGCTTCCAGCAGGCGATCGACGACAACCTCGACCTGTATGGACAGCTGCTGCAGGCCGAGGTCCCGGCCGAGGATGCCCGCTTCATCTTCCCGAACGCCATGCAGACCAACCTGATCATGACGGTCAACCTGCGGCAGCTGATCCACATGTCCGGCCTGCGGCTCTGCACCATGGCGCAGTGGGAGATCCGCCAGCTGTTCAAGCAGATCCGCCACGAGATCTTCCGGGTCAGCCCGTTCTTCGGCTCGTTCCTGGCACCGAAGTGCATCCCGCTCGGCTACTGCGACGAGATGGGCAACCGCGACGAGCATTGCCGCATCCGCCCGCACCGCGACACGGTGATGGCCGTGTGGGAGGCCTATCGCGGCGGCAGCCTCACCGAGGCCGATGGCCCCGTCGTCCCGGAGACCTCTCCCTTCCGGCCGCGCCCGCGCCGAACGCCAGTGCCCATGGCCTCCGACGAGGTCGTGCCGGAGCATCCGGTGGCAGTGGCCAGCGAATCTGCAGGGGACGCCGACCGGGTCTAGAAGCCCTGCGGGGGGCAGCTAGTTGTCCGGCGAGACGCCGTCGCCCAGGGTGAAGCGGCGCAGTTCCTCGTTCGCCTCGTCAGCGGCGCGTTTCGCCTCCGCCACCAGGAACGCCGTCATGCGGCTGGAATCGACGATGAGCAGTGTGTGCCCCCGCGCGTTCCGATCGAGCACGATGCGATCGTCCCCGTGGAAGCTGATCGACCAGTTGGCCTGCAGCTGGACCAGCTCGGCCAGCACCACCTTCTCGCTGAAGTACCAGTCCAGAAACTGCGCGTTGAGGGCGGCGACCGCCTCGCGCAGCTGGAGCGTCGCGTTGCGTGGCAGCCGCGACAGGAAATGCACGATCCGCAGGCGGGCAAACACATCGCCGCTGCGCGCGATCTGCGGCGGCGCCAGGTCGGGCTCCGGCATGCCGGCCGGTGCGTCGGCGAGCGTGAGGGTTGTCGCGTTGTTGGAGCTCATCGGTCCAGTGAAGTGTGCGCCCTGCCCGCGCGGGCTGCAGGTCCTGGTCTGGTGCACCGGCGCAACGGCCCTGCCTAGTACTGTCGGGCAGTTGGAGCCGAGCCGGTGCGCGCGTAGCCTGCGGAGCACGGACCGCGGGCTGCCCCGCGGCCGCCGAAGCGCAGGGACCGCATGACCTTCTGGAACTGGCGACGTGGCACTGCCCCCACCGCGACCGCCGGCAGCGGCGCCGTGGCGCTTGCCTCCGACCTGGCACCCATCGAGCTGTACACCGCGGACACCCGGATCGTCGGCTGGATCGCGGCCAACGGCCGGCGGGTGACCGACCTGCTGAACGCGCAGGACGAGCTGCGGCTGTGGCAGCCGAGCCCGGGTCCGATCGAGGCGCCCGTAACCGCCCGCGACCCTGCGCCGAATCCCGAGGAGAACGGCGAGTGGCAGTCACTGCCGACCGAGCAGGTCGTCCTGGCGATGCCACCCGAGTGGCGGGCGTCGCGGCAGTTGCGCCTGCATCGCAAGCTTCGCCGCGTCGCGCTCAGCGCCGGCCCGTTCAGCGTGACCGGCAATCTGCACGTCGTGCCCGGCGCGGAACCCGGACCGGAGCTGCTGCTGCGTGGGCCGCGCTTCCTGCCGCTGACGGAGGCCTACCTGTTGCACAACGGTGAGCCGCCGTTCGAGCACGTCGTCAGCGTGGTGATCGTCAACACGGCGCACGTTACGCAGCTGGTCCCGCTCGTCACCCTCGCCTGACCCCTCTCCCGGCGGCAGGCTTCCCCGGCCTCCCAACTGTTCGGATCACCGGAACAGTCACTGCGACCGCCTGCTGCCGGCCCGCTCATCGCACTGTGCGGATCACCGGAACAGTCCTGCCAGGTGCGGACGCCCGACACGGTGCACGGCGATAATCGGCGCGCGAATGGCACAGCTGCGGACCGCCCTCCAACCGTCCTCATCCGCCTTTGCGACGAACGCCGCTGCCATGCGGCGGCTCGTTGATGAGCTGCGGCAACGGACCGATGCCATCGCGAGCAGGGGCGCCGCCGGCGATGACCGCACGATTGCCCGGCATCGCGAGCGGGGCAAGCTGCCGGTGCGGGAGCGGGTCGAGCGGCTGATCGACCCGGGCAGCGCCTTCCTGGAGCTCTCCGCCCTGGCCGCCACGGGCATGTACGACGGCGACGCGCCGGGGGCGGGGATGGTGACCGGCATCGGCCAGGTGGCGGGCGTCGAGTGCGCCATCATCGCCAACGATGCGACGGTCAAGGGCGGCACGTACTACCCGATCACCGTCAAGAAGCACCTGCGCGCGCAGGAGATCGCGCTCGAGAACCGGCTGCCGTGCATCTACCTGGTCGACTCCGGCGGCGCGTTCCTGCCGCTGCAGGACGAGGTCTTCCCGGACAAGGACGACTTCGGCCGCATCTTCTACAACCAGGCGAACCTGAGCGCGCGCGGCATCCCGCAAATCGCGCTGGTCATGGGCAGCTCGACCGCTGGTGGCGCCTACGTGCCGGCCATGTCCGACGAGACGGTCATCGTCAAGGGCACCGGCACCATCTTCCTGGGCGGGCCGCCGCTGGTGAAGGCGGCGACCGGCGAGGAGGTGAGCGCGGAGGAGCTGGGCGGGGCGGAGGTGCACACCGTGACCAGCGGCGTGGCCGACCACTTCGCACTGGACGACGAGCACGCCATCGCCATCGGCCGCGAGATCGTGGCCGGCCTGGGCTGGCGCAAGCCCGAGCCACCGTGGGAGCGCGCGGAGGCGCGGGAGCCATCGGCCGATCCGGCAGAGCTGTACGGGGTGATCCCGGCCGACAGCCGCCAGGGGTACGACGTGCGCGAGGTCATCGCCCGGCTGGTGGACGCGAGCGAGTTCCACGAGTTCAAGGAGCGCTACGGCGAGACGCTGGTCTGCGGCTTCGCCCGGCTGGAGGGATACCCGGTCGGCATCCTGGCCAACAACGGGATCCTCTTCAGCAGCTCGTCGCTGAAGGGCGCGCATTTCGTCGAGCTGGCCAGTCAGCGCCGGATCCCGTTGATCTTCCTGCAGAACATCACCGGCTTCATGGTGGGCCGCGAGTACGAGGCCGGCGGGATTGCCAAGGACGGCGCCAAGCTGGTCACCGCGGTGGCCACCACCGCGGTGCCGAAGTTCACGGTGATCATCGGCGGCAGCTTCGGCGCCGGCAACTACGGCATGGCGGGGCGCGCCTACTCGCCACGACAGCTGTGGATGTGGCCCAACGCGCGGATCAGCGTGATGGGCGGCGCCCAGGCGGCCCGCGTCCTCTCGACGGTACGGACGGACCTGGCCACCGATGCCGAGCGCGAGGCCTTCGAGGCGCCGATCCTGGCCGAATACGAGCGCCAGGGGTCGCCCTACTACTCGACCGCGCGCCTGTGGGACGACGGGGTCATCGACCCGATGGACACCCGCCGCGTGCTGGCCATGGGCATCAGCGCGGCGCTGAACGCCCCGATCCCGGAGACGAAGTTCGGCGTCTTCAGGATGTAGCTGCGGCGACCATCTCGAATCGAATCCCGAAGCGATCCACCGTTCGTGCGGTTTGGCCTTGGCAGCCGAGCGCGACGGTGGCCAGCGGCTCTTCGTCGGAACGCGGCTTGAGCATGATTGTGTGCGGCCCAACCGTCTCGAGCCGATGGCCATTGATCGGCGCAGGCCGCAGGCCGAGCTCGGATCGGTAGCGCTGCGCGACGGCGTTGGGGTCCCGCACCGAAAGCTCGAGCATCGCCAGAACGACGACGCAGCCAGCCGGCTGGACCTGGCTCCATCGGCGCCGGATCGCCTCCGCGCTCCACTCAAAGCCGGTGCGCGCGTGCCGGATGAGGAAGGGCGGCTCCTCCGGCCCGAGGCGTTCGTGCGTCGCGGTCCACCACTCGACCGTCTCGCCATCGGCAGTCACGCGGGAGCCATGCACCGGCTCCCGAATCCGGCTGGCATCGGCGCGGAGCCGGGCAACCGTGGCATCGAGGTCGTCGTCGAGCAGCGCGAACGTGGCGAAGCCGCCAGCCGGGCTGGCCTCCAGCGCTCGCAGCGCGGCAGCCCCGATCGGCGAGCGGCGCGCAGCATCCGGATCGGCGATGCCGATGAGCTCGAGATATGGCATCCCCAGGAACGCAATGCGGTTGAAGGTTCCGGCGCCGGGGTGTCGACCGCCCGACGGAAAGGCAATACCCAGCTCGCGCTCCAGCTCGTCCGCGGCAGCGTCGGGATCCGGCACCGCGATGACGAGGTGATCAATGCCGGTGGGCATGCGCCGGATCGTACGCGACCGATGGTAGGCTGCGGCCGATGACGCCCGACGCGCCGCGACCCGGCTCGCACGACCGCTCCACCCCCACCGGCTCGCTGGAGGAGTCCGCTGCGGCCCTCTTCGAGGCGATGCTGGCGGCGCGCGACGCCGAGGAACGGGGCGATTCCGACGGCCGTGCGCTGGGCGACTTCTACCGGGCGGTCATGACCGCCACCCTGCTGCTGCCCGTGCCACCGGAGCATGGGGACGAGGCCAGGGCCGCGCTCGAAGCGGCGGTGAACGACGATGCCGAAGTGGAGATCAGTGTGATGCTGGCCTCCGATGCCGACGGGCAGGCCATCAGCGTCTGCTTCGCGTCATTCGCGGCGCTGTCCGCCTGGGCGCCGCGCGGCACGGCCACCCTGCCCATCCCGGCTCGCATCGCCATCGGCAACATGGCGGCCGCCGGCGTGCCGGCGATCATGGACCCCGCGGGACCGATCCCCTACCGCTTCGAACCCCATGAGCTGGCGGCCCTGGCCCACGGCCAGCTGCCGGGCAGCGGTGAGCCGCTGTTCTCGGCGGCAGCGGCTCGTTCCGTGCACGTGCGCCTGCCGGGACCCGAGACCGTGGCCCTCGAGCAGGAACTGGCCGGCGCGCTGCGCGACACCGCCGTCGACGCCGCCTGGCTGGTGGAGTCGGAGAGCGAGGGGCGACGGCGGCTCATGCTCGGGCTCCTCGGCGCAGAGGGCGCGACCGCCACCGTCGACGTGCCCGACGGCACCGACGTCCTGTGGCTGGAGGAGCCGCTGCTCACGTCGGTCCGGGCGGTGGCGGAGCCGTTCTATCGCCGGCGGCAGCGATGAGCGAGGTGCTCCGCGTCGAGCGTGAGGGCCCCGGTGGCGAGGTCGCACGCGTGACCCTGTCGCGGCCCGAGGTGCGCAACGCGTTCAACGCGGAGCTGATCGGGGAGCTGACCGCCGCCTTCACCACCTTGTCGGAAGATCCGGCGGAGCGGCTTCGGGCGGTGGTGCTCGCCGGGGATGGTGCCTCGTTCTGTGCGGGGGCCGACGTCGCGTGGATGCGGGCGTCGCTCGAGCTGACGGTCGCCCAGAACGAGGCCGATGCGGCCCGCCTGGCGGAGATGCTGGAGGCCATCGACAGCTGCCCCGCGCCGGTCGTCGCCCGCGTCCAGGGCGCAGCGCTCGGGGGCGGGATGGGCCTCTGCGCGGTGGCGGACATCGTGCTGGCGGCGGCCGACACGGCCTTCGGCTTCACCGAGACCCGGCTCGGGATCCTGCCGGCGGTGATCAGCCCGTTCGTGCTGGCCCGCATCGGCGAGGGGCCGGCGCGCGCCCTGTTCCCCACCGGCGAGCGCTTCGATGCCCAGCGGGCGCTGCGCATCGGCCTGGTGCACGAAGTCCTCGCCGACCTGCCCGCCCTGGATGCGCGCCTGGCCGAGATCCTGGACGGCATCCATGCCGCGGGCCCGACGGCGGCGCGCGCCGCGAAAGCGGTCATCCGCGACCAACGTGGGCTGGACGCGGGTGCGCGCCGGCAGCTGAGCGTGCAGGCCATCGCCCGCCAACGGACATCGCCGGAGGGACAGGAAGGGCTGACCGCCTTCCTGGACAAGCGGCCGCCCGATTGGCAGCGCCGCGACTAGGCCCGACCTGCATCGGCCCTGAGCCGATGCGACAATCGCGACATGCCCGACCAGCTGCTCAGCCCCCGACAGGTGGCCGATGCGCTGGGCGTCACCCCCCGGACGGTGCAGCGTTGGATCACAGAGGGCCGCCTGCCCGCGACGCGGGTCGGTCGCCGCATGCGCGTGTCGCGGGCGTCGCTCTCGCGCGTGTCCGACGCGCCGCTGGGCGGCACCACGGCGGTCGCCGGCACGGGGATCCGCGTGTTGCTGGTCGCCAACCGGGGCGAGATCGCCGTCCGCGTGGCGCGCACCGCCCGGCGGCTCGGCATACGGACGATCGGCATCCACGCGCCCGACGACCGGCCGCCCGATGGGATGGACCTCGTCCTGCCGGTCCCTGGCTACCTGGAGGCCGACGCCATCCTGCACGCCGCGCGGCGGGCCGGGGCCGATGCCGTTCACCCTGGCTACGGATTCCTCTCGGAGAACGCGGCCTTCGCTGACGCCGTCGTGGGCGCCGGCCTCGCCTGGGTCGGGCCGCCGGCTTCCGCCATCCGGGCCATGGGCGACAAGGCCGCAGCCCGCCGCCTGGCCGCCGAGCTGGGGGTCCCGGTGCTGTCCGGCTATGACGGCGACGACCAGGCCGAGGAGCACCTGCTGGCGGAGGCGCGGCGCATCGGGTTCCCGTTGCTCGTCAAGCCGGCCGCCGGTGGTGGCGGCAAGGGCATGCGCGTCGTCCGGGACCCGGAGCAGCTCAGCGACGCGCTGGCCGCGGCTCGGCGCGAGGCGAGCCGCTCGTTCGCGGACGATCGGCTCATCCTCGAGCGCCTGCTCGACGGGCCGCGCCACGTGGAGATCCAGGTTCTCATCGACGCGCACGGGACCGGCGTCCACCTCGGCGAGCGTGACTGCTCCGCCCAGCGCCGCAACCAGAAGATCATCGAGGAGGCGCCCGGCCCGGCCGTCGACGCAGCGCTCCGGTCACGGATGGGCGAGGCGGCGCTGCGCGTGGCGCTGGCGGCCGGCTACGTCGGCGCCGGGACGGTCGAGTTCCTGCTGGGCGATGACGGTGGCTTCCATTTCCTCGAGGTGAACACGCGCCTGCAGGTCGAGCATCCGGTGACCGAGGCCGTCACCGGGCGTGACCTGGTCGCCGACCAGCTGCGCATCGCGGCGGGCGAGCCGCTGGGGCTGACCCAGGCCGCGGTCCAGCTGGAGGGCCACGCCTTCGAGGCTCGCCTCTACGCCGAGGATCCGGACGCGGGCTTCCTGCCGGCCACGGGCCGGGTCGTCGAGCTCGCCTGGCCGTCCGATGCGCGGATCGACACCGGGATCCACGAGGGCGATCTCGTCAGCGACCGGTATGACCCGATGCTCGCCAAGCTCATCGTCGCCGGGCCTGACCGGTCCACGGCGCTCGGGCGCCTGCGCGAGGCGCTGGCCGGGACCCGGGTCCTCGGCGTCCGCACCAACCTGCGCTTCCTGCGCTGGCTGGCGGCGCAGCCGATGATGGCCGACGGCGAGGTCCGCACCGATTCCATCGACGCCACGCCGCTGCCGGGGCCGCCGACCGTGGCCGACGCGGCATGGCAGGCAGCCGCGCGGGTGCTGGTGCCGGCCAATGGAGACGGAGCGGTCTGGGGCGGTGGCTGGCGCCTGAACGGCCCCCCGCGACTGCGGCTGGCGCACGGTGACGAGGAGCGCAGCGTCGCCCTGGGGGAGGCGGGCCCCCAGTTGCCACCGGCGGTCGCGGACGCCGAGCGCGTTGATGCCTTCGTCGACGTCGACGGCCAGTCGCTCGAGTTTCGGCTCGCCCCGGCGCCAACCGTCGAGGAGGCAGTCCGCCACGCCGCGGCCGCCGCCGGCGGTCACGCGACGCTGACGGCGCCGATGCCCGGGCGGGTCATCGCGGTGCGCGTGAGGCAAGGCGGCGCGGTCGAGGCGCACGAGACCGTGGTCGTGGTGGAAGCCATGAAGATGGAGCACGCCGTCGTTTCGCCCCTGGCTGGAACCGTCACCCGGCTGGGGGTTCGCGAGGGGCAGCAGGTGGCGCGCGGTGAGGTCCTGGCGGAGGTATCGGCCTGAGCGCCCGTAGAATCGGCGCGTGACCGCCGTTGACGTGCGCATCTACGAGGTCGGGCCGCGCGACGGCCTGCAGGCCGAGGGCACGGTGGTCGCCACCAATGACAAGCTGCGCTTCCTCGGGCTCCTGGCGGATGCCGGGCTGCGCGAGATCGAGACGACCTCCTTCGTCTCGCCCAGGGCAGTGCCGCAGATGGCTGATGCCGACGCGCTCATGTCCGGCCTGGAGCGGAGGCCCGGGGTGCGCTACCCGGTGCTGGTGCCGAACGGGCGCGGCCTGGAGCGCGCGCTGGCGGCCGAGGTCGACGCCATCTGCCTCATGACCGCGGCCACCGAGTCGTACGTGCGGCACAACATCAACATGGGCATCGACGAGTCGCTGCGCACCTTTGCGCCGATCGCGGCCGAGGCGCGGCAGCGCGGCTGGTGGGTGCGGGCCTACGTCAGCACCGCCTTCGGCTGCCCCTACGAGGGCGAGGTCGACGCCGGGGCAGTGGTGCGCGTCAGCGAGCGGCTGCTGGCCATGGGCGTCGACGAGCTGTCGATCAGCGACACGGTCGGCGTCGCGGCGCCCGCCGACGTCGACCGCGTGCTGGACGCCCTCCTCGCGGCGGGCATCGGCCCGGAGGTCATCGCCCTGCACCTCCACGACACACGGGGCACGGCGCTGGCCAATGTCATGGCCGCGCTGGCCCGCGGCATCACCGCCTTCGACGCCTCGACCGGTGGCACCGGCGGCTCGCCGTTCGCGCCCGGTGCGGCGGGCAATCTCGCCACCGAAGACCTGGTCTACCTCCTGGACCGCCAGGGCCTGCGGCACGGCGTGGACCTGGATGGCGTCCTCGCGGCGGCGCAGTTCATCGGCCAGGCACTCGGGCATGCGCAGCCGGAGAGCAAGGTCGGCCGGGCCGGCGGGTGGCCACGCTAGGATGGAGCCGATGGATGGCGAGCGCCTGCCGCTGATCCTGGACGTCGACACCGGGATCGACGACATGGTGGCCCTACTGCTGGCGGCCACCGCGCCGGAGCTCAACCTGCGCGGGGTGACCTGCGTGGCCGGCAACGTCGAGATCCACCACGTCGCCCGCAACACCGGCAAGATCCTGCAGATGGTGGGGCGCGCCGACGTGCCGGTCAGCATCGGCGCGGCGCGGCCCCTGCAACGACGGCTGCGGACGGCGCCCGAGACACACGGGCCCACCGGCACGGGCTATGTCGAGCTGCGCGGCGAGGACCGCAAGCTGGGGAGCACCGAGTACACGCCGATCCCTGCCCCGCGCTACCTCGGCGCGCACGTCAAGCGGCACCCCGGCGAGATCACCATCCTGGCCCTCGGTCCGTTGACGAACCTGGCCGCGGCTGCGCTGAACGGCGTCGACCTCGAGCGTGGGGCGCGCCAGGTGATCTGGATGGGCGGCACGCTGGAGGACCGCGGCAACACCACCGACACCGGCGAGTGGAACGCGTGCGTCGATCCGGAGGCCGCCGAGACCTGCCTGCAGCGCGGAGCCATCGACCGCGTCTTTCCGCTGGACGCGACCCAGGACGTGGTGTTCGGCATGGACGACCTCCGGGAGCTGCCCGAGACGCACCTGACCGGTATCGTGCGCGACGCGATCCGGTTCTACATCGGCTTCCATCGCGAGGCCGATGGCATCGACGGCTGCTACCTCCACGATCCGGTCACCCTGATCGGCGCGCTGCTTCGCCCAAACCTGGTGACGGAGACCGTGTCCGAGCGGCTGGCGGTCGACACCGGGGCCGACCCCCATGTGGCCGGCACCCTCTATCGTTCCGATGACGCGCAGCGACCGGCCGTGGAGGTGGCCGTCGCGATCGATGCCGAGCCGATGAAGGCCGAGCTGCTCGAGCGGCTGGCCCGGGCCGTCGCGGCGGCCTAGGCTCGGGGCACCAGAAGGAGGAGGTCCGGGAGATGTTCGTGCGCTGGCTGGCAGCCCTGGTCGCATTCGCGGCCGTGGCGTTCCTGGGCATCGCAGTGTTCGGCGACTTCTCGGTTGACGCGGCCGGCAACTCGTGGGCGCTCATCGCGGCCATTGGCCTGGCCGTCGCATTCGTGGCGTACGCCGCCGTCGAATACGCGCAGACCGGCGGCTTCGGCTCGATCGCCGCCCAATTCGACATTCGCACCCTGGCGCTCATGCCGGTGGCGATCGCGATCAACATCATCCTGGGCGCGGCCGTGGCCAACGCCCTGAAGATCCCGATCTACCTCGACAGCATCGGCACCATCCTGGTTGGCGCCCTGGCCGGACCGATCCCCGGCGCTCTCACCGGATTCCTGGCCAACATCCTCTGGCAGTACATCATCCCGCCGCCCTTCCAGGGTGCCGTGGCCGCGCCGTTCGCCATCGTCGCCGCGGTGATCGGCCTGATGGCCGGGCTGTTCGGTCGCGCCGGCTGGCTGCGGCCGCGGCCGGATCGGTCGCTGGGCCAGCTGGCGCTCGGCGGGGCCGTGGCGCTGGTGGTGGTCATCGGCCTGGCGATCTATGCCTACACTCGCTTCTACACCGGCGCCTTCGAGTTCTTCAACCCAGACAACACCAACGTCCTGTTCACGATCCTGGGCTGGCTGATCGCGCTGCTGTTCGTGGGCTTCGTGGTCGGATTCCTGGTGCTGCTGGTGCTGCGCCGGGACCTGACGGTGGCGTACGTCACCATCGCCGGGGTCCTCACCGGCGTCGTGGCGGCGCTCATCAGCGCGCCGATCAGCGCGAACCTGTTCAGCGGCGTCACCGGCTCGGGCACCGACTTCTTGGTGGCGGCCTTCCGCCAGGCAGGCTCGGACATCCAGACCGCCACCTTCCAGCAGGGATTGCTGTCCGATCCGGTGGACAAGCTCGTCACCTTCTTCGTCGTCTATCTGGTGCTGAACGCCATGGCCCGGCGCAGCAAGGCGCGCTTCCCGCAGGGCGAACGCCTGATCGAGACCGACGCGCCCGACGGTGTGGGCGAGGCCGGCTGGCGAGGCGCCCCGAGCTGAGCGTCGAGGCAGCTCGCGACCGGGGGCTGCCGCCGGGCATCGAGCGCCCGGGGCCCTCCGCGGTCCATCGCCTGAACCCGCTGACCAAGGCGACGCTGGCCACCATGACGGCCATCGCCGCGGTCGCGGTCGGCGGCCTGGTGGGGCCGCTGCTCCTGCTGGCGCTCGCCGTGGTGCTGCCGGCCGCCGCAGCCGGCGTGCTGCGCCGCCTGGCCGTGACCTCGGTGCTGCTGGCCCTGCCGATTGCCCTCTCGGCCTTCGTCCTCAACCTGTTCTTCTTCCCCGGCGGGCAGGAGGTGCTGCTGCGCATCGGCCCCATCGTGGCAACGGCCGAGGGACTGGCGTTCGCGGTGGAGATCCTGGTGCGCATCATGGCCATCAGCGGCGCCATCACCCTCTTCTACCTGACCACCCGGCCCGGTGATCTGGTCGTCGACCTCGAGCGACGCGGGGTGAGCCCGCGGATTGCCTTCGTCGCCAACGCGTCGGTGCAGACCGTGCCGGCCATGGTCGAGCGCGCCTCGCAGATCACCGCCGCGCAGCGGGCGCGCGGGCTGGA
>DATBJR010000114.1:0-2410 GCA_036556325.1 Candidatus Limnocylindria bacterium | reverse complement strand
TCTCGAAGGGCTCCAGGCGGAAGTCGGCCGTGGCCTGGCCCGCGAGCTCCATCTCGCCGAGCCGATAGCCCGCCCGCTTGAAGATGAGCGTCGCCTGCTCCGGCACCCCGTCCAGCGAGTAGGTCCCGTCCTTCGCGGTGCGGACCCACGCCGACTGTCCGTCGACGAAGACCCGGACGCCGGCGACCGGCTTGCCGCCGGCCTCGGTGACCGTGCCCTGCACGACGTTCGGCCGCAGCTCCAGGCGCAGGTCACCGTCGTCGGGAACAGTGCCGGAGGCAGCGTCATGGCCGTTGGCCGTCACCTTCAGCTCGGCGCCGCGTGCGGCCGTCAGCGTGGCGCTTCCGTTCGACGCGGTGGTCACGGAGGCATCGCCCGCCACCACCGTCGCGTCCGGCAGCGGGGTGCCGCTCCCCCGCTCGACCACCGTGACGGTCAGCTGCCGGACCTCACCAGGAGTTGGTTGGCCCGGACCCGACCCTGACGGCAGCGGACCCGACGAGCTGCAGGCGGCGAGGGCGATGGCCAGCGCGACGAGGGTGGCGATGAGTGGGAACGGGACGCGGGACAGGGTTCGGCTCCTCGGTGCTCTGCTTGGGACTACGCGGGTCGCATGATGCCCGATTTAGCTCACTCGCCGGCTGCACCGACCGCCTTCGCCGCGTCGGCATCACCGGCGATCGCGGCTGCCCGCAGCGCGTCGATGACCGGCCGCAGGTCGCCGGCGTTGGCATACAGCGCCTTGCCGGCCACCAGGATGTCGGCGCCCGCCGCGTGGGCCGCGCCGATGGTGTCCAGGTTGACGCCGCCATCGACGCCGACGGGCAGCTCGAGGCCGCGCCGTGCTGCCTCCGCACGCAGGTCGCGCAGCTTGGGCAGCACATCGATGATGAACTCCTGGCCGCCCCAGCCGGGGTGGACCGTCATGACCAGCAGCAGCTCGATGCGCGCCAGGTAGGGATGCGCCGCCTCCCCCGGCGTCTCGGGGTTGATCGCCAGCCCGGGCTGGCGGCCGCTCGCGCGGATGGCGTCGATGACCTCGCCCGGATCGTCGTCGGCCTCGAGGTGGAAGATCACGAGGTCGCTCCCCGCCTCGGCGAAAGCCGCGGCATATTCGAGCGGCCGGCTGATCATGAGGTGGCTGTGGTACGGGACCGTCGCCGAGGACCGCACGGCTTCCACGACCACCGGCCCCATGGTGATGTTGCGGACGAAATGGCCGTCCATCACGTCCAGGTGGACCGAGTCGACGCCCCCGTCGACGGCGCGCCGGACCTCGTCGCCCAGGCGGGCGAAATCGGCGTTCAGGATGCTGGCGCTGATGTGCGGCGCCGCGGACCGGCTCATTGGGATGCGGCCGTCGCGATCATGGCCCGCGACGCACGCCGCGGCAGCTCCCTGCCGGCGAGCTGAGCATGGAGCTGGCCGCAGGCGGCCTCGATCTCACGGCCGCGGGTATCGCGCACGGTGGTCGCCACCCCGGCCGCCTTCAGGATCCCGGCAAAAGCCGCGACCCGCAGCGGCGGGGTCCCGCTCCACCGGGAGCCCGGCGTTGGGTTGAGCGGGATGAGATTGACGTGACTCCGCCAGCCGTGCGCCACACCGGCCAGGCGCTCGGCCAGCGGCAGTGAGTCGTTCACGCCGTCGATCATCACGTATTCCAGGCTCACCCGGCGCCCGGTGCGCTGCGAGAACCGCTGTCCGGCGGCGATGACCTCGTCGACCGGCCATTTGCGGTTGATGGGGACCAGCTCGGTGCGAAGCGCGTCATCGGCGGCGTGCAGGCTGATGGCGAGGTTCACCTGGGGCAGCTCCTCCACCATGCGGTCCATGCCGGGGACGACGCCGGAGGTGCTGACGGTGATATGCCGCGCGCCGATGCCGAGCCGCGAGCGGTCGTTCAGCAGGCGCACCGCCTCGAACACGCGGTCCGTGTTGTTCAGCGGCTCGCCCATGCCCATGAACACGATGTTGTAGTGGCCACCATCGGCGGCCGACGGCCAATCGGCACCCAGCGCCTGCCAGGGTGGCCGATGCCAGTGCAGGACCTGGTCGACGATCTCGCCCGGGCTCAGCTGGCGGGCAAAGCCCGCCTGGCCGGTGGCGCAGAACGGGCACCCCACCGCGCAGCCTGCCTGGCTCGAGATGCAGATGGTGGTGCGGGTCACCGCACCACCCCGCCCCGCGTAACGCATCAGGACCGATTCCACGCGCTGCCCATCCGACAGCTCGTGCACGGCCTTGGCGGTCAGGCCGCCATCGGCCTCGAGCACGTGGCTTCGGGCGATGGTCGAGAAGCGGTAGGCATCGGCCAGGGACTCACGCAGCGACGTCGGCAGGTCGGTCATGGCCCCGAAGCCTGCGACGTTCGGCCGATGGACGCCGGCCAGCACTTGGTCGGCGCGATACG
>DATBJR010000113.1:0-58892 GCA_036556325.1 Candidatus Limnocylindria bacterium | reverse complement strand
GGTCGCGGTTGTCGGCCGCCGTCGGCGTGGCCGGGCGCTCGTGCATCGGTACCTCGTCCCTCCGCGGCGAGATGTGCCGCGCAGTCTGCCACTTGCCGACTGCGGTGGCACTGCGGCGCCGGTATGCTGCGCGACCCGTGTCGACGCGCTTCTCGTCCCTGGCCTATCCCGACGTGCGGCGCTACCTGAGCGCCCGCTTCCTGGTCGGCATCGCCGTCCAGATGCAGACCGTGGCGGTCGGCTTCCAGGTCTATGCGACCACCCACAACCCGCTCGACCTGGGGCTGATCGGCCTGTCGCAGTTCCTGCCGTTCGTGGTGCTGGTGCTGCCCGCCGGCCACGTCGCGGACCACTACGACCGCCGACGGGTGATCTTCGGCTGCTATCTGCTGACCGCCGTGGCCAGCGCGGCGTTGCTGGCCATCAGCCTGGTGGGCCTGACCTCGGCGCTGCCGATCTTCGCGGTCATCTCCATCGTGGGCGTCAGCCGGGCGTTCAACATGCCGACCAACCAGGCCATCCTGATCAACCTGGTGCCGCGCCACGCCTACGGCAATGCAGTGGCGCTCAACACCTCGGTCATCCAGCTGGCCACCATCGGCGGCCCCTCGGTCGGTGGCCTCCTGATCCTGGTGGGCCTGCCGGTGGTCTACGCCACCGTCACGGTCCTGGTCCTGGCGGCCGCCGTCATGGTCTGGGGGCTGCAGGGCGGCGGCCGGACCGAGGAGACGGCACGACGCCCCTCTGGGCTGGGCGAGCTGTTGACCGGCGTCCGCTTTGTGCGCAGCCATCGGCCCATCCTGGGCTCGATCTCGCTGGACCTGTTCGCGGTGCTGTTCGGCGGCGCGACGGCCCTGCTGCCGGCGATCGCCATCGACGTCCTGCACGTCGGCCCCACCGGCCTGGGGCTGCTGCGCGCCGCGCCGGCAGTGGGCGCCGCGGTCGCCGGTGGCGCGCTGGCCTGGCAGCCGATCCGCCGCGCCGTGGGCCGCTGGCTGTTCGGTGGCGTGGCGGTCTTCGGGTTGTCGATCGTCGTCTTCGGGTTGTCGCACAGCTTCGTACTGTCGCTGGTGGCGCTGACGGTGCTGGGGGCGTCGGACATGATCAGCATGTTCGTCCGCCACCTGCTGGTGCAGCTCCAGACGCCGGATGCGATCCGCGGCCGGGTGAGCGCGGTGAATGCGGTCTTCATTGGCGCCTCGAACGAGCTGGGCGAGTTCGAATCCGGCGTAACGGCGGCATGGTGGGGTGTGGTGCCCGCCATCCTGATCGGCGGCGCGGCGACGCTGATCGTGGCGGTCGGCTGGACCTTCCTCTTCCCAATGCTCTGGCGGCTGGACCGCTTCCCGGAAGCGCCGACGCTCCTCGAGCGGGAGACCTCGGCCCAGGACGCGCTGCAGGGGACCGCCGGCGAGCCGGGGTAGAATCGGCCGCGTGATCAACCCCATCGCCCTCCAGATCGGCGGCTTCCAGGTGCACTGGTACGGGATCATCATCGCCACCGCCGTGCTGGCCGCCGGCTGGGTCGGCGGCATCGAGGCCCGCCGCCGCGGCGAGAACCCGGACACCGGCTGGGCGATGCTGCTGCCGGTCCTGGTGCTGGCGGTGATTGCCGCTCGCCTCTATCACGTCATCCACGAGTGGGGCCCGGTCTACTCCAAGAACCCGGCCCTGATCCCGCAGATTTGGAACGGTGGGCTCGGCATTCCGGGTGCCGTCATCGGTGGCGTGCTGGCGATCTGGCTCTATACCCGCTGGGCAAAGCTCAACACGCTGCGCTGGTTCGACATCTTTGCCTCGGTGATGCTGCTGGGCCAGGCCATTGGCCGGCTCGGCAACTTTGTGAACCAGGAGCTGTACGGGCCGCCCACCACCCTGCCATGGGGCATCCCCATCGATGCCGCGCACCGCATCGGCGACTGGACCAACCTGGCCGCGTTCCCGGTCGACACGACCCGCTTTCATCCCCTGTTCGCCTACGAGGCGCTGCTCAACCTGGTCGGCTTCGTCTTCATCCTGTGGATCGGCCGCCGGCTGGCGCATCGGCTCTACGACGGCGACATCCTGCTGATCTACCTGATGTGGTACGCCGCGGTGCGCACCTGGCTCGAGACGTTCCGCGTCGAGAACTGGGTGATCGCCGGGATTCCGACCGCCATCTGGCTGGGGGTCATCACGTTCATCGCCTCCGGCGTCTTCCTCTGGCTGCGGCACGCCCGCGGCTGGGGCGTGCCCGGTGCCTTCCTGAAGGAGATTGCCGCGCGCGAGGCCGCCGAGCGCGCTCGGCCCGGCCCCACCGAGCCAAGCACGGAGCCCAGCCCTGGCTGATCGGGGCATCCTGCCCGATGTGACCGCGGCCATCGGCCACACCCCGCTGGTGGCCCTGGACCGCCTGGCCGGCGGGGTGGTGCCGCGGATCGTCGCCAAGCTGGAGCACATGAACCCCGGCGGATCGGTCAAGGACCGCATTGCGCTGCCCATGATCGAGGCGGCCGAGCGGGCCGGCCTGCTGCAGCCCGGTGGCGTGATCGTGGAGCCGACCAGCGGCAACACCGGGGTCGGCCTGGCCATGGCGGCGGCAATCAAGGGCTATCGGTGCATCTTCGTCATGGCCGACAAGCAATCGGAAGAGAAGCGCGCCCTGCTGCGCGCCTACGGCGCGGACGTGGTGGTCTGCCCCGCGGACGTCGACCCGGACGACGAGCGTTCCTACTATCGGGTCTCGGATCGGCTGGCGCGCGAGACGCCCGGCGCCTGGAAGCCGGACCAGTACGCCAATCCCGCCAACCCGGAGGCGCATTACCTGACCACGGGTCCCGAAATCTGGGAGGCGACCGACGGGCGAGTCACCCACTTCGTGGCCGGCCTGGGCACCGGTGGCACCATCAGCGGCGCCGCCCGCTACCTGCGAGAAAAGAACCCGGGCGTCACCGTCATCGGCGCCGATCCGGACGGCAGCGTCTACTCCGGCGCCGATCCGCGACCATACCTGACCGAAGGTGTGGGCGAGGACTTCTGGCCGACCACCTACGATCCCGAGATCTGCGACGTGATCGTCCGCTGCTCCGACCGCGATGCGATGCTCACCGCCCGCCAGGCGACGGCGAGCGAGGGCATCCTGGTGGGGGAGTCAGCAGGCACGGCGCTGTGGGTGGCGCTCCAGGTCGCCCGCGACCTGGACGACCCCGATGCGCTGTTCGTGGTGCTGCTGCCGGACAGCGGCCGCAACTACATTGCGAAGCTGTTCAACGACGACTGGCTGCGCGCCAACGGGCTGCTGGGCACCGATGAGCGAGTGGCGGACTATGACTGGCGCAACACTCGGGCGCGGGTCGTCGTGCGCCGTGGCGAGGTGCAGCCGCCTCGGCCGGAGTGAGGGTCGCTGACGCCGTCGAGCCTGAGGGGTAAAGTCAGCGGACCACCGCAGGCAGGTGCCAAGCCATGACACAGATCGCGGAGCCGACACCCGCATCCGCAGCGCCCGTCCACGACCGCGTCAACCACTGGATCGGCGGCCGCCGCGTGCCCGGGACCAGCGGTCGCAGTGGCCCCGTCTATAACCCGGCCACCGGCGAAGTGGCCCGCGAGGTCGACTTCGCCTCGGTCGAGGAGGTCGACGCCGCGGTCCGGACGGCCCGCGAGGCGTTCCCCGCCTGGCGCGCCACGTCGCTCAGCCGCCGGACCGAGATCATGTTCCGCATCCGGAACCTGGTGGACGAGCACCGCCGGGACATCGCCGCCTTCCTGACCGCCGAGCACGGCAAGGTGCCCACCGACGCCCTGGGCGAGGTGGCCCGCGGGCTGGAGAACCTGGAGTTCGCCACCGGCATCTCGCAGCTGCTGAAGGGCCAGTTCAGTGAGCAGGCCTCGACCGGCATCGACGTGTACCAGATCCGCCAGCCGCTGGGCGTGGTGGCCGGCATCACCCCGTTCAACTTCCCGGCCATGGTGCCGATGTGGATGTTCGCCAACGCCATCGCCTGCGGCAACACGTTCGTGCTGAAGCCGTCCGAGAAGGACCCGTCGGCCTCGGTCTACCTGGCCGAGCTGCTGCGGGAGGCCGGGGTGCCGGACGGTGTCTTCAACGTGATCCACGGCGACAAGGTGGCGGTCGATCGGCTGCTGGAGCACCCGGACATCGCCGCCATCAGCTTCGTCGGCTCGACACCGATCGCCCGCTACATCTACGAGACGGGCACCAGGCACGGCAAGCGGGTGCAGGCGCTGGGCGGGGCCAAGAACCACATGGTGGTCCTGCCCGACGCCGACATCGGCATGGCGGCCGATGCGGCCGTGTCCGCGGCATACGGCTCGGCCGGCGAGCGCTGCATGGCGATCAGCGTGGTAGTGGCGGTGGGCGACGTGGCGGATCCGCTGGTGGAGGCAATCGAGGACCGGCTGCCGAAGATCAAGGTCGGACCGGGCAGCGACGAAGGCTCGGAGATGGGGCCGCTCATCACCCGCGAGCATCGGGACCGGGTGGCCGGCTTCCTGGACGCGGGGCGCGAGGCAGGTGCCACGCTGCGGGTCGACGGGCGCGAGCACGTCCTCTATTCGCAGGACGACGGCGGCTTCTTCCTGGGCGTCAGCCTGCTGGACCACGTGACGCCGGAGATGGAGTGCTACCGCAACGAGATCTTCGGCCCGGTGCTGGAGATCGTGCGCGTCCCGACCTACGCGGAGGCGGTCGAGGTCATCGAGCAGAATCCCTACGCCAACGGCACGGCGATCTTCACCCGCGACGGCGGGGCGGCGCGCCAGTTCCAGTTCGACATCAACGTCGGCATGGTGGGCATCAACGTCCCGATCCCGGTGCCGGTGGCCTACTACAGCTTCGGGGGCTGGAAATCATCGCTGTTCGGAGATCTGCACATGTACGGGCCCGAGGGCATCCAGTTCTACACGCGAGGCAAGGTCGTCACCGCGCGCTGGCCCGACCCGGGCACCAGCCAGGTCGACCTGGGCTTCCCGCGAACCCGATGACCCTCCTCACCGCGCCCGCCCGCCGGCGGGTGCTGGCCGATCTCCTGCCGGGAGCCGCCCTGCGCGACGCGGCGCTGATCGTGGGGGCGGCGGCGCTGACGGGATTGGCGGCCCAGATCTCGATCCCCCTCCCGTTCACCCCGGTGCCGATCACGCTCCAGACCTTCACCGTGCTGCTGGCCGGCGCGGCGCTGGGTCCGGTCCGCGGCAGCGCGTCCATGCTCCTGTACCTCCTCGTCGGCGTGGCTGGGTTGGGCTGGTTCGCCGAAGGCAGGTCCGGCATGGCGTTCGCGTCGTTCGGCTACATCGTCGGGTTCGTGGTCGCGGCCGGCATCGTCGGTGTGCTGGCACGGCGCGGTGCGGACCGCACCGTGCCGGGCACCATCGGCCTCATGGTCGCCGGCAACCTGGTGATCTACGCCATCGGCCTGCCGTGGCTGATGGCCGCGCTGGGCGTCGACCTGTCGAAAGGCCTGGAGTACGGCGTGACGCCCTTCCTCGTCGGCGACGCGCTGAAGATCGGGCTGGCGGCAGGCCTGCTGCCGGCGACCTGGTGGCTCATCGGCTCCAGCCGGCGCGGATGACGGACACCCCGCGCGACAGCTTCGAGACGCTGGCAGTGCATGCCGGCGTCGAGCCGGATCCGGCCACGGGCGCGGTGGTGGCGCCCATCCAGATGAGCACCACCTTCAAGCAGGACGCCGTCGGCCAGCCGCGCGGCGGCTACGAGTACAGCCGCTCCGGCAATCCGACGCGCACCGCGCTGGAAGGCGCGATCGCCGCGCTCGAGACGGCGACGCACGGCTTCGCCTATGCCTCCGGTTTGGCCGCCACCCAGAACCTGCTGTACCTGGTCGAGCCGGGCGAGCGGATCCTCATGTCGGACGACGTGTACGGCGGCACCTGGCGGCTGGCGGACAAGGTCTGGCGTCGGTACGGGGTGCTCCCGGAGCCGATCGACCTGGCCGATGCGGACGCGGTAGCCGCCGCGCTGGCGGCGGACCGTGGACCGGTGGCCATGGTCTGGATCGAGACCCCCACCAATCCGACGCTCAAGATCGTGGACATCCGGCGCCTGTCCGAGCTGGCGCGGGGTGCCGGCGCGCTCAGCGTGGTCGACAACACGTTCGCCACGCCCTACCTGCAGCGGCCGCTGGAGCTGGGCGCGGACCTGGTCCTGCACTCGGCGACGAAGTACCTCGGCGGCCACTCCGACGTGGTCGGCGGCCTGGTGGCCACCGGTCGCGACGACCTGGCCGAGCGGCTGCGGTTCCACCAGAACGCCGCGGGCGCGGTGCCGTCCCCCTTCGACTGCTGGCTGGTGCTGCGCGGCATCCGGACCCTGGCGGTGCGCATGGATCGGGCCTGCGAGAACGCACGGGCCATCGCGGACTGGCTCGACGGGCGTCCAGAAGTGCAGCGGGTCTACTACCCGGGGCTGGAGGGCAACCCGCAGCGGGAGCTGTGCGCCGTCCAGATGCGCCTGCCGGGGGCCATGGTCAGCTTCGAGCTGGCCGCCGATGACGACGCCGCCCACCGCTTCGTGGCCTGCACCCGCCTCTTCACGCTGGCCGAGTCGCTGGGCGCGGTGGAGTCGCTCATCGAGCTTCCGCACGCCATGACCCATGCCTCGGTCGCGGAGTCGCCGCTGGCCGTGCCGGCCGGGCTGGTGCGCCTGTCGGTCGGCATCGAGTCAGCCGACGACCTCATCGGCGACCTGGAAGCGGCCTTCGCCGGCGCCGGCATCTCCCGCTCGTGAGCGCTGAGCGGCCAACGGACCAGCGCAACGGCGAACCGCCCGAGCTCGCACCGGAGGGTCCCACCGAGCTGGTGGAGGGCTCGGACGGTGAGATGGTCGAGCGGCTGTCCACCGGCACCGCGACGCTGCTGCTCGTCTGGCTCATCGGGACCGGCGCCGCCAGCGCCCTGCTGGCCGCCTGGGCCTTCGCGGCCACCGTGCTGAACCAGCACCTCGGTCCCGGCGAGCTGTTCAGCTCGCTGGGCCTGTACATCGCCGTCTTCGGCGCTGCAGGCCCCACCCTGCTGTGGCTGACCGGCCGCGCACAGGGCCACTCGCTGGCCTGGTTCGGGCTCACCGCCGCCAAGATCGGCCTGGCCATGATCGGGAGCATCGTGCTGGTCATCGGGCTGGGGGCGCTGATGCTCGGCGCCGGCATCGGCCCGGGCTTCGTCCCCCTGGCGGCCATCCTGGTCGGCGTGACGCTGATCCTGTCGATGCTGTGGGCCCTGGTCACCTGGGCCGCCGACCGTTACATCGCCGGGGCGCGCCTCGAGGGAGCGGGCCGCTAGACCTCGTAGGTCTTCAGCGGCTCGGCGATCTCCAGCGGACCCTCGAATTCCGAGGCGGCCTCCTCCATGGCCCACTTGCCGCCATCGGGCAGGGGCACGTGGGTGAGCAGCAGGCGCCGCGCCTTGGCTTCGCGCGCCAGGCGCGCTGCCTCGGACGGCAGCAGGTGGCCGCGCGACTGCGGCTCGGGATCATCCTCGGCCAGGGAGCGCAGGCCGGCCTCGCAGAGGAAGAGGTTTGACTCGTCGGCGATGCGGGGCAGGGCCGGGCAGGGCCCGGCATCGGCCGAGTAGGCCAGGATGCGATCGGGCTCCTCGCCGGCACCGCGGGCGCTGATGCGGAAGCCCCAGGTCCGCACGTAGTGCTGCGTCTCGTCCGGCTCGAGCCGCAGGTTGCCGACCTCGATGGGCCGCTTCCCGTCGTGCTCCACGAAGATGAAGCTCTTGTCGAAGAAGTTGGCGTAGCCGGCGCCGAGCGCCAGCTCGGCCAGCTGGGCGGTGGAGCCTGGCGGGACGATCACCAGCAGCCGCTTCTTGGCCACGTCGATCCACGGATACGAGTAGCGCAGCGTCACCAGGTCCAGGCAATGGTCGGTGTGCATGTGGCTGACGACCACCGCGTCCAGCTCGTCCGGCGTGTTGCGGCGCAGCAGCTGCGCGACGATGCCCGGCCCGACATCCAGGAGGATGCGCGAGCCGCCGCCCTCGACGAGGTAGCCGGCGCAGGCTTCGCCCGGGTTCGGCCGCGCCGGACTGCGGCCGAGGATGGTCAATTCCATGTTCGGCCGATGTTAGGGCGGAGGGCGGCGGGCGGAAGTGTCAGATTTGTGACTGGCTGCCGGCCAGGCGGCCGCGCCCTCACCGCTCGTCGATGGGGACGTAGGCCCGCTCGGGCGGGCCGGTGTACACCTGCCGCGGCCTTCCGATCTTCGTGTCCGGGTCGCGGATCATCTCCTGCCACTGGGCGATCCAGCCGGGCAGACGGCCGATGGCGAAGCAGTTGGTGAACATGTTCTTGGGGAAGCCGATGGCGTGGTAGATGAGGCCGGAGTAGAAGTCGACGTTGGCGTACAGCTTGCGCTGGACGAAGTACTCGTCGCGGACCGCGACCTCCTCCAGCTTCTTGGCCACCTCGAACAGCTCGTCGTCGGCGCCCATGGCAGCCAGCACGTTCTCTGCCGCCCGCTTGATGATCTTGGCCCGCGGGTCGAAGTTCTTGTAGACCCGGTGCCCGAACCCGGCCAGCCGGAACGAATCGTTGGGATCCTTGGCCTTGTCAACCCACTTCTGCACGTTGCCGCCGTCGGCCACGATCTGCTCCAGCGTCCGGATGACCGCCTCGTTGGCGCCGCCGTGCAGCGGGCCCCACAGGGCCGAGATGCCGGCGCTGATGGAGGCGTACAGGTTGACGTGGGTGCTGCCGACCATGCGGACGGTGGCCGCCGATGCGTTCTGCTCGTGGTCGGCATGCAGGATCAGCAGCAGGTCCAGGGCCTTGGCGACCTCCGGCTGGACCTCGTACGGCTCGGACGGCACCGCGAACATCATGTGCAGCAGGTTGGCCGCGTAGCCGAGGTCGTTGCGCGGGTAGACGTAGGGCTGGCCGATGGCCTTCTTGAACGACCAGGCGGCCAGCGTCGGCAGCTTGGCGATCAGCCGCAGGATGGTGAGCTCGACCGCGGCCGGATCGGCGATGTCGTGGCTGTCCGGGTAGAAGGTGCTCATCCCCACCGTTCCGGAGGCAAGCACCGCCATGGGGTGCGCCTCGTGCGGGAACGAGTCGAAGAAGTGGCGCATCTCCTCGCGGATCAGGGTGTGGTGCGTGATCTCGGCGCTGAACGCGTCCAGCTGAGCGCGGCTGGGCAGGTCGCCGTTGATCAGCAGGTAGGCGACCTCCAGGAAGTTGCTCGCCTCGGCCAGCTGCTCGATGGGGTAGCCGCGGTAGCGCAGGATGCCGTTCTCGCCATCGACGAAGGTGATGGCCGAGCGCGTCGAGCCGGTGTTGCCGTAGCCGGGGTCGAGGGTGATCAGCCCCGTCTCGGACCGCAGCCGGGAGATATCGGCCCCCAGCTCGCCCTCGGTGCCCTCGACCACCGGCAACTCGACGGTGCGGTCGCCGTAGGTGAGGGCGGCGACGTCGGTTCGGGGCGGCGCCTGGTTGGTCATGACAGCAGGTCCTTCACGGCCTCACGCTCCTCGATGAGCTCATCGCGGGTGGCATCGATCTTCGCCTGTGCCCACGGTCCGTGCTCGATGCCCTGCACGATTTCCACCTTTCCGGGAGCAGTCGCCCGCACCGGATATCCGAACACAAGCCCGGCCGGAATGCCATAGCCCGATGCGTCCGCCGGGGCCCGGACGGCCGTGCTGAACTTCTCGCCGGTCGGCTGGGCGATGTTGCGCACCGTGTCGATCACCGCGTTGGCGGCAGAGGCCGCGCTCGACTGGCCGCGGGCGGTGATGATGGCCGCCCCGCGCTGCTGGATCGTCTCCAGGAACTCGCCCTGCAGCCACGCCTCGTCGCCGATGACGTCGGGGGCCGGCCGCCCGCCGACCGTGGCGTGGTACACGTCAGGAAACTGGGTGCTGGAATGGTTGCCCCACACCGCCAGGTCGCGCACCTCCTCGATCGGCACCTTCGCCTTGCGCGCCAGCTGGTAGCGGCCGCGGTTCTCGTCGAGCATCGTCATGGCGAACCAGCGGTCGTCAGGAACCTGCGGCGCGCTCGAGGCGGCGATGAGGCAATTGGTGTTGCACGGGTTGCCGACCACCAGCACGCGGACGTCATCCGCGGCATGCGCGCCGATGGCGCGGCCCTGGCCGGTGAAGATGCCGCCGTTGACCGTCAGCAGGTCCTTGCGTTCCATGCCCGCCTTGCGCGGCACCGCGCCGACGAGGAGAGCCCAGTTGGCGCCGTCGAAGGCGCGATTGGCATCAGACGTGCGGACGACGCGGTTGAGGAGCGGAAAGGCGCAGTCGTCGAGCTCCATGGCAACGCCCTCCAGCGCGGGGAGCGCGGCCTCGAGCTCGAGCAGCTGCAGGTCGACCTTCGTGTCCGGGCCGAACATCTGCCCCGAGGCGATGCGGAAAAGGAGCGCGTAGCCGATCTGGCCGGCGGCGCCGGTGACGGCCACCTTCACGAGTGAATCGGGCATCGGGCCCGAGTGTAGCGCAGCCGCGTCGGCGGTCCGCCGCGCCGCTCGGGGGCTGGTATCAGAGGCGACATGGTGGTAAGACTGACGACCCCGAAGGGGAGGTGAGCGTGCACAACAGCCGCGGCATGGGGCCGATGGCCTTGATGGGACCCAGCGGACGCCCCGTCTACGGCGGCTCGCCGTTCCCGCCGATCGCCGAATACGGCTTCCTGTCGGATTGCGAGACGGCCGCGCTGGTCGCGCCATCGGGCAACGTCGAGTGGCTCTGCGTGCCCCGCTTCGACGCCCCGAGCGTCTTCGGCTCGATCCTGGACCGAGACGCCGGTGGCTTCCGCCTCGGCCCGTCCGACGTGCAGGTCCCTGCGTCCCGGCGCTACCTGCCCGGCACCACGGTGCTCGAGACGAGCTGGGGCACGCCCACCGGCTGGATCATCGTTCGCGACGTGCTGCTCATCGGCCCCTGGCATGCGGAGGCGGAGCGCTCGCGCTCGCAGCGCCGGGCGCCCACCGACTACGACGCCGAGCACATCCTGCTGCGGACCGTCCGCTGCGTGAACGGCGAGGTGCAGCTCAGCATGGACTGCGAGCCACGCTTCGACTACGGCGAGAGCTTTGGGTCGTGGTCGTACACCGAGTCGGGCTACCACCAGGGGGTCTGCAACGCCCCGTCCGACGGCCAGCACCTGACCCTGACCAGCGACCTGAACATCGGCTTCGAGGGCCCGCGCGCGATCGCGCGAACCCTCATCAAAGAGGGGCAGAGCCGATTCGTCGCCCTGTCCTGGGGCCTGCCCGCGCCGCCACGCACCTATGACGATGCCTACGGGCGGCTGGTGTGGACGGCGCACCACTGGCAGCACTGGCTGGCCCGCGGCCACTTCCCGGACCATCCGTGGCGCACCTACCTGGAGCGCTCCGCGCTGACGCTGAAGGGGCTGACCTATGCGCCGACCGGCGCGGTGGTGGCCGCGCCCACCACCTCGCTGCCCGAGACCCCCGGCGGCGAGCGCAACTGGGACTACCGCTACTCCTGGATTCGCGACTCCACCTTCGCCCTGTGGGGCCTCTACACCCTGGGCTTCGACTGGGAGGCAAACGACTTCCTGTACTTCATCGCCGAGGTCGCCGGTGACGACGAGCTGCAGGTCATGTACGGCGTCGGCGGCGAGCGGGACCTCACCGAGCGGACTCTGGACCACCTGGGCGGCTACGAGGGCGCGCGACCGGTGCGCATCGGCAATGGAGCGTTCAGGCAGCGCCAGCACGACGTCTGGGGCGCGATGCTCGACTCCGTCTACCTGCATACCAAGTCGCGCGATCGGCTGGACGAGTCCATCTGGCCGATCCTGGTGCGCCAGGTGGAGAAGGCCATCGCCCACTGGCGCGAGCCGGATCGGGGCGTGTGGGAGGTCCGTGGTGACCCGAAGCACTTCACCAGTTCCAAGGTCATGTGCTGGGTGGCCTGCGACCGCGGGGCGCGGCTGGCCCGGCTGCGGCAGGACGACGAGAAGGCCAGGCGCTGGCAGGCGGCAGCGGACGAGATCCATGCCGACGTCCTCGCCAACGGCGTGGACCGCCGTGGCGTGTTCACCCAGCACTACGACACCGACGCCCTGGACGCATCACTGCTGCTGCTGCCGCTGGTGCGCTTCCTGCCGCCGGAGGACGAGCGCATCCGGCGCACGGTCCAGGCGATCGCCGATGAGCTGACGGTCGACGGTCTCGTCCTGCGCTACCGGACCGAGGAGACCGATGACGGCCTGTCGGGCACCGAGGGAACGTTCGCCATCTGCTCGTTCTGGCTCGTTTCGGCACTCGTGGAGACCGGCGAGCTGGAGCAGGCCCGACGCCTGTGCGAGCGGATGCTCTCCTTCGCCAGCCCGCTGGGCCTGTTCGGCGAGGAGATCGATCCGCAAAGCGGCCGCCACCTCGGCAACTTCCCGCAGGCTTTCACCCACCTGGCGCTGATCAACGCGGTGATGCACGTGATCCATGCCGACGCCGATGCGGCCGCGGCCGCGCCGCTTGCGCCGGAGACCGGTGACGAGACGCCCGAGACCCCCGAGCCGGAACGTGCCCCGCTGGAGGCAGAGCCTTCCCTGGCCACGCCGCGGCCGTGGCTCGGCGGCAACGGCAGCTCGGGCAACGGAAGTGGCGGCTCGGCCTGAGGCCCACGTCGGGGATACGTCGTGGATAAGTCGGAGATCGGCGCTGAAAGTCGGGGATAACGGGGGTTGTGCCGCCGGCGGCGCGCCGCCTATCCTGTAGTCGTCCCGAAGGGGCGGCCAACGGTTCCGGAGATTGCATCAACGGGCCGGGGGCAGTTCCTCCGGGACATTTCTTTGCGCGCCGCGCGCGCGGCGTCGGATCAGGAGCCGGCGAGGTCCCGCTGCAGGCGCCGCACCACTTCCGCGGTCTCGTCGGTCGGCCCGTGGCCGGGCTCGGAGGCGGGGCCGGCGAAGGTGCCGAACTGCCGGTCGCCGGCGTCGCCGAGGCCCGGGACGATGTACCCGCGCTCGTTCAGCTCCCGGTCGACGGCAGCGACGTGGACGTCGACGTCCGGGTGCGCGGCCGCCAGCGTGGCCACCCCCTCCGGCGCGGCGATGAGGCTCACCTGCTTGATGTTCTGCGCGCCCCAGGCCTTGAGGATGTCGACCGTGGCCGAGGAAGAGCCCCCGGTGGCCAGCATCGGGTCCAGGATCAGGCAGACCTGGACGGTGGCGGCGTCCGGCAGCTTGTTGTAGTACTCGACCGGCTTCAGGGTCCGCTCGTCGCGGTAGAGGCCGATGTGCCACACCTGGGCGGTGGGAATGAGCTCGAGCATGGCGTCGACCATGCCCAGCCCGGCGCGGAGCACCGGCACCAGCCCGACCTTGGGCTCGACCTCGGCGCCCTCCATCGCCTCGAGGGGGGTCTGCACCGTCCGGGGGCGCGTGGCCAGATCGGCCATCGCCTCGTAGCCAAGCAGCCAGGTGAGCTCCCGGACCAGCTCGCGGAACTTCTTGGTGTCGGTGCCCACGTCCCGCAGGATCGACAGCTTGTGGGCGACCAGCGGGTGGTGGCTGACGTGCAGGGTGGGGTAGCGGGCGGCATCCATCGCCGGGATTCTACGCGGGCTCGCCAGCGGGAACCGCGGTCGCGGCATCCAGCCAGCGGATCCAGCGGCCGTGGGCGTGGCACTCGGCCAGGAGGCGGCTCTCGTCCGAGCCGTCGGGGCGGAAGCGGCAGAGAGCCAGCATCGACGGGCCGTAGCCATCGGGCGGCTCGTCGGTCAGGCCCAGCCCCAGCGAGCCGAGGATGGACTGGCCCTCTCCGACGACCAGCCAGACATCGGCACCGCGCTCGGCAGCCAGCTGCCGAAGCTCGCCGACGAAGGTGTGACGCAGGCTTGGCGTCACGTAGGCCAGCACCCAGGTCGAGACCACGACCAGGGCCGATGCCCCAGGCGCGCTGGCGCCGAGCTCCGGCAGGTCCGTGGTCAGGTCGCCACGGACCAGCGGCGGCGGGTGAAGCTCGGCAATCGCCAGCGCTGCGTCCAGGACGGCCATCCGGTCGCGGTGCTCCGGCCAGACGAGGGCACGCAGCCAGGCTCGCGTATCCGGGTCGCGAGCGTCGAGCGGGTTCAGGTCCACGCCCAGCCGCCAGGCGACGGACACGCTGGTCGGCACCGGCGGCAGCAGGTCGCCCCGAACCTCGCAGTCCAGGTGAACGCCTGACGCCGCCATGCCTGCCTCCACGGGGCCGATGCGGAAGCCGAAGCGATCGACCAACAGGTTGAGCCCGGCGCTGGCCCCGACCTCCAGCAGGGCCAGCGGCAGGCCACGCTCGCCCGCCACCAGGCCCAGCGCCGGCAGGGTGACGACCGTGCGCCGCGCCTCGTTGGTCTGGGTGGTGTGGGTCGCGACCAGCGCTTCGAGCTCCGAACGATGCGCGTCCAGGAACGTGGCAAACGTCGGGTACAGCGCGTCGTCGACCGGACGCGCCCCATCGCCGGCCACGGTGGCGTAGTACTCGCCGAGGGCGCCATCGGCCCCGGACAGCAGCAGGTGGTGGACCGCGGCCAGCAGGATCAGTGGGGTATGGAAGGCAGGCGGAGCGCGCAGGATGATCCGCGCCCGGTCGGCGTCCTCGGCCAGGGAGGCGCATAGCGCGGCGTAGACCGGCGATCCCTGGGCGGGGATGTCACGCGCGTAGAAGCGGATCGTGTCCAGCAGCTCGGGGAGGGGGTCCTGGCCAGACGTGGGACTACCTCCTTTCGAAACGTGCTGCTAGGCTATCGGTCCCTGCCAGAGCCCCGCACGACCGACGTGCCCAGGCCGTCGCCCGAAGAGGAAGGAGCCAGCCCGTGGTCTTCGGATCCAAGCGAGACAGCAAGTCCGACGCCTTGTCGCGCGAGGATGTCGTCGGCAACCTCTATCCCGATAGCCTTACCAGTGAGGTCGATGTGACGCCTTCACCGACGGAGTACCGCCGCAATGACGCCGGCAACGAAAGCGTCATCGATCCGCATGCCCGCTTCAACGGCAAGTACGTCTCCGACCGCGACCTGCGGATCGAGGGCGAGGCCCAGGGCGAGATCGAGTGCCAGGGCACGCTCATCATCAGCCCCCAGGCCCGGGTGCGCAGCGGCATCACCGCGCACAACGTGATCATCAACGGCGACTACGAGGGCGACGTCGACTGCGGCGGGCGCTTCGAGATCGGGTCCACCGGCCGCGTCAAGGGCCAGGTCAAGACCCAGGTCCTGGTCGTCAAGGAAGGGGCCCACTGGGAGGGCTCGGTGATCATGACCCACGACGCCGCGCGGCCACCGGCCAGCAGCTCGTCCGGCAGCAGCTCGTCGGGCAGCAGCGCGTCGGCCGGCTCGCAGGGGTCACAGAAGGCCGCCCAGCCGGTCGGAGCCGCGGCGCCGGCGGGCCAGGGCAGCATCTTCAGCAAGCAGGATCGCGACGCCGCCGCCAGCGGCGAGCGCACGGCGACCGGACCCGGCAGCAACGGGCAGTAGGCCGCGGGCGGCGGCCGCCTCGAGCGCGCCGCCGGTCCTGGTCGAGGTCACGCGCGGCGAGACGGTCGAGTCCCGGCACCGCGGTGCGGTGGCGGTGGTCGACGGTGGCGGGCGCCTGGCTGCGTCCGTCGGCGACGTCCGCACCCGGACCTTCATCCGATCGTCCGCCAAGCCGTTCCAGCTGGCGCCGTTCGTGGCGTCGGGCCGCTTCGACAGCTACGACTTCCCGTCGCCGACCGAGGCGCTGGCCATCATGGCCGCCTCGCACGCCGGCGAGGACCGGCACGCGCGCACGGTGCAGGGGCTGCTGCGCGCCGGCGGCCTGACGCGCGAGGTGCTGGCCTGCGGCACCCATCCGCCATACGACCGCGAAACGGCCCAGCGGCTGCTGCGCGACGGCGAGCCGCCATCCGAGCTGCGCCACAACTGCTCGGGCAAGCATGCCGGCATGGCGCTGCACGCCAAGGCCGCCGGCTGGCCGGTGGAGACCTACTGGCAGCCGGACCACCCGGTTCAGCAGGCGGCGCTGGACACGGTGGCCACCGTCACCGGGCTTGCCCGCGAGGAGATCGTCACCGCCACCGACGGCTGCGGGGTCGTGACCTTCGGCCTGCCACTGGAGCGGTTGGCGCGTGCGTTTGCCGTCCTGGCCGACCCAACCGGGTTGGCCGATGACGCCCTGCGCCGCGCCCTGGAGCGGATCCGCGACGCGATGATGGAGCACCCGGAGCTGGTGGCCGGCGAGCGGCGCCAGCTGGACACTGCCCTCATGCGTGCGGCACCGCGCAAGCTGCTGTCGAAGGGCGGCGCCGAGGGCGTCCAGGCCCTGGCGCTGCGTCCCGGCGGCCACGCTCGCGGCGGCGGGCAACTGGGGGTGGCGCTGAAGATCGAGGACGGCGATGGCGCGCGACGGGCGCGGAGCACCGCGACGGTAGCCGTGCTTCGGCAGCTGGGTGCGCTGGCGGACGACGCGGTGACCGGGCGGCTGGCCGACTTCGGCTCGCCGCCGGTGCTGGACCCGCGCGGCGACCGATCCGGAGAGGTGCGGGCGGCCTTCACGCTCGCTACCATCGGCGGCCGATGACTGACACCAGCGAGCTGCCCGTTCGCGTCCGGATGGCGCCGAGCCCCACCGGGCCGCTGCACATCGGCACCGCGCGCACCAGCCTCTACAACTTCCTGTTCGCACGCCACGTCGGCGGGACGTACGTGCTGCGCATCGAGGACACCGACCTGGCACGCAGCACGGTCGAGCAGGAGCAGGACATCATCGACACCCTGCACTGGCTGGGGATCACCTGGGACGAAGGCCCGCAGGTGGCTCGCGGCGACGACATCGGGTCCTATGGCCCCTACCGCCAGTCGATGCGGCTGGACCTGTACGCCGCCGAGGCGGATCGCCTCATGGCATCTGGCGCGGCCTACCACTGCTGGTGCACGCCGGAGGAGCTGGAGGCCGTTCGCCGGGAGCAGGAGGCAAAGAAGGAGGCGCCGCGCTACAACGGTCGCTGCCTGCGCCTGACTCATGCCGACCGCGAGCAGTTCGCCCGCGAGGGCCGCCAGCCGGTGGTGCGGCTCAAGGTGCCGCCGGAGACCATCCGCTTCGACGACCTGATCCGTGGCGAAGTCGAGTTCGACAACGCGCTGCTCGGCGACTTCGTCATCGTCCGCGCCAGCGGCGTCCCGCTCTACCACTTCGTGGTGGTGGTCGACGACGAGAAGATGGACATCACCCATGTCATCCGCGGCGAGGACCACCTCTCCAACACGCCCAAGCACATCGCCCTGATCAGGGCGCTGGGCTACCGGGAGCCGCGCTTCGGCCACATCCCGCTCATCCTCAACCCGGACCGCTCGAAGATGAGCAAGCGCAAGTCACAGACCGCGATCACCGCCTATCGCGAGCAGGGCTACCTGCCGGAGGCGCTCGTCAACTTCCTGGCCTTCCTGGGCTGGTCGCCGGGCACCGAGGAGGAGATCTTCACGCTCGACGAGCTCAGCCAGCGCTTCGACCTCGCCCACGTGCACAAGGCGGGCGCCGTGTTCGATGTCGATCGCCTGGATTACCTCAACGGGGTCTACATTCGCAGCCTGACCGACGAGCAGCTTGCCCTGCGCCTGCGGCCGTTCCTGCCGGATGCGCTGGATGACGCCGCCGTGCTGCGGGTGACGCCGTTGATCAAGGAGCGGCTGGTGCGCCTGGCCGATGCGACCGAGCTGACCGCCTTCCTGGTGGAGTCCGACGCCGAGGTCGCGGCCCTGTACGACGCCGATGCGCTGGTCCCCAAGGGACGCGCGCCCGCTGACGCCGCCCGGGCGCTGGCAATCGCCCGCGACACCCTGGACGCCCTGACCGATGGCGATTTCAGCGCCGACGTGCTGGAAACCCGCTGCCGCAGGGCCGCCGAGGAGCTGGGCTGGAAGGCCGGCGACTTCTTCCGACCGCTGCGTGCCGCAGTGACAGGCCGCGGCGTCTCGCCTCCGCTCTTCGGCTCGATGGAGCTGCTGGGCCGTGACCGCGTGCTGGCGCGGATCGACAGCGCGCTCGGCAAGGTGAGCGCCGAGGCGCCGACCGCATGACCGAGCCGGGCCTGGGCGACCTGCTGCAGATGGCGCTGGTGGTGCCGATCCGCTCGTCGACCGGGCAGGCGGTGGACCCGGCACGCGTCCCGATCGAGGGGATGCGCCATGGCACCGATGACGGGGGGCGCTTCCTGGCCGCCTACAGCTCGGCGGAGGCCTACCACCAGTACGGGCCGCCGGGCAGCGACGCCATCGAGCTGCCGGCGCGCGAGGTCTTCGCGCGGGCCGAGGCCGCGGGCGAGCGGGTGGTCATCGACGCGGGCGCCCCGGCCGAGCTGGAGGTGCCGGCGGCGGTGCTGCCATTCCTGGCCGCCGGGATCGATCCGTCCACGCCGGAGGCGATGCGGGCGCGACGGCCCTATGGCGAGCTCCCGCCGCTGGAGGCGCCGACCGACGTCCCGCAGCCGTTCGCCGGTGAGCTGCAGCGGGCCCTCATTGAGCTGCCGCAGGTCGCGCGGGCCTGGCTGCTGCGAGCCGGCACGAGCTGGACGATCGGCATCCAGCTGGTGCCCGAGGCCGAGCTCGCCGCGTTCGACGAGGTGCGCAACCGGCTGCACGCGGTCGCCAACGACAACCTCGGATCGCGCCGCGAGCTGGCGGTCACCGATCTCGGCGCGGCATCGGTCCGCGAGGCGTACGAGTCGGTGTCCGGGCCGTGGTACGTGGCTGCGCCGGACAAGCCGAAGGGGATCCTGGGCCGCCTCTTCGGCGACTGACCTGTTGCTCGCTACGGGACGAGCACGATCCTGCCCCTGACCTTGCCGGCCAGCAGCCGGTCATGGGCGGAGCGGGCCTTGCGCAACGGCATGCGCTCGACGTTCCAGCGCAGGCGGTCACGCGACGCGAGGCGCACCACCTGGCGCAGGTCGTCCAGCGAGCCCCAGGCGGCGGCCGTCAGATAGCTTTCGATTGGCGGCCGCTCCATGCCGAAGGCCAGGCGCCCCCCGGCCTCGCCCACCAGGCACACCAGGCCGCCAGGCTCGACGTTGCGCGCGGCGTAGTCCAGCGTGTCGTCGGTCCCGACGAAGTCGAACACCACGTCCGCATGCCCGCCCAGGCCCAGGCTGACCAGCGACTCGTCGCCACCCAGCACCCCCAGGTCGGCTCCCAGCTCCTCGGCGATCGCGAGCTTGTCCGGGTCCAGCTCTCGCACGGCGATGGTCAAACCGCTCACCCGGCGCAGGAACTGGATGGCGAACTGGCCAAGCCCGCCCATGCCGATGAGCAGGACGCGCGCGCCGGCGTCCAACCAGGGACTGGCACGCATCACGGCGCGGTAGGGCGTCACCCCCGCGTCGGCCAGCGGGGCCGCGTCCACCGCGTCGAGGCCACGCAGCGGGACGAGGTGGCGCGGGTGTGGGACGAGCACGTACTCGGCGTAGCCGCCGTCGCGCTGGAAGCCCGGCGACGCGCCGTCCAGGCAGCGCTGCTCCTCGCCTGCGGCACATTCGCGGCAGGCACCGCAGCCCCAGCCGCCGAAGACGATGACCGCTTCGTCCGGGTTGATCCGCGCCCGGCGCAGGGCGCGGGCGGCGTCCGGCCCGGCGGCATCCACCCAGCCGGTGATCTCGTGGCCCAGCGTCAACGGCCGCGTGACCCGCAGGCGATCGGTGCGCGCGAGATGCAGGTCGGTGTGGCACACCCCGCAGCCGGCGACACGGACTCGCACTTCGCTGCCGGTGGGCTCGGGGATCGGCAGCTGCTCCAGCCGCAGCGGGTCGCCGGCGGCATGCGAGCGAACGGCGAGCATCGCGATGGGGTCGCTAGCTCGGCGGGTTGATGGCCTCGAGCAGCCGAGCCACCAGGCCGCGCGGCTCCGCGCGCGGCACGACGTCCAGGATCGTCCCGTCCATGCTGACCGCGAAGGCCGTGGGCTCGGCGTTCACGTTGCCGCGTTCGGCACGGGTCGGGATGCCGAGCAGCTCGACCGCCGTGCGCCGCTCGTCGCAGTACAGCAGGTACGGCAGCTTCAGCTGCTCCACGTACTCGGCCTGCTGGCGTTCGGAGTCGGTGGTGACCGCCACCAGTCCGATGCCGGCGCGTTCCAGCCGGGGGTGCGCATCGGCCAGGGCACGGGCCAGGGCGTCGCCCTCCTCACGGCGCGCGCCGCGCACGCTCGGCCCGGCAAAGAAGACGACGATCGACGGCCGCTTGCCGACGAAGGTGCGCAGGTTGAGCAGGAAGCCGTCGGTGGCACGCAGCCCGACCGAGGGCATCTGCTCGCCGATCGCCACACGGAGCCCGGCGCCACGGGTCATGGTCACGGCTCGATTGTAGACGCCGATCCGCCGGTCGCCCGGCTGCCGAGGCGCGCGAGGCTGCCGCGTCGATGCGCCAGCCCGTCACGCTCGAGGCTGTCGAGGACGACGTCGGGGTTCGCCGCGACGGACGCCAGCTCGCTGATGCGCAGCGCGTGACCGGGCGAGGCGACGAGCGCCCGCACCACCGCGCCGCGATCGGCGCGCAGCGACCCGCCGAGGGCCGGCTGGTGGTTGACCGGGACCCGGCGCACCCGCGATCGGCTGGGGCAGCCGCGCGCGATGGGACAGGCATCGCAGCGCGGCCGCCGGGCGGCGCAGACGGTGGCGCCGAACTCCATGCTGGCATGCATCCAGCTGGCGGCCTCGGTCGCGTCGGTGCGAGGGCCGCCGGCTGCGGCCAGCGCATCGGCCAGGGCCTGGAGCTCGGCGACGGGCGTCGCATCGGGCAGGCCGAAGCGCCGAACCAGCCAGCGGCGGACATTGGTGTCCACTGCGCCCACGGGTTCTCCGAAGGCCAGGGCCGCCACCGCGCGCGCGGTGTACGGGCCGACGCCGGGGAGACTCCGCAGCCCTTCGACCGTCCGCGGCCAGCCGGAGGCGGTGACGGCCCGGGCTGCACGCCGCAGGTTGAGGGCGCGGCGGTTGTAGCCGAGGCCACTCCAGGCCGCCAGGACATCGGCCTCGGAGGCGTCGGCCATGGCCCGTGGCGTGGGGAAACGCTCGAGGAAGGACGGGAAGCGCTCCGCGATGCGCGACGCCTGGGTCTGCTGCAGCATCACCTCGCTGACGAGCACCGCCCATGGGTCCTGCGTTTCGCGCCACGGCAGGTCACGCCGCTCACGCGCGAACCAGGCGAGGACGTGGTGGCGAATCGCCGCCGGCGAGGGAGCACCCATGTGCGGCAGCGTAGCGGCGCGCGGCCGCGGTCATCCGGCCAGCGGCATGGCGTACAGTGACCGCAGTTCCAAATCGCTGGCTGCCTGGAGGGAACCGTGCTCCGCCGACCGCGCCTCGTCGTCCTGACCACCGTTGCCCTGGCCGTCTCCATGCTGCTGCCCGGCACCGCGGTGGCGGTGACACCGCCGACCCTCACCGGCCGGGTCGTCCAGAACGGGCTCGTCATCCCGTGGGACATCGCCTTCGCGCCGAGCGGCCGGATGATCGTCACCGAGCGGCCCGGCCGCGTCCGCGTCTACGAGAGCGGCAACCTCAACGCGCCGCTCATCGCCACCAGCACCATCGGTCGCGTGCACGCCGAGGGCGAGGCCGGCGTGATGGGCATCGCCATCGACCACGACTTCGTGAACACCCGCTGGGTCTACATCTGCGTCTCACGCAACGACAACGGTGCCTGGCGCAACCAGCTGATCCGCTACCGGATGACCGCTGGCTGGCACCTGGACTTCAGCAAGTACCTGATCCGCAACGGCATGCGGGCCAACACCATCCACAACGGCTGCGCGGTGCAGGAGGGACCGGATCACAAGATCTGGCTGAGCATGGGCGACGCGAACCACCCGATGGACGCCCAGGATCCCAACAAGCTCAATGGCAAGATCCTGCGCGTCAACCGGGACGGCAGCATCCCCGCCGACAATCCGATCTGGCCCGGCCACAGCAGCCCGACGCGGGTCTACAGCATCGGCCACCGCAACCCGCAGGGGATCGCGTTCCACCCCGAGAACGGTCGGGTCTACGCGGTCGAGCATGGGCCTGACCGCGACGACGAGGTCAACTGGATCCGGCCGGGCCGGGACTTCGGCTGGCCCTGCGTCACCGGGCGCAACCACTTCAACATGTCGTGCCCCGGGCACCCGGCCTTCACCGCTCCCGCATTCTCCACGGAGGGGCCGACCTGGGCCACATCGGGCGGGGCCTTCGTCAACGGCGCGAACTGGGGCGACTGGGACAACAGCCTGCTGGTGTGCAGCCTGAAGGAGAGCGACCTTCGCCGCTTCAGCGTTGCGCTCGATGGCTCGCCGGTAACCTTCCACGCCCTGCTGTTCAACAACCGCTGGGGCCGGCTGCGGGCCGCCGTGCTGGGGCCCGGCAACAAGCTCTACCTGACGACCTCGAACGGGTCGAACGACAAGGTCATCCGCATCACGCCCAGCTGAGCTCGTGAGCCGATGCGGCGCGGCGCCAGCTGCCGCGCCGTCCGGTCACCCGCTCAGGGCGCCAGGTCGATGTCCGCCGTGTCTCGGAACCAGTAGCCGGCGTAGGGCCCGGACACGATGTAGAGCCACTGGCCGCTCCGCCCCGGCACCGGCGCCCGGACGGTCGCGGTCCCCGGTCGCGCCATGGTCGGGTGGCGCCAGACCCGGCCCAGCTCGGTGCCCTTGGAGTTGAACCGGTAGCCGATGTGCACGGCCGGCTGGAACGTCACGTCGCGCGGCGGATCGAACGTCTCGGCGCCCGCATAGGACGTGACCGGCTGCATGGCATCGGCGTCGCAGCCGAAGCCCTGGTGCTCGACCTTGACGGTGGTGCCGGTGCCGGGATCGGGGATGTCGAGGACGGCCCAGGTGCAGTTGTCGTCCTCGATCGACTCGTCGTAGTCGTTGCGCAGGTCCACCGTGGCGCGCACCCGGTAGCGGCCGCCGGGCAGGCCGCTGATGTCGACCCACTGGAACACGAAGTTCCACGGGTAGTCGTCGCCCCAGCCGACCGACACGCCGACCCGGTTGTGCAGCGACGACCGGGTCCCGCACCACTCCTGCTGGTAGTAGCCGTGCTGCCGGGCCCCGGGCAGCCCAAGGCGCCAAGGGGTCGTGTCGAAGAAGCAGAAGCCGGTCTTGGCGCCACGCCGCGTGTTCGCCAGGTCGCCGATGCGCCACACCTCGTAGATCACCACGTTCTGCACGTGCCAGTGGTCGTGGCCGTCGCCGGCATATTTCGCAATCGCCTCGGTGGGGATGCGGCGAGTCGTCCCGTCCCAGCGGTACATGACCTGGTCGATCGACATCGTGCGGTCCCGCGTCGAGGCGCGGTGGCCACGCAGCTCGAAGGCGCCGCGGCCGGCGTTGACGAAGATCGTCGTGAAGCGGAGCAGCCGCCGGCCGTCGACGAACTGGATGTGCCAGTCGCGCAGGCGCGTCATCTGCAGGTTCGGGCGCTTGTCGCCTTCCAGCGCGATCACCCGGCCCGGCTGCACCAGCAGCATCGAGCTGGCAACCACGATCAGGCCGATGACGGATGCGCCCAGCCGACCGAAGACGTTCACCAGCACCCTCCTCACCGGCCGGCAGCGGTCGCCGGACGGCCCGCTAACCATAGCGGGGTGGAGCCCGGCTAGAGTGCCGCGATGGAGGGCGTGGTCGTCGACAAGTTCGGTGGCTCGGTGCTGCGGCGTCCCGGGGACATCGCTGCCGCGGTGGCGGCCGTTGCCGAGCAGCGGGCCGCCGGCCTGCGGCCGGTGGTCGTGGTCTCCGCCTTCGAGGGCGTCACGGACGCGATCCTCGCCTCGGCAGCCGTGCTGCTTCCCGACGGCGGCGCCGCGCTGCGCGAGCACGCCCACGATCCGGATGCCGCGTTCGCGCGCGAGGCGGACCGGGCCCTGGCCACCGGCGAGGCGCTGTCCGCGGCGCTGTTCGCGCTGGGCCTCCGAGCGCGAGGCATCCCGGCGCGCTCGTTCAGCGGCGCCGAGGCCGGGATTCGCACCGCCGCCGCGCACCTGGGCGCAGAAGTACGCCGGGTCCTGCCGCGCCGGCTGCGGGCGGCGCTGGCCGAGGGCGTGGTGCCGGTCGTGGCCGGCTTCCAGGGGATCGGATCGCACGGCGAGCTGACGACCCTGGGCCGCGGGGGCACGGACCTGTCGGCGGTCGTGCTGGCAGTCGCCCTTCGCGCGGAGCGCTGCGAGCTGTTCAAGGACGTGGGCGGCGTGATGGAGGCCGATCCGCACCTGGTCCCCGCCGCGCGCCTGCTGCCGGTGGTCGACGCACTGCAGCTGGAGCTGCTGGCGGAGCTCGGGGCCGAGGTCGTGCATCCGGTTGCGGTGCGCCGGGCCCGGCGCGGCCGGCTGGCGCTCGAGGTGCGCTCGGTGGATGCCACGGGGCCGCGGACCGCGGTACGCGTCGCTCGCCGCGGCGCGCCCGCCGACGGCGTGCTGATGCTGGCGGTGGACCGCAAGCAGCACATCGCACGCGTCAGCCTCGTCGGGCCCGCCGGCATGGTGCCCGAGCAGCTCCCCGTTCCGGCGCACGGGGCGGGCAGCTTCGACGAGGGCGGCTTCCGCGTGGCGTGGTCAGAGGTCCCACTGGACCAGCTCGCCCGCGCGGCCCAGGCGATCCACGCCGCCCTGATGGCCTAGCCGCTTATAGCGCCTCGTGGTCGGCGGTCTCGGCATGTGGCCGCAGTTGCAACAGGATGCCGGCGGCGATGATGAGCAGGCCACCGGCCAGCTGGGCGACGGCGGGCCGCTCGCCCAGCAGCCATGCGGCCAGCGCCACGCCGACCACCGGCTCGAAGGTGGCCAGGATCGAGGCAGTGGGCGGTCCCAGCCGGCGGATGCCGGTGATGTACAGGAAGGTGGGCACGCCCGCTCCGACGACGCCCGCCAGGACCACGGGCCAGAGGGCAGGCGTCGAGCGCATCGGCTCCATCAGCGTGGCCGCGCCGGTGAAGGCCAGCGCCAGCAGCAGACTGACGACCGTCGCCCCGGTCATGGTCATCACCGCCGCCTGTGCGCCCGGGATGCCGGCGAAGCCGTGGCGGGCGGTCAGCACGTAGAACGTCTGGCCGATGCCCCCCAGGAAGGCGAGCCCGATCCCCAGCGCATCCAGGGAGCCGATGTTCCCTGCACCCGCCACGACCAGCACGCTGCCGGCGAGCGACATGCCGAGTGCCGTCCAGCGGATCCCGTCCAGGCGCTCGCCGAACCAGACCACCGAGGCCAGGGCCACCCAGGCCGGGTAGAGGTAGAACATGAGCAACGAGAGGACGATGCCGACGCGCGCGAAGGCGATGAAGACGGCCAGGTTCAGCAGTGCGTTGACGATGGCCGCGGCGGCCACCCAGCCGCCGTCGCGTCCCGCCAGCCTGCGGAGCGGGACGAGGCCGACGGGGCGGCCGAAGCCCCGGGCGACAAGCAGGACGGCCGCAATGCACAGCGCGCCCAGGGCCGCTCGCCAGGTGGCGAAGGTCAGGCTGCTGACACCGGCCCGCGCGGCGAAGTCGGAGAGCGGCCCGAGCGTCCCGAAGCAGGCCGCCGCACCCAGCACGATCGCCGCGCCGACGGGGTCACGGCGCGGGCGCGCTGCCCTCACGACCGCCGATCGGCCGCGGCCGGCTCGGCCTCCAGCGCCTCCAGCTTCGCAGCCAGCCGCGCCCACTCGGCGGCCAGCCGATCGCTGCGGTCCCGCGCCGCGTTGTGGTGCTCGATGAGCTGGCGGACGCCCTCTGGATCGGCATAGGCCTGCGGATCGGCCAGGGCCTCGGTGGTGGCCGCCAGCTCGGCATCGGCTGCACGAGCATCGGCCTCCACGCGCGCCAGGCTGGCCTTCAGGTCGCGCGTCCGACGGTAGCGCCGATTGCGGGCCTCGGCCTCGGCGCGCCTGCGTGCTGCGGAGGTGGCGGCGGATTCCCGTGGTCGCGCCTCGCGCCGCTCCAGCCCGCGTGGCGTGGCGCGTCCCTCGACTGCGCCTCGCGCCTCGATGTCCAGGCCACGCTTGGCGGCGTAGTACTCGAAGTCCCCGCGGAAGGGGGTGGCTGTGCCGCCGTCGACTTCTACGATCATGTTGGCCACGCTGCGGATCAGGTAGCGGTCGTGGGTGATCAGCACGATCGTGCCGGGGAACGCGTTCAGGGCGTCCTCCAGGACGTCGCGGCTGGCGATGTCGAGGTGGTTGGTCGGCTCGTCCAGGCACAGCAGGTTGGCCGGATCGGCCATGAGCTTGGCGAGGGCGAGGCGGGTCTGCTCGCCGCCGGAGAGGACGCCCACCGGCTTGTCGACGGCGTCTCCGGAGAACAGGAAGGCGCCGAGCAGCCTGCGCACCTCGCTGCTCGTCATGCGCGGCGCCGCCCCGGTCAGCTCCTGGAGCGCCGTGTTGTCCGGGTTCAGCGCCTCGATCTGGTGCTGGGCGAAGTACGCCACCCGTACATTCGAGCCGAGCTCTCGGCTGCCACCCTCGAACGGCAGCACGCCGGCCAGGATCTTCAGTAGGGTGCTCTTGCCGGCGCCGTTGGGCCCAATGAGGGCGACCTTCTGGCCGCGCTCGAGCACGAGATCGAGGCCGTCGTAGACCGTCTGCATCCCGTACCGCTTGACGATCCCGTCCAGGGTGATCACGGTCCGGCCACTGCGCGGTGGGTCGGGGAATCGGAACTTGACAGACTTGGCCTTCGGCGCTGGTGCAGCCACCCGCTCCAAGCGGTCCAGCGCCTTGATGCGACTCTGGACCTGCCGCGCCTTGGTGGCCTTGTAGCGGAAGCGCTCGATGAAGCGCTCGACCTGGGCGATCTTGCGACCCTCGGCGGCGGCCTGGCGCTCCAGCTGGCCGATCCGCTCTTCGCGCTGCTCAACGAAGTCGGCGTAGTCGCCGGCGTACTCCGTCAGGCTGCCGGCATGGAGCTCCGCCACCCGGTTGACGACCGCGTTGATGAAATCACGGTCGTGGCTGACCAGGATCACGGCCCCGGCGTACTCGGCCAGGAAGCCCTGCAGCCACTCGACCGACGCCAGGTCCAGGTGGTTGGTTGGCTCGTCCAGCAGCAGCAGGTCGGGATTCTGCAGCAGCAGCCGGGCAAGGGCGATGCGCATCATCCAGCCGCCCGAGAACTCGGTCGTGCGCCGCTCCATGTCGCGCTCCGCGAAGCCCAGGCCGGCCAGGATGCGGCGCGCCTCCGCCTCGAGCCCATAGCCGCCCATGGCCTCGAAGCGATGCTGCAGCCGGCCGTACTCGTCCATCAGCTCGGCCAGCTCGTCCTCCTGGCTGGCGTCGGCCAGCTCGGCCTCGATGTGGCGCATCCGGCGCCCGATGCCGGTGACCGCGCCGGCCCCAGCCAGCACCTCGGCGATGGCCGTCTGGCCGCGCCCCTCGGCCACCTCCTGGCGCAGGTAGCCGATGACGAGGTCGCGCGCCCGCGTGACCGTTCCGGCGTCGGGCTCCTGCTCTCCGGTGATGATCTCGAGCAGGGTGGTCTTGCCGGCTCCGTTGGGGCCGACGATCGCGAGGCGGCGGCCGGCGCCGACCTGCAGGTCCACGCCGTCGAACAGGTGCTGGGCGCCGTGGCTCTTGGCCACGCCGACCAGGGTCAGCAGGCTCATGGCCGATCGCTCTGCCCCTGGTCGATCGCGAAGTCGGGTGTCGTCAGCCGCGCGCCGGCCGTATCGAAGCGCAGCCTGGTCGCCATCCCTGCCACCCCGGCGGCATTCCACGCCTTCTCCACGCCATGCGCGCTCATGGGGGAATCGCAGATGGCCAGCACGCTCGGCCCGGCGCCGGAAAGGCAGACGCCTGCTGCCCCGCGCTCGTAGGCGAGCTCGATCAGCTCGCCGCTCCCCGGCAGCAGCGGCAGGCGGTAGGGCTGGTGCAGGCGATCGCGCATCGCTTCGCGGAGCATGCCCGCATCCGAGGTCAGGATGGCCGTGGCCAGCAGCGCGCTGCGCCCCGCCTGGAGCGCGGCGTCGCCATGTGGCACGGCCAGCGGGAGCGCCGCGCGCATCTCGTGCGTCCGGCTCTCGTCCGCTGCCACGAAGACAACCGGGATCCACGCTTCGGGGACACGAAAGCGCCGAAAGGAGAGCTTGCCCGCCTCGTCGCCGACGGCGAGCGTGAAGCCCCCGTACAGCGCTGCGGATACGTTGTCCGGGTGGCCCTCCAGCGCCGCAGCCAGGCCCAGCAACGTGTCGGGCTCGGCGGCGCTGCGGCCGACGCTGGCGCCCAACAGCAGCCCCGCCACGATGGCCGCGGCGGAGCTGCCCAGCCCGCGCGCGGCCGGGATCATGCTGCTCACCTCCAGCCGCCAGGCGCCGCTTCCCGACGTGGCGCCATGGGACGCCCGCATCCCCTCGCGGAAGGCCCGGATCACGAGGTTTCCCTCCGGATCGTCGCCAGCGCGCGGGACGCCCTCGCCGTGGGCGTTGAGCACGATTCCCGCCTCGTCGGCCTCGAACAGCTCGGCGCGCAGCTTCAGGCTGAGCGCCGCCGCGAAGCAGTCGAAGCCACTGCCGAGGTTGGCGCTGCTGGCGGGAACGTCGACCGAAGCGATGGGCGGCATGGCCCGGCGAGTATAGGTAGCGACGCCGCTCGTCCCTCAGCCCAGCGCCGCGACCTCCGCCTGCCGGAAGCAGTCGGCCACGTGGTCGTTGACCATCCCCGCCGACTGCATGAAGGCATAGACGATCGTGGGCCCCACGAAGCTGAATCCGCGTCGCTTCAGGTCACGCGACATGGCGCGCGAGGCATCGGTCTCGGGCGGGACATCGGCCAGGCGGCGCCATCGGTTCTGGACCGGCCGGCCGTCCACGAAGGACCAGAGGTGGTCGGCGAAGGAGCCGATGTCATCGGCCAGGCGCAGGTAGGCCCGGGCATTGCCGACGACCGAGTTCACCTTGGCCCGATTGCGCACGATCCCCGGATCCGCCAGCAGGCGGTCCATGTCCGCGTCGCCGAAGCGCGCCACCCGTTCCGGCTCAAAGCCGGCGAAGGCGCGGCGGTAGCCGTCGCGCTTGCGCAGGATGGTGATCCAGGCCAGCCCGGCCTGCGCCCCTTCGAGGCAGAGCAGCTCGAACAGGGCCCGGTCATCGCGCAAGGGGACGCCCCATTCGCGGTCGTGGTACTCGACGTAGAGGGGGTCCGATGCACCCCATTCGCAGCGGGTGCGTGCGTCAGGCGCGGGCATCGGGCGAATCTAGCCGACCCGGTATCCTCTGCGCGTGACGGAGGACCACGAGCGCATCCGCATCATGCTGGTCGACGACCACGAAGTCGTGCGACGCGGCCTGCGGGGCTTCCTGGAGCTCCAGCCGGACATCGAGGTCGTCGGCGAGGCGGCCGATGGGTTGGAGGCAGTCCGCCTGGCGGGCGAGCTGGGCCCCGACGTCATCCTGATGGACCTGCTCATGCCGAAGATGGATGGGCTGGCGGCCATTGCGGCCATCAAGCACGCCACGCCGATGATCGAGATCATCGCGGTCACCAGCTTCATCGAAGAGGAGAAGGTCACCTCGGCGCTGGAGGCCGGCGCCTCCGGCTACCTGCTGAAGGACGCCGATGCCGAGGAGGTGGCCACCGCCATCCGCGCTGCGCACGCGGGCGAGGTGCACCTGGATGCGGCGGTCGCGCGGCTGCTCGCGCAACGGCTCCGGACGCGGCGCGAGGAGGAGCCGGTGGAACCGCTGACCCCCCGCGAGAAGGAGGTGCTGGCGCAGCTTGGCAAGGGCGCGTCCAACAAGGAGATCGCCTACGAGCTGGACATCACCGAGCGTACCGCCCGCACCCATGTCTCGAATATCCTCGGCAAGCTGGGCCTGGCCAGCCGCACCCAGGCCGCCCTCTACGCCGTGGAGCACAAGCTCATCGACGCAACCTGAGGTCGCCTGGGCGCTGACTCTCCGGTGGGGACGAGCAACGAGGGAGGAGCCTCTCGTTCCTGCTCGCGATGCTCCGCTCGTGGGAATTTCGGTCACGAACCTTCCCCGGGACCGTCCACGGGCCTGATTCTTCGTCGTTGCTCTCCCGGGCAGAGAATTCCCGGAGCAACGAACGAGCCCGACCGCGGAAGGTCGGTCGGGCTCGGTGCCGGTGGGAGCTGAATCAGGCGGGGGCCATGCCGCCCCGGCCGCCCGCGCCGAACACGGACGCGACCGCGCTGCGGATCAGGCCGGCCGGGCCGCCATAGACGCGGAACACGTCAATCGCGATCAGGCCGATCAGGGTGACCTCCACCCCCTTGGCGAAGTACGCCAGCGGGAAGTAGGGACCCTGGATCGCCCAGGCCACGATGGTGACCGCGGCGTAACCGGCGAGCGCGACGCGTGGGAACCAGCTGAAGCGGGTGACCAGCGAGTGCGGCGCGACGCTGCCGGCCACGTACAGCGCGGCCAGCCCGGCGTAGCCGAGAGCGTTCAGCGTGAACAGCAGCCCCCCGAGGCCGAGGTGGATGTAGCCGGTGGTCAGTGCCAGGGCCACGATGGCGACGGTCAGCGCGGCACCGAAGGCGTGGGATGCGCGGGTCGCCGGGTGGGTATGTGCGGTCATTGGACGGGTCTCCATGTCGCTTCGGTTGCGCGCCGCCGTCTGACGACGTCTCCCAGCGAAGGTAGGCGCGCGGCGCCGGCGTGCCATTGGGCGTCGGCACGACCGACGTCTGCATCATTGGCCGATGCCACCATCGGCCAAGTGACGTACGTCCTCATGCCGCTGGGCGCGCGGTGGGCCGCCATCGGGACGATCCCGTATCCTCTCGCCTCATGACGGCCGACGCCGAGCTGCTCAAGGGCGCCGTCAGGGAAGTGTCCCGCCTGCTGCAGGCCGACGGCGCCATGATCTATCTGGTCGACGAGACCGGCGAGACGCTGCGCTTCGCCCACGATGCGGGCATCACCGACCGCAGGGCGCGACGGCTCATCCGGGACTTGTCCCTGCCCATCGGGGTGGGGATGTTCGGCACGGCCGTCGCGAACCGCGAGCTGACGGTCACCGACGACTACGCCGCCGATCGGCGTTTCGACCACTCCCCGGTGGCGGACGAGATCGTCACCGCCGCCGGCATGCGCTCGATGGCCGTCACGCCGCTGATCGCCAACGAACGCGTGATCGGTGCGATGGGTGCCTACTCGTCGCGGCCGGCGGCGTTCAGCGAGGCGCAGGTGCGGCTGCTGCGGGCACTCGGGGACCACGCCGCCGCAGCCATCGCCAACCGCCAGCAGGCGGCGGAGCTCGCCCGCCGCATCGAGGCGCAGCAGACCCTGCAGAAGATCACCGCCCGCGTCACCGCCACTCGTGATCCGGAGGCGATCCTGCAGCAGGTCGTGGACGGGGCGAAGCGCCTGCTCGGCTCGGACGGCGCGCATCTCACCCTCCGTGACCCGGATCGGCCCATCCTGCGGCCGTACGTCATCGCCGGTGGCGTCGACGCCACCACCCGCGACTGGCTGGCCGAGCAGGAGTTCCCGATCGGTGGGGGCATGAACGGCCTGGCGGTCGAGCTGGGGAGCGCCGTCTGGACCCACGACTACCTGGTCGACTCGCGCATCCCCCATACTCGCGACGACCAGGCGGTGGCGAAGCGGATGGGCCTGCGCGGGATGGCCGTCGCGCCGCTGCGGGCCCGGGAGGGGGAGATCGTCGGCACGCTGGCGATCTCGTACGACGGGCCGCGAGACATCCCGCCGGAGGAGCTGGAGCTGCTGCAGGCACTGGCCGACATCGGCGCCATCGCCATCGCCAACGCCCGGCTGGTGACGGACCTGGCCGAGTCCGGGCGGCGCTATCGGTTCCTGGTCGACAACTCGCCGGACCTGATCTGGTCGGTGGATCGCGAGGGCCACTTCACCTACCTGTCGGAGACGTCGCGGACGCTGATCGGCTGGGCGCCCGAGGAGCTGCTGACCAAGCACTTCGCCGAGGTCGTGGCGCCCGAGTCGCTGCCGAACGTGCTGGAGCACTGGCAGCGGCAGCAAGAGGAGCCCGACCAGCCGCAGCAGTACCGGCTGAACGTGCTGCACCGCGACGGCACCCACATCCCCATGGAGATCAACGGCCTGGGGACGCTGGTCAACGGCGAGTTCGCCGGCGGCCACGGCTCGGTGCGGGACATCCGCGAGCGCGTCGCGCTGGAGGAGGGTCTCCGTCGCCGAACCGTGGAGCTGTCGCGGGCGGTGGAGGTGCAGCGCACCCTGGGCGAGATCGCCCGCCAGATCGTGGAGGTTGACGACTCGCGTGAGACGCTGCAGCAGGTGGTGGATGCCTCCAAGCGACTGCTGGGCTCGGACGGCGCCCACCTGACGTTGCTGTCCGAGGACGGGACGGCGCTGATCCCCATGGCCGTGGCCAACGACACCGAGCCCGCCACCCGTGACTGGCTGCGCACCCAGCGCTTCCCGCTGGAGGGCGGCATCAACGGCCTGGCGGCGACCACTGGCATGGCGGTCTGGACGGACGACTACCTGGCCGATGCGCGCGTCACGCACGAGCAGAAGGACGAGTCGGTGGCGCGCCTGGGGCTGGGGGCGGTGGCCGTGGCCCCGCTGTTCGGCTCCGGCGGCGACGTGATCGGCACGCTGGCCATCACCTACGCGCAGCCGCGCGGCATCGACCCGCGCGACATCGCGCTGCTGGAGGAGCTGGCCGGGCAGGGATCGATCGCGGCGCGCAACGCGCGGCTGTACGAGCAGCTGCGCGACTCGGAGCGCCGCTACCGGCACCTGGTCGACAACTCGCCGGATCTCGTCTGGTCGGTGGACGCCGACGGTGCCTTCACGTATCTGGGCGACGCGCTGGAACGGATGACGGGCTTCAAGCCCGACGAGATCCTGGGCAAGAGCTTCCAGATCCTGAGCTCACCGGAGACGGCGGCAGTTGCGCTGGAGGCCTGGCGGGCCATGCAGGAGCACCTCGACGAGGAGCAGCAGGTGCGCCTGGAACTGCCACTGGCGGGCGGCGGCAGCATGCCGGCCGAGATCAGCATGGTCGCCACGGTGGTGAATGGCGAGTTCGCCGGCGCGCATGGATCGGTTCGCGACGTCCGCGAGCGGGAGCGCCTGGACCAGGACCTGCGGCGCCAGGCGGCGGCGATCGCCGCCAACGAGGAGCGCGCCAACCTGGCGCGCGAGCTCCACGACTCGGTCACCCAGGCGCTGTTCAGCATGGGGCTCACCATGCGTGCCCTCGAGCTGCTGCTCGACCGCGATCCCGACGGCGTCCGCCAGAAGCTGCATGAGCTGCAGGAGCTGCAGAAGGACGCGCTGGCGGAGATGCGCACCCTGATCTTCGAGCTGCGGCCCCAGGGGCTGGAGACGGACGGGCTGGCGCAGGCGCTGCGCAACCACGGCGCGGCGGTTGAGGGACGGACCGGCCTCTCGGTATCGGTCGAGGTCGAGGCGGAGGAGCGTCCTCCGCTGGACGTGGAGGAGGCCTTCTACCGCATCGCCCAGGAGGCCCTGCACAACGTGGTCAAGCACGCCAACGCCACGCAGGCCTGGATCGGCCTGCGCCGGGTCGGCCGCGAGCTGCGGCTCACCGTGGAGGACGACGGGATCGGCTTCGATCCGGCAGCCGTGCCGCGCGGCCATTTGGGCCTGGTGGGCATGCAGCAGCGGGCGGAGCGCATCGGCGCGGAGCTGGAGATCGGCTCGCGCCCGGGACGTGGCACACGGGTGCGCGTCACCCTCAACCTGCGCGACACGCGGCGCCTCATCGCGCCCACCCCGGCGGGAGCGGCGGGAGCGGCCAGGGCCGAATGACGTAGCCGCCTCTCGGCCGCTCCGACGACGATTTCCCGGAGGCGTGGGCCCATCATCGGGGCATGACAACAACGGACCTGGGGAAGGCCTCGGGCAAGCATGGCAATCAATCCACTCATCCCCGCGTCGGCGTGATCGACGCTGATCGTCGAGTTCAGCAATCCATCGCGGACGTCCTGCGCGTTGCGGGCGTCGAGGTCATCGGCACCGCCGGCGACGTGCGCTCGGCCATGGAGTTGGTGGAGGCCACGCAGCCGACCGTGCTGCTGGTCGACCCCCGCCTGCCCGATATCGACGCCGGCCGCGCGCTGCTCTCCGGCATCAGCCTGGGCTGGCCCTCGGTGCGACTGGTCCTGATGGGCTGGACCGATGAGCGCGAGGGCGTGCCCACCGATGCGCAGTTCGTCTCGAAGACGGCCCCGCCGGAGGAGTTCGTCGCCGCGGCCCTCAAGGCCTGCGACTGCTGAGAAGCATGCGATGATCTCGCGATGGCGCAGCGAGGTCGTCGCGCGCGACTGATCGTCGTCCGGGCCGCGTTCGCGAATCCGGCGATCCGTCGGGTGCTGCTTGCCTTCATCGGCTTCAGCCTGGCCGAATGGATGAGCTGGATCGCCATCCTGGTCTACGCCTTCGCTCGGGGGGGAGCCACCGAGACCGGCGTCGCCGCCCTGATCCAGCTGGCGCCCGCGGCGCTGGTGGCGCCGATGGCGGCCACCTTCGGCGACCACTTCCGCCGCGAGCGGGCCCTGCTCTTCGCGTACGGGCTGCAGGCATCGAGCATGACGCTCGGGACGGTGGCGCTGGCCGCCGGTGCGCCGAGCTGGGTCGTCTACCTGGCGGCCGCGCTGGCCAACAGCAGTATCACCCTGACCCGGCCGATCCAGGGCGCGCTGCTGCCGTCGCTGGCCCGCACGCCGTCGGAGCTGACCACCGCCAACGTGGCCTCGGCCACGATCGAGACCGGCGCCATGCTGATGGGCCCTGCCCTGGCGGGCCTGGCCCTCGCGCTCACCGGCCCGGCGGTCGTGTTCGCGCTGTCGGCCATCGTGCTCGTTGCCGGCGCCGTGCTCGTGGGCGGGGCACGGACCCATCCGCACGAAGAGCCACTCCACGAGCAGGCCGGCGGCTTCGCGACAGCGGCGGCCGACATGTTCACCGGTTTCCGGCTTGCGTTCAGGGAGCGCCAGCCCCGCGTGGTGCTGGCCATCATCGCCGCCGGCTCGGTGCTGTGGGGCGTGCTCGACGTGCTGCTGGTGGTGCTGGCCATCGACGTGCTGCGCATCGGCGATTCCGGCGTCGGCCTGCTGAACGCCGCGCTGGGCGCCGGGGGGCTGCTGGGCGCGGCGGCGGCGAGCATGACCCTCATCGGCCGGCGGGGCCTGGCGGTGCCGGTCGCGATCGGCGTGCTGCTGTGGGCCGTGCCGCTGGGTCTGGTGGGACAGTTCGGCAGCCTGGCGGCGGTGGTCGCCCTGCTGGCGGTCGCCGGCCTGGGCCGCATGCTGCTCGACACGTCGAGCCACACCCTGTTGCAGCGGGTCGCACCCGACCGCATGCTGGCGCGCATCTTCGGCCTGCTGGAGGGCGTCCACATGGGATCGCTGGCCATCGGCTCGATCCTGGCGCCGCTGCTCGTCGCCCTCGCTGGCGAGGGGACCGCCTTCCTGCTGGCGGCCGGCGCGATGCTCGTGACCTCGGGGCTGGCCTGGCCGGCGCTGCGACGGCTGGACACGCTGGGGGCGGCACGCCAGCAGGACGTGGAGCTGCTGCGCGGCATCCCGATGTTCGAGCCGCTCGGCCCGGCGGCCATCGACCGCCTCGCCTGCGCCCTCGTCCCCGTCCACGCCCATCCCGGCACGGTGGTCGTCCAGCAGGGCGATCCCGGCGACCACTTCTACATCGTCACCTCCGGTCGGGTGCTCGTCACCGTGGACGGTCGCGAGGTGCGCGAGGAGGAGGCCGGCGAGTCCTTCGGCGAGATCGCGCTGCTGCGCAGCGTGCCGCGGACCGCCACCGTCCGGGCGCTCGAGCCGACCGAGATGGTGCTTCTGGAGCGCAGCCCGTTCCTGGAGGCGGTCACCGGCCTGCCCGCCAGCGAGGCGGTGGCGCACGCCGTGGCCGATGCACGGCTGGCGGTCGCCGGCGAGCCGCCGAAGGTCGACGCGCAGACGCCACTGCCCGTCGAGGTCGGCGTCATCGCCGAGGACGAGGCGAATGCGCGCGCGTGACCTGGGCATCTCGCTGGGCGAGCTGCCGACCGGCCGCCTGAACGCCATCACCGACGTTGCCGGCGTCCGCGTCGGCCATACGACGCTGATCCGCGGCGAGAATGTCCGTACCGGCGTCACCGTGATCCTGCCGCACGGCGGCGACCCCGGCTGGCAGCCGGTGTTCGCCGGCACCCACACCTTGAACGGCAACGGGGAGATGACCGGTTTGGAGTGGGTTCGGGAGGCCGGGACCCTGATCTCGGCCATCGGTCTGACCAACACCCATTCGGTGGGGATCGTCCATCACGCGCTCGTGGCGGCCAGCTCGGCAGCTGCGGCGCATCCCGACCATCCGCGCTGGTCGCTGCCAGTGGTGGCTGAGACGTGGGACGGCTACCTGAACGACATCGACGGGCAGCACGTGACCGCGGAGCATGTCGACGCCGCACTGGCTGCCGCGGAGGGCGGTCCGGTGGCCGAGGGGAACGTCGGCGGCGGGACGGGCATGAAGGCCTTCGGCTTCAAGGCCGGCATCGGCACCGCTTCGCGCCTGGTGGCCGAGGAGCACGGCGCGTTCACCGTCGGCGCGCTGGTGCAGGCGAACCACGGCCGCCGCCATCGCCTGGTGATTGATGGTGTGCCGGTCGGCCGCGAGATCCCGGAGACGGAGATCGCGGGCCCGGACCCCGCCTCGCCGGCCGCGGACGGCGGCTCGGTCATCGTCATCCTGGCCACCGACGCGCCGCTCCTCCCGCACCAGTGCCGGCGCCTGGCGCAGCGCGCCACCATCGGCGTGGCGCGCACCGGTGGCGGAGGCGAGCATGACAGCGGCGACATCTTCCTGGCCTTCGCCACCGGCAACCGCAACCTGCGCGCCGAGGACCAGGCCGATGCGGTCAGCCGCGAGATCCGGATGCTGGACGACGATCACATCACCGCCCTCTTCTGGGCAGCCATCGAAGCGACGGAGGAGGCCATCCTGAACTCCCTGCTGGCGGCCGAGACGATGACCGGCAACGGCGTCACCTTCCACGCCCTGCCGGCTGACCGCCTGCTGGAGATCATGGGCCGATACGGGCGCGGCCCAACGGGCTGACCGCGCTCCCATTTGGCGGGCCCAGAAGGGAGCTAGAGCCCCATCGCCCGCCGGATCGAGCCGATGTCGGCCGGCACCGGGGTGAGCGTGCCCTCCTCGGCGGCAATGGCGTCCGGATCCTTCAGGCCGTGGCCGGTCAGGACGCAGACCACGCCCTCCGAGGCGTGAAGGCGGCCTTCGGCGGCCATCCGGGCCACCCCCGCCACCCCGGCCGCCGAGGCAGGCTCGCAGAAGACGCCCTCCAGGCCGATGATCCGGCGCTGCATCTCCAGGATCTCGGCATCCGATACGGCCTCGATCACCCCGCCAGACTCATCGCGGGCGGCCTCGGCGCCGGCCCACGACGCGGGGTTCCCGATGCGGATGGCGGTGGCCACCGTGTCGGGCTGCTCCACCGGCGCGCCGCGCACGATGGGCGCGGCGCCATCGGCCTGGAAGCCGAGCAGGCGGGGGCGTCGACCGGACGGCGTGATGCCCGCCTCGGCATAGCGCTTGAACCCCGCCCAGGCCGCGGTGATGTTGCCGGCATTGCCGACGGGCAGGGCGACCGCCTCCGGCGACTCGCCTAGCGCATCGACGATCTCCCAGGCGATGGTTTGCTGCCCCGCGATCCGATCCGGGTTAATGGAGTTGACGACCGCCGCGACCCCCTCGTCGCCCAGTCGGCGGACCGCCGCCAGCGCCTCGTCGAAGTTGCCGTCGACCATGATCAGCCGCGCTCCGGCCGCCACGGCCTGGGCCAGCTTGCCGCGCGCCACCTTGCCCGCCGGCAGCACCACGTGGCATGGCAACCCGGCCGCCGCCGCGTAGGCGGCAGCCGAGGCGCTGGTGTTGCCGGTCGAGGCGCAGACGACCGCCGCCGCCCCGCGGCCGAGCGCGCGGTTCACGGCCAGCACCATGCCGCGATCCTTGAAGCTGCCGGTGGGATTCGTGCCCTCGAACTTCAGGAAGAGGCGCTCGAGCCCCAGCTCCTCGCCGAGCCGGCGGGCATGGATCAGCGGGGTGCCACCCTCGCCCAGCGTGATCGGGAAGCGCTCGTCCGGGTCGCCGGGATCGACCAGCAGCTCGCGGTAGCGCTCGAGCAGGGGTTGCGGGGGCGGCATCCGGTGACTAGCTGGTCAGCGCGTCGTGGACGATGCGGGCCTGCTCGATGCCGTGGGCGGTCGGATAGCCCTCGGCCGGGCGCGAGCGTTCGGGGCGGCTGATGTCGCCCAGCGGGGTGCGGAACGGCACCAGGTGCCGGATCTTGGGCAGCACGAACTTGCGCGCCCCCATGTTGCGCGGCTCCTCCTGCACCCACGACACCCGCTCGACGTTCGGGTAACGGCCCAGCACCCGCCCCAGCTCATCGGTCGGGAAGGGGTAGAGCCGCTCGGCGCGCACGATGGCCAGCTCCGGGTGGGCGGCGCGCTCCTCGGCGGTGATCATGTCGTAGTAGACCTTGCCGGAGCAGATGACCACCCGGCGGACCGCCGCGGCAGCGGCGTCATCGGCCACGGCCGGGTCATCCAGGACCGATGCGAACGTGCCGGTGGTCAGCTCGGCCAGCGTCGAGGACGCTTCCGGCAGGCGCAGCAGCGACTTCGGCGTCATGACGACCAGCGGCCGCAGGTCGGGGTGCCGTGCCTGCCGGCGCAGGAGATGGAAGTACTGGGCCGGCGTGGTGGGGTAGCAGACCCGGATGTTGCCCTCCGCCCCGAGCGCCAGGAAGCGCTCCAGCCGCGCCGATGAGTGCTCCGGTCCCGATCCCTCGTAGCCGTGGGGCAGCAGCAGGGTCAGGCGCGAGGTCTGCCGCCACTTCGCCAGCCCGGCGATGATGAACTGGTCGATGATGATCTCGCCGCCGTTCACGAAGTCGCCGTACTGGGCCTCCCACAGCACCAGCGCTTCCGGCGCCGCGACGGCGTAGCCGTATTCGAAGCCCATGGTCGCGTACTCGGACAGCGGGCTGTTGTGCAGCTCGAACGCGGCGCGCGCCCCGTCCAGGTGCTGGATCGGGGTGTACGCCGTGCCCGTCTCGGCATCCCACAGCGTCTGGTGGCGCTGGCTGAACGTGCCACGCACCGTGTCCTGGCCGGTGAGCCGGATCGGCACGCCATCGAGCAGCAGCGAGCCGAAGGCCAGCGCCTCCGCGTGCGCCCATTCGAGGCGACCTGCGTCGTCGCCCAGCGCGGCGCGGCGCCGTTCGAGCTGCTTGGCCAGCTTCGAGTTCGGGCTGAAGTCGCCGGGCCAGGCATAGAGCTGCTCGTTCAGGCGCCGAAGCATCTCGGCGGGGACGGCCGTCTCCGGCTCGGCCGCCTCCTCCACGTCGAGCGCCTCGGCCCCGCGGTCGAGCTGGGGCTCGGAATGCTCGGCGCGGACCGCAGCCTGGCGGGCGGCGAGATCGCGGGCCGGCGCGGCCGCGATCGCATCGGCCTCCTCCTGCGAGAGGACGCCGGCACCGACCAGGATGGCGGCGTAGAGCTCCCGGACGGTCGGGTGGCTGGCGATGGCGCTGGCCATCTGCGGCTGGGTGTAGGCCGGGTCGTCGCCCTCGTTGTGCCCGTAGCGACGGTAGCCGACCAGGTCGATGACCACGTCCGCGTGGAACCGGTCGCGGTACATCATCGCCAGGCGCGCGGCGGCCAGGCTGGCCTCCGCATCGTCCGCGTTGACGTGGATGATCGGCACGTCGAAGCCCTTGGCGAGGTCCGACGAGTAGTCGGTCGATCGGCCTTCGTCCGGGCCGGTGGTGAAGCCGATCTGGTTGTTGGCGATGACGTGCACCGTGCCGCCGGTCGTGTAACCGGCCAGCCGCGCCATGTTGAACGTCTCCGCCACCACGCCCTGTGCCGCGAAGGCGGCGTCGCCGTGGATCAGGATCGGCAGCACGCGCTGGTGGTCGAGCTGGACGGTGGGTGCGGTCCGGTCGCTCTGCTGGGCGCGCGCGCGTCCCTCGACCACCGGGTTGACGGCTTCGAGGTGGCTGGGATTCGGCGAGACGGTGATCGCCAGCTCGGCACCCGACCCGGTGCGGTACCTGCCCTCGGCCCCGAGGTGGTACTTGACGTCGTCGGACTCGCCCTTCGGCGCGCGGATGCCATTCCCCGCACGGCCGGCCTCGAACTCGGCCAGGATCGCCTCGTAGGGCACGCCCACGATGTGGGCCAGCACGTTCAGCCGGCCGCGGTGCGCCATGCCGATGACCGCCGAGTGCGCCCCGGAAGCCGATGCATCCGCCAGCACCTGGTCGAGCACCGGCACCATCACGTCCAGGCCCTCGATGCTGAAGCGTTTCTGGCCCAGGTAGGCCCGATGCAGGAACCGCTCGAGGCCCTCCACGGCGGACAGCCGCTCCAGGAGGCGCTTCTGCTCCTCCCCGTTCAGCGGTCGCCGATGCTGCCCCGATTCGATGACCTGGCGCAGCCAGACCCGCTCCTCGTGGCTGGCGATGTGCTCCACCTCGTAAGCGATCGAGCCGCAGTAGGTGGACTGCAGCGCGGGCAGCGCCTCGGCCAGGGTGGCGCCCGGCACGTCGACCCGCAGCAGGTCGGTGGGGATGCGGGCCATCGACTCGGGGGTGAGGCCCAGCGGTCCCGGGTCGAGGGCGGGGTCGCCGGGCGGCGGGCTGCCCAGCGGGTCGAGCTGCGCGGCCAGGTGTCCGAAGGCGCGATAGGCGCGGACCAGCGCCACCGCCGCAGCCACGTCGCGGAGCTCGGCCGTCGAGCCGCTGGGCGGGGATGGCATGGGGCCAGCGGCCGGTGGCGCGGCCGCCGCCTCGGCGCCGAGGGTCGCGAAGACGTCCTCGTAGAACTCGTCCGTGCCGCCGAGCAGCGCGTCCACCCGTCGCAGGAACGATCCCGATTCCGCGCCCTGGATGATGCGGTGGTCGTAGGTCGAGGTCAGCGTCATGACGCGGCCGGCGCCGGTGTCGCGGATGGCCCCGGTCGCCACGATGGTGCCCTGGCCTGGCATCAGCCGCGGGACCGAGGCGGTCGTCCCCAGCGTGCCGGGGTTGGTGAGCGTGATGGTGGCGCCTGCGTAGTCGTCCGGTGACAGCCGGTTGGCGCGCGCCGCCTCCACCAGCTCCTCGTAGCGGCCACGGAACTCGGCGAAGTCCATGGTGTCCGCAGCCTTGATCACCGGCACGACCAGGAAGCGGCTGCCATCGGCCCGCTCGACGTCCACGGCCAGGCCCAGGTTGACGCTGCCGGGATCAACGCGATGCGCCGCGCCATCGGCCTCCAGGAAGTAGTGGGTCATGCCCGGCTGCTCGGTCGCGGCGCGCACGATGGCCCAGCCGATCAGGTGCGTGAAGCTGACCTTGGTCGGTGCCACCTGCGCGTTCAGCGCGCGCCGCCGCTCCTCCAGGATCCCCACCGGGACGTCCCGGAAGCTGGTGGCGGTGGGCACGGCCAGCGACGCGGCCATGTTCTGCGCCAGGCGGGCGGCGGGACCCTTGATCGGGCTTGCGCCGGCGGGCAGGGTGGCGGTCGGTGCCGGCCCTGGCGGCCCGGTGGCGTTGGTCCCGTTGCCGCCGGGCTCCGAGGTGGGCGCCGTTGCCATGCCGGGCGTCAGCCCCGACTCGAAGAGCGCGCGCCACTCCCCCTCGACCGACGACGGGTCGCGACGGTACTGCTCGTACAGCTCGGCGACGTAGCCGGCGTTGACGACGTTCATCTCGTCGAGCGCGCGCTCCACCTCGGTGGGCGGCGACTGGGGCGCGGAGGGTGTCGGCTCGGAGGGCGGCATGTGCCGCTAAGGATAGGCGGCAGGTGCGACGGAGTCAGATCGTCAGGTCGACGGTTCGGTCGGCCTGCCCGATGTCACGCCGCGGACGAGCACCACCACCCCCAGCGCGATGATGACGGCCGGCAGCAGCCAGCTGGGCAGCGGCAGCGGTCGTCCGCTGATGCCGATCACGCCCTCGAAGAAGAGATAGCCGGCCACGAACAGGCCGATGGCGATCACGATCTGCCAGAACCCATCACGCGCCATCTTGCCGTTGCTGCTGCGCACGCCGTACAGCAGCATGCCCAGGCCGCTGCCGCCAGGCCCGACCAGGGCCCAGGCATACGCCCAGCTCTCCCAGTGATCCGTGGCGTTCTGGTAGAGCAGCACCAGCCCCACGATGGTGACGATGCTGCCGGCGATGGTCAGCCCTGAACCGTGCCGCTGGGTCAGGCCGATGGCGGCCAGCGCCACGCCGGGCAGGATCACGTAGAACGGCCACGTGGCCGCGCCCCAGTCGAGCTCCGCCCACTGGCCGATGAGGAAGATGCCGCCCAGCGCGATCAGGATCAGGCCCAGGATCGCCGTGCCGGACGTCCCGCGGCGCTCCGGCCAGGGAGGTGTCGCGGCCGGCGGGGCCGCCGCGGCCGGCGGCGGCGTGGGAGCAGCGGGGGACTCCCGTGGTTCGGCAGGCGGAGCCGGAACCGGCGACTCCGGCTCGGGCGGAGCTCCTTCGGTCATGTGCCGATGCTACCCCCGGCGGCAAGGGCCGGCGCCCGGTCGCGCCGTGCCAGCCAGTCGCTGTAGCCGCCCAGGTAGGGGTGTGCCTCGCCGTCGCGCACCTCCACGATGCGATCCGCCATGCGGTCCAGGAAATAGCGGTCGTGGCTGATGAAGATCGCGGTGCCCTCGAAGGCCTCGATCGCCGCCTCCAGCGTCTCGATCGACTCGATGTCCAGGTGGTTGGTCGGCTCGTCCAGGACCAGCAGGTTCGCGCCGGAGAGCATCAGCAGCAGGAGCTGGAGGCGCGTGCGCTCGCCGCCGGACTACGTGCGGATCGGCCGCCGCACCTGCTCGTAGTCGAACAGGAACGCCATGAGCCGCGACACCGACTGTTCCTCGGTGCCGGGATGCGCGGCGCGCAGGGTGGCCAGCGGCGTGGCATCCGGGTCCAGGGTGTCCTGGTCCTGCGCCAGGTAGCCGATCCGGATCGACGGGCCGACCCACACCTCGCCCTCTGCCGGCGGGATCTCCCCGACCAGGGTCTTGAGCATCACGCTCTTGCCGGCGCCGTTCAGCCCGACCACGCCGATCCGCTCGCCATGCAGCACGGTCAGCTCCACCCCCAGCAGCACCGGGTGCTCGCCGAAGGCCACCGCCAGGTCCCGCAGCTCGGCCGCGCGCTTGCCGCCTCGCTGGTGCGGATGCAGCTCCAGGCCGATGCGGCGCCGCTCCAGCACCGGTCGGTCGACCTTGTCCATCCGCTCGACCCGGCGCAGCGCATTGCGTGCGGCGTTCATCAGCCCGGTGTTCGACTGGCTGGCCGGAACCGCCCGCGCCCACTGGATCAGGCGCCGCGCCGCCTCTTCCAGGCGCTCGATCTCCTTGTGCTGGGCGAGGTAGCGCTCCTGCTGGCGTTTCAGCTCGAGCTCGCGGGCCACGGCGTAGGCGGTGTAGTTGCCGGGCCAGACGCGGACCGTGCCCGCGTCCAGCGAGGCGATGTCGGTGACCGTCTCGTCCAGCAGGTAGCGATCGTGGCTGACCGCCAGGAACCCGCCGCCGAATCCCTGCATCAACGCCTGCAGCCGCTCGCGCCCCTCCAGGTCCAGGTGCGCCTCCGGCTCGTCGAGCAACAGCAGCTGGGGGTCCTGGATGATCGCCGCCGCCAGGCCGATGAGCTTGCGCTGCCCACCCGACAGCACCCGGGTCGGCAGCTCCAGCTCCCGCTCCTCCAGCCCGATCTCGTTCAGCATCGCTCGCAGCCGGCCCTCGAAGGCCGGACCCCCGGCCTGCTCGTAGCGATCGAGTAGCCGTGCCTGTTCGGCGAGGACCTCCTCCATCCGTGTCACGTCGGTGTAGACCGCTGGATCGGCCAGCCGCTCGTTGCACGCCGCCAGGCCGGCGTCGATCTCGCGGAGGTCGACCCGCGCATCGTGCAGCGTGCCAGCCGCCGTGCGCTCGTCGCCGAGCGGGTGCTGGGCCAGCATCGCCAGCCGCAGCCCGCGCCGGCGGGTGATCTGGCCGGCGTCGGCCTCCTCCAGGCCCATGACGATGCGCAGCAGCGTGGACTTGCCGGAGCCGTTGGGCCCGACCAGGCCCAGCCGCGCTCCCTCGGGCAGCTCCAGGTCCACGCCGCGCAGGATCTCGCGCCCGCCGAAGGCCTTCGTGATGCCGCGAGCGGCCAGCAGCGTCATCCGTCGAGCACGCCGCGGTAGGTCTCCACGTCGACGTTGCGGCCGGTGAGCACCACCGCCACCCGCCGCTCTGCCAGCCCCGCGGGCTGTGCCCGCAGCGCCGCCACGCCCAGCGCGCCGCTGCCCTCCACGATGAGGTGGTGGATATCGGCCAGCCAGCGCATGGCGTCGGCGATGCCTGCCTCGTCGACCAGCACCACCTCGTCGACGAGCTGTCGGGCCATCTTCCAGGTGATGCTGCCGCGCTCGATGTTGCCGGCAACGCCGTCCGCCAGCGTCGGGGCGATGGGCATCGGCTTCTGAGAGTCCGACTCGAAGTAGGCGTACAGGGGTGGTGAAGCGGCCGGCTGGACCCCGACCAGGCGCAGGCCCGGGCGGACCGCCTTGGCCCACAGCCCGATGCCCGAGATCAGGCCCGCCCCGCCGACGGGCACGACGATCGCATCGCAGGCGGGCCAGTCCTCGGTGATCTCCAGCCCGACCGTGCCTGCCCCGGCCACGACGTCGGCGTCGTTGTACGGTGCGACGTAGGTCGCGATCCCCTCGTTCTCTCGTCGCCGTGCCTCCGCCTCCACGTCATCCGGGTCGCGGCCGAAGACCTCGATCAGGATGCTGTCCGACTCCAGGGCCCGCAGCCGCTCCAGCTTGGCCGGTGAGACGGAGGCGGGCACCAGCACGGTGAGGCGCATGCCGTGCCGTGCCGCGGCGGCCGCGACGGCGATGCCGTGGTTGCCGGTCGACGCCGCCACCAGCCGTTGCCTTCCATCCTCCGACGCCAGCAGCGCCACTTTGTTCTCGGCGCCACGCAGCTTGAAGGCGCCGGTGGGCTGGAGCAGCTCCAGCTTCAGCCGGACCTCGGCGGCGCCGCTCTCATCGGCGAGCCTGGGGGACGGCTCGAGCGGCGTGTGCACGGCCACGCCGCGGAGGCGCTGCGCAGCCGCCAGGACGTCAGCAACGGTCGGGAAGCGGGCCATGGAGCGGCCAGCATACGGGCAGGGTGCCGCGCGGCGATGGGCACAAGCTGCTCGCGCGCCCGGCCACGCGCTCAGTGAAAGCCAGCGTTGTGGCGTCGGAGTCAGGCCGCGTCGGGCAGGTAGTCGTCTCCGTCGCCACGGGGATTGATCATGGACTTCAGGCGCCGGCTGATGCGCATCAGCGACCCGAGCCGATCACTGACCCGCGCCCGCTCCACCGGCGTGGCCCAGTGGCGCAGCGTGTAGTCGATCTCGTGCTTGTGCCGGGTGGCGGTCATGAACAGCTCCTCGATCCGGTGCTTCAGCTCAGGATCGGGATCCGAGGCCAGCAGCTCCCGACGCGCTTCCAGGATCTCCAGGTAGTAGCTCGTCGTGAGCCGATCGAGGTCCCGGTGGGCATCGTGGGTCCACGGCTCCGGCGGGCCGCCGAAGCCGTATCGCCGCCAGTCCTTGGATTGAACGGTCTGTACCACGAGCGCACGGTATGCCGGCCCGCGCAGCCCGAACAGCATCCGACCGGGCTATTGCGAGCGTGTACCAACGGCGGCCGGGGGGCAGCCTGCCGGGTCAGTGCGCGCACGCACCGCCAGTCCCTTCGCCGGTGGCCCGGGACGGAGGCGGTCGCATCGGGCTGGTAAAATCGAGCGGCCTCGCTGGGGTGTGGCCAAGCGGTAAGGCGCCTGACTCTGGATCAGGAGATCGAAGGTTCGAATCCTTCCGCCCCAGCCAATTCGACCGACGTGTGGATCCGGCAAGCGCTTGCTCGCCTGCGACGGCATGATTCGTGCAGCACCGGCGGCTCACACCGGTCGGCGGTGCAGACGTCCTCCGCCGATGGTGCAGCTAGTGAGCCGCGCGTGGATCCTGACGAGCACCGTGTCCTGGTAGTTGAAGATGACCCGGCGCTCCGCGAGATCTATGCGGGTGCGCTGCGGGGCTTCGGACATGACGTCCGTAGCGCGTCGGACGGCGCCGCAGGGCTCGACGCCTTGTCCAACGGCTGGCGTCCGTGCGTGGTCTTCCTGGATCTCCGGATGCCGGGCATGGACGGGTGGGAGTTCAGCCGGCGGCTGCGGGCCGACGAGCGATACCGCGCGGTCAAGGTCGTGGTCGTCGCCGCGCACTTTCGGATCGATCAGGAGGCTGCCGAGATCGGCGCAGATGGTTGGCTCCAGAAGCCGTTCGACCTGGCGCGGCTGGACGACCAGACGCGGACGCTGTGCCGCCATTGACCGAACCGGCGCGGACGGAACGCGATCCGTACGCCGAGCTGGAGCACCAGCTGCCGGCCATCTTCGGCACCATCGCCGACGGGGTGACGGTGCTGGATCGGTCAGGCACGATCATCTTCGCCAACGCTGCGGCGGCCGCCCTCATGGGCCGCACCGACGCATCGGAGCTCATCGGCCAGCCCTCGCCAGCGGTGACCGGCGGCTTTGACTTGCTCGATGAAGGCGGCCGCTCGCTCGACCTGAGCACGCTTCCCACGCGCCGAGCCTTCGAGGGCGATCCGGCTCCCGAGATGGTCGTCCGGTTCCGCAGCAAGGGCTCGCTGCGCGACCGCTGGTCGATGGTCCGCGCGCGGCTGCTGCCCGGTGAGACGCCCGACCGGGACCTGGTGGTGACCTCGTTCCAGGACATCACCGCCATCAAGCAGGTCGAGCTGCGCCTGGCCTTCCTGTCCGAGGCGAGCGCGGCGCTCGGCGAATCGCTCGACTACAACGAGACGCTGACCCGGATCGCGAACCTTTCCGTGCCGGCACTGGCCGACTGGTGCGCGGTCGACGTGCTCGAAGACATGGACCAGGTCCACCGGGTCGCCCTGGCGCACGCCGATCCCGCCGGCATGGCGCTGGCCGAGGAGATCCAACGCCGATGGCCTCCGGATCCTGCCAGTCCGAGTGCCGCACGCCAGGTGATCGACACCGGCACCCCGTTGCACACCGAGGTCACCGACGAGATGCTCCAGGACGTGGCCCGCGACCCGGAACAGCTGGCGCTCATCCGCCAGCTCGATCTGCGGGAGGTCCTGATCGTGCCGCTGACCGCGCGCGGGCGTGTGCTGGGGGCGCTGTCGGTGGCGAACGGCCGCACGGCCGATCCGTTCACGCTCGAGGAGATCGCGCTCGTCAAGGAGCTGGGCCGCCGGGCGGGCAGCGCCATCGATGCGGCGAAGCTCATGTCAGAGGCCAACGAGGCGCTTCGGCAACGGGACGAGTTCCTGGCCATCGCCTCGCACGACATGCGGACCCCACTCGCCGCCGTCCGCGGCTACGCGCAGCTGGCGCTGCGCCACCTCGGCAACGACCCCGCCGACGTCGCGCCGCTGCACCGCTGGCTGACCGACATCGACGAGAGCGCAAACCGGCTCACCGGGCTCGTCTCGGAGCTCATGGACGTCAGCCTGCTGCGCGGCGGGCGCAAGGTCCCGCTGCAGCTGGAGCCCACCGACCTGGTGGCGCTGGTCAACGAGCGCGTTCGCGAGCACGCCAGCTCCGCCGACGAACGGCACGCCTTCAAGGTCAGCGCCAACGTCTCCGAGGTGACCGGCAACTGGGACGCCTCGCGGCTCGGCCGTGTGCTGGACAACCTCTTGGGCAACGCCATCAAGTACAGCCCCGACGGCGGGTCGATTGACGTGAAGATCACCGCGGACGGGACGCACGGCAGCGTGGCGGTCACCGACCATGGCATCGGCATCGCGCCCAGGGAGATCCCGCGCATCTTCACCCCCATGTTCCGTGGGACGAACACCGGCAGCGTGGCGGGCACCGGGCTGGGCCTCTCCGGCTCGCGCACCCTGGTCGAGCTGATGGGTGGCCGGATCCAGGTGCAGAGCCGGCTGGGTCACGGATCCACCTTCACCATCTGGCTGCCGCTGAGCGTGGAGCAGGCCTGACGCGCTGACTGTCCCTGCCCGGGCGGGCCATTCGGCTCGGCCGGGCACGACCCTCGGCACTGATGCGCATCTCTGCATGTGCGCAGGCTTGGGCCATGGATCGACTCTACGAGCTGCAGGCCGACACGCTGCGGACGCTCGCCCACCCGCGACGCCTGGAGATCCTGCACGCGCTGGCGGTGGCGCCGTCGAACGTGGGCCAGCTGGCGCATCGGCTTGGGCTGAGCCAGCCAAACGTGTCGCAGCACCTGGCGCTGATGCGCGCCAGTGGGCTCGTCATCGCCGAGCGCCAGGGTCGCGAGATCCGCTATCGCCTGGCCGACCCGGACGTGATCCGCGCCTGCGCGCTGATGCGGCAGGCGATGCAGCGACGCTTGATGAGCCTGGCCACCGCCTCGATCGGGGCGGGCCCGGCACGCATGGAAGCTCCGCTTCCAGTCAGGAGCTAGGGATGGAACAGCCGCTTTCGCTCGTGCTCTTCTCAGGCACCGACGACAAGCTGCAGTCGGCCGCGGTGATGACCGCCGGCGCGGCGGCGCTCGGCAGGCCGGTGCACATCTTCCTGCAGTACTGGGCGCTCGACGCGTTTCGCGCCGATCGCGTCACCGCCGACCACGGCCTGGCTGCCGAAGCCGGCGAAGCCGGGCGAGCCGCCGTGACCGCGCTGAACGCTGCGGGCCAGCAGCACTGGTCCCAGATCCTGCGCGACGCCAAGGACCTTGGCGAGGTGGATATCCAAGCCTGCTCACTGTCGATGGATCTGCTGGCCATCACCCCCGACGACCTGGATCGCCTGGTCGACGGTGTGGAAGGGGTGGCCGCCTTCTGGATGGCTGCCGGCGAAGGGCCGGTGGTCTTCATCTGACACCGATCGCCCAACGGAGGCACGAACCGATGACATCCACCGAAATCGCCCATCGCGTCGACGCCCGGGGCCTCTCCTGCCCCCTGCCGATCGTTCGCACCGCCATGGCCGTGAAGGATCTGCCGAGCGGCAGCCTGGTCGAGGTGCTCGCCACCGACCCTGGCTCGGTCAAGGACTTCACGGCCTGGAGCCGCACGACGGGCCATCGGCTGCTGAACAGCAGCGTGACCGATGGCGTGTACCGCTTCGTGCTGATCCGAAAGTGAGGCAATCGAGATGACCGCAACCATCACCCCGCCCAGGGCCATGCTCCCGCCCTCGCTGCTCGAGGGCCTGGATGATCCCGACACGCTCGTGGAGACCGAGCCCGACACGGCGGTCCCGGCCAAGACCAACGAGCTGCTGATCATCTGCGAGAGCGGTGACCTGGAGCGGATGTGGGCGACCACCATCCTGGCATCGGGCGCCGCGGCCAGCGGCTGGAACGTGAACGTCTTCTTCACCTTCTGGGGCTTCTTCCCGCTGGTGAAGCCCGGCGTCCGGATCACCGGCACCAACTGGATGCAGCGGATGCTGGCCGTCATGAACCGGCCGGGCATCGACCACGCCAAGACCAGCAAGTTCAACTTCCTGGGCATGGGCCCGTGGATGATGAAGAAGCTCGCCAAGAAGAACGGCGTCGCCGAGCCGCGAGAGCTGCTCGAGATGGCTCAGGCCATGGGCGTCCACCTCATTCCGTGCCAGATGAGCATGGACATGATGGGGATTCGGCGCGAGGACCTGATCGACGGAGTCGAGGAGCCGGTCGGCGTGGCGACGGTGCTCGAGATCATCGCCAGCGGCGCGACACCCCTCTTCATCTGATCGAGATGTGACTGAAAGGAAGGGTCGATCATGCAGGTGATCGAGGTCCCCGTGACGCGGACGATCGATGCCCGCGGCTCGTATTGCCCTGGTCCGTTGATGGAGCTCATCCGCGGGATTCGGGAGGGCCAGGTCGGTGACGTCCTGGCCGTGTGGTCCACGGATGCCGGCTCGCGGCTGGACATCCCCAAGTGGGTCGAGAAGGCCGGCCATCGGCTGGTCGGCATCGAGACCCGCGAGGGCTACGACGAGATCATCGTCGAGAAGCAGCGCTGAAGGCGCGTTTGTGAAGGACTGACCGATGCAACGGATCGTCGTCATCGGCGGGGGCGTGGGCGGCACCCTCGTCGCGAACCTGCTCGCGCGCAAGCTGCGCAGCGAGATCGACCGCCGCGAGGCCACGGTCACCGTAATCGATGACCACGGCGAGCACGTCTACCAGCCCGGCTTCATGTACATCGCCATGGGGCACGAGCGGGAGGAAGCGCTGCGACGGACGGAGCGCTCGCTGCTCGATCGTCGCGTGGCGCTGGAGATCGGCCGGGTGACACGCGTCGACGCGGGGAGCGGGCGCGTGGAGCTGGATGACGGCCGCCACCTCGGGTACGACCAGCTGGTGCTGGCCTCCGGATCGCGGATCGTGCCGGAGGAGATCCCCGGGTTCGCGGAGGAGGCGTACCACTTCTACGGTGCCGACGCCGCGCTGCGCCTGCGGCAGGCGCTGGATCGGTTCGCGGGCGGCCGGATCGTGATCGGCATCGCCGGCATGCCCTACAAGTGCCCGCCGGCCCCGCTGGAGGTCGCGTTCCTGATCGATCACGAGCTCCGGCAGCGCGGATTGCGCGATCGGTCCGAGATCCACTACTGCAGCCCCATCGGTCGGGCGTTCACCATCGAGTCCGTCTCCGAGATGGCGACGCCGATCCTGGCCGAGAAGGGCATCGAGCTGCACACGTTCTTCAATGTCGAGACGCTCGACGCGACGCGCCACGTCGTCGAGTCGCTGGAGGGCGAGGAGCTGCGGTACGACCTGCTCATCCTGGTGCCGCCGCACCGCGGCGCGCAGTTCCTGGTCGACTCCGGCCTGGCCACTGGCGCCGGCTGGCTGCCGACTGATCCTCACACCCTGCAGGTCGGCGGACGAGCCAACGTCTACGCCCTGGGCGATGCCACGGACCTGCCGCTCTCCAAGGCCGGGTCGACCGCGCACTTCGAGGCGCCGGTGGTCGCGGAGCGGATCGCTGCCGCGGTGCAGGGCCGGGAGCCGTCCGGCAAGCATGCCGCCTACGAGGGCCGGGTGATGTGCTTCTTCGAGGTCGGCGATGGCAAGGGCACGCTGCTGCAGTTCGACTACCAGCACCCGCCGCAGCCGCCGAAGCCGAATCGGCTCTGGCATCTTGGCAAGCTGGTGTTCAACAAGACCTACTGGCATACCGTTCCGAAGGGCCGCGTGTAGCACGACGCCACACGTGGCAACGTAGCCGTGATGCTCGGACCGTTCCACGCCAGCTCGCTCGGCGACGTCGCCGCGCGGCTCGGCGTGGATCCCTCGACCGGACTGACCGAGGCCACGGCGAGGCAGCGGCTGGCGGAGACCGGGCCCAACGAGCTCGAGAATCGCCAGCCGCCAGCCCTGCCCAGCCTGGTTTGGCATGCGATGACCGAGCCGTTCATCCTGCTGCTGCTCGGCGCCGGCATCCTGGCGGTGTTCCTGGGTGAGACGCGTGACGGGTTGCTGGTGCTGGTGGGCCTGCTCCCGATCGTCGGCGCCGACGTCATCACCGAATACCGCGCCGAGCGAGCGTTGCACGCCCTGCGGATGGCCACGGCGCCGCATGCCCGCATCCGGCGCAATGGCGCCGTCCTGGAGGTGCCGGTAGCGGAGCTGGTGCCCGGCGACGTCGTCCTCCTGCACACCGGCGACATCGTGCCGGCCGACCTGCGACTGACCTGGACCGATGGTCTGGAGCTCGACCGCTCGGCGCTGACCGGCGAATCGCTGCCCGAGCAGGGCTACACCCATCCGGATCCGCTCGAGGCGCCGGTTGCCGACCGGCGCAGCATGGCCTTTGCCGGCATGGCGGTGGTGACGGGCAGCGGCATCGGCCTGGTGGTCGCGACGGGCACGGCCACGGAGCTGGGCAAGATCGCGGCTTCGCTGGCGGGCACCGAGCGGCGCCGCTCGCCGGTTCAGCGAGAGCTGAACCGGCTGGTGCGCATCCTGCTGGTGGCCGCCATCGGCCTCATCGCTATCACCGTCGGATTCGGCTTCCTTCGCGGCCTGCCCCCCGGTGCCAGCCTGCTGGCCGGGATCAGCGCCGCCATTGCCGCGATTCCGGAGGAGCCGCCGATCCTCCTCGCGGTGGTGCTGGGCATTGGGGCCCATCGGCTCCTGCGCCAGCGCGTGCTCGTGCGCCGGCTGAACGCCCAGGAGACGTTGGGGGCGGTGGATCTCATCCTCACCGATAAGACGGGCACGCTGACCCAGAACCGGCTGGCCGTGGCCCGGGTGGTGACGCCGGCTGGCCCGGTCGAGGGGCCGGACCAGGTCGCGTTGCTCTCGCGCGCCCTGCGCGCCGAGGACAACGCGTGGCACGTGTCAGAGGGAGTCGCGCCCAGCGCCTTCACCCGGGCGCTGGTGGCTCGGGTGACCGAACTTGGCGCCGATCCCTCGCTCGATCCCGGCGAGCTGCTCGACTGCCGCGCCCCGACTGACGAGCTCCCGTATTCCTGGACGCGCACCGCCGACCGGGAGCTGGCCCTGGGCGCTCCCGAGCCGGTGCTCGCGCTGTGCACCAGCCTCCCCGAGCCGGTCGCGAAGGCCTGGCATCAGGCGCTGCGGCGCGAGGCGGAACGGGGCGGACGGGCGCTGCTGCTGGCGATCCGACCCGGTGGCAGCGATTGGCTGCCCGAGGGGCTGGTCGTGTTCGCCGATCCGCTGCGGCCGGAGGCTCGACCGGCCCTGGAGGCCGCCCGCGACGCGGGCATCCAGGCGGTGGTGGTGACCGGCGATCACCCGGTCACGGCGGAGGCCATCGCGCGCGAGGCCGGGCTGGACACGTCGCGCGTCATGACCGGGGCCGAGCTGGACGACCTCGACGACGAACGGCTGCAGGCGGAGCTGCCGGCGCTGCGGGTCGTGGCCCGCGCGGTGCCCCAGCAGAAGCTGCGGCTGGTCGAGGCGGCGCGGCGTGCCGGGCGCACCGTGGCGGTCACCGGCGACGGCGTGAACGATGCGCCCGCCCTGCACCGCGCCGACGTGGCGGTGGCCATGGGCAGCGGCACCCAGGTCGCTCGCGAGGCGGCCGACCTCGTGCTCGGCGACGACTCGTTCGCCACCCTCATGGACGGCCTGCGCGAGGGGCGCCGAATGGTCACCAACATCCGCAAGGGCCTCGTCTTCCTGGTCTCGACTCACGTCGCCCTCCTGGGCTTCATCCTCATCGCGACGCTGGCGGGCTACGGGCAGCCACTGCTGCCGCTCCAGATCCTGTGGCTGGAGCTGTTCATCGATCTCTCCACGTCGGTGGCATTCGAACGCGAGCCGGAGGAGCCGGGGGCCATGCGCCGGCCGCCGCGCCCGCGTGACCGGCCGCTGCTGACCACCGGGGTGCTCGTGCGAATCGCGGTCGCTGGCGGCTTCACCGCCGTGGCGGCGCTGGCGGTGCTGGAGCTCCGCGGCGGCGAATTCGATCACGCCCGCTGGCTCGCCTTCAACGTCCTCGCCATCGGCCAGGCGGTACGGGCCTATGCCAATCGCAGCCTGACGCTGCCGGTGCGGTGGCTGTCGCGCAACACCTTCCTGCTGCTGGCCCTGCTGGTGGTGGTCGCGGTCCAGGTCACCATCCCGTTGCTGCCACCGGTGGCGGTGGCGTTCCACGCCACCCCCCTGGCATTGGCCGAATGGCTGCTGGTGGCCGGGCTGGCGGTGCTGCCGGCGGTCCTGGCCGAGGCCATGCGGACGCTGCGTCCGCGCGAGTGGGTGGCGTGAGAACGGTTGCGTTGCCGGGCTGCTCGCGCCGATACCGCCTGGATATCAAAGGTCGACCTCGACCGAGCTCCTTCGAACTCTGATGCGCCATGGACATGGACATTGCAGGAGGTGGCGGATCTTTCTCTTTCCTCGACCTTTGATGCCGCAGGTGTAGACGGGACCCTGCCGGAACCAGGCCGTCAGTCGGTGAGGCCCCACAGGTCGCCGACCGTGAAGCCCTCCTGGAACGGGTCCGCCGCGTCGACCACGTAGTCGGTGCGCCCGGTGATCCAGGCCGAGCCGGTCAGCTGCGGCACCACCGCTGGCACGTCACCGACGGTCGTCTCGCGCAGCAGCCTGCCGGTCCAGGTGGTGCCCAGGATCCCCTCGTGCACGAAGTCCTGGCCGATGGCCAGCTCCCCGCGGGCGTGCATCACGGCCATCCGGGCGCAGGTGCCGGTGCCGCACGGTGAGCGATCGAGGACGCCGGTGAAGGACTCCGGGCGCGACCAGTCCAGGGTCCCGGACGAGATGGCGACGGTGTTCTTGCCGTGCGCCCCGGGGACGGAGGGTGGCCCGGTGAACTCCAGGATCGAGATGCCGGCCAGCTCCGGCGTCACGGGATGGCGGACCGGGATCTGCTCGCGCGCCGCGGCCTTGACCATCTCGCCGACCCTGACCAGGTCACGGCCCTCGTCACGCGTGAGCTGGAAGCCGAGCGCCGCGGCATCGGCCAGGGCGAAGAACATGCCGCCCCACGCCACGTCCACGACCACGGTGCCCAGCTGCGGGACCTCGACCGGCACGTCCAGGCGGAGCGCGAAGGCGGGCACGTTCTCGAAGGTGATGGCCGTGGCCTTGCCGGCGTGCACATCGGCTCGGACGCGGATGAGGCCGGCCGGTGCCTCCAGAGTGAGCTCGGTGATCGGCTCCTGCACCGGCACCAGGCCCTCGTTGATGAGCACCGTCGCGACGCACATCGTGTTGGAGCCGGACATGGCCGGATACTCGGACTGCTCCATGATCACGTAGCCGGCATCGGCTTCGGGGGATGTCGGCGGCAGGAGGACGTTGGCGCACAGGGCGGGATACCCGCGGGGCTCGCGGAGCATCAGCTTCCTGAGCCGATCCCCGTGCTGCGCCAGGTGGTTGCGCTTCTCCAGCATGGTCGCCCCGGGCACGTCGTGGACGCCGCCCACCACCACCCGTCCCGGCTCGCCGCCGGCGTGCACCTCCACCGCCCTGGTCACCGGGTCGAGCCGCATTGGGTCATGGTGCCATGCCGTCGGGTCTGGTTCCCCCGCCTGCCAACCACCGCGGGTGTGGCGCCCATGCGGGACCTCGAAACCGTGGCCGACGGCCGTGCTCAGCGGGCCTCGAGTGCCAGGCAAGCACGATTCGCGCGCCAAGCCGGCGTCGCCCGTTGGCCGGCCAGCGCCTGGCGAGGGCCGCCCGCGCCGATCGGCGTACGATGCCCGCCCATGCCCCTCTCGACCCGATCAAGCGAGCTGGAGCTGCTGGACGGCCCGGAGCTGGATCCGGTCGAGCTGCGGGTCAACCTGCGCGAGATGGCCATGCTCAACCGGCTGCCCGGTGGCGTGACGGCCTCGGTTCGTGCCGTGCTTGGCGCGCTTGACGGTCGACCCGATGCGACCGTGCTGGACATCGGGGCCGGCTCCGGCGATTTCGGGCGCCGGCTCGCCCTGGAGCGCCAGGTGCGCATCCTGGTCGGCGATGCCCGCGCCGAGGTGCTCGCCATCGCGCGTCACACGCTGGCCCGGACGGACGGCGTGGAGTTCCTGGAGGCCGATGTCACCGCGCTGCCGCTTCCCGACGGCGCGGTGGACGTGGTCCATGCCTCACTCCTGCTCCACCACCTCGAGCCGCCGGCGGTCGTGAGCGCCTTTCGCGAGATGCGCCGCGTGGCGCGCGAGGCGGTGGTGGTCAACGACCTGCGCCGCGGCCGGCTGGCCTACCTGCTGGCGGTGGCGCCGGTCATGGCCTTCGCGCGGGGCCGCTACACCCGCGTGGACGGTCCGGCCTCGGCCCGTCGCGCGTATACGTTGCATGAGCTGGATGCGCTGGCGGCGGAGGCGGGGTTGTCGGTCGTGCGTCGCACGGTGCCCTGGTGGCCACGGGTGACGACGGTGTACCGATGACGGACCTCGCCTGTGACGTCCTGGTGGTGGGTGCCGGTCCGGCCGGCTCCGCTGCCGCCGCGGCACTCGCCCGCGCGGGCCGCGACGTCCTGCTGGTCGAGTCGCATGCGCACCCGCGGCCGAAGGCCTGCGCCGAGTATGCCAGCCCGCGGATCGCCGAGGAGCTCGGCCGGTTGGGCCTGCCGACGGACGCCTGGCAGGCCGACGCACTGGCGGTTCGCGGCATGCGCGTGATCCGTGGGGGCGACGCGACCGAGATGACCTACCACGACGCCGGAGGGCAGCGGCCGGCCTGGGGCCTGGATCGCGAGCGCTTCGATGCGACGCTGGCGGCCCACGCAGTGGACTCCGGGGCGCGGCTCATGGAGCGGACGGCGCTCGATGACGTGCACTGGCGGGGCGGCCAGGATGCGACCGGGGGCCGCGTGACCGGCGCGTCACTGCGCACCGCCGATGGCCGTCGCACGGTCCGCTGTCGGTGGCTGATCGGCGCCGATGGCGCCCGCTCCCGCACGGCGCAGCGGCTGAACGTCGACCTCGGAGCCCTTGGTCGGCCACGACGCCTTGGACTGGTCGCGCATTACGCAGGCGCGCCTGCGCTCACCGATCACGGCGAGATGCACGTGGGGCGCGGCTACTACATCGGCCTGGCGCCGCTCGCCGCGGAGCGGCTGAACGTCGGCATGGCGCTGCCCCTGGACGGCGGCCGCCGCTCGGCAGAGGAGCGCTTCACCGCCGCCATCGCCGAGCTCCCCGCGGTCGCGGAGCGCCTGCGCGACAGCCGCCGGCTGACGCCGATCCGCGGCGCGTCGCCCATCGGCCACCGGGTGCGATCGACCGCGGGGCGCGGCTGGATGCTGGTCGGGGACGCGGCCGGCTTCATCGACCCATTCACCGGCGAGGGGATCTTCCGGGCCCTGCGCTCTGCACGCGCCGCTGCGGAGGCGCTCGAGGACGGGCTGGACGACGGCGCCGCCGGTCGGTATCGCGCCGCCCGCCAGCAGGCGTTCGCCGCCAAGGACGCGCTCACCTGGACGATCCAGGGGATGCTGGCAGCCCCGCCGCTGATGGGCTACGCCCTGCGCCGCCTCGCTGCGCGCCCTGCTCTCGCCAAGCGACTGGGATCGGCGCTGGGTGACCTGCGCCCGGCCTCGGATGCCCTCTCGCCGCTCTTCCTGGCGCGGGTGCTGTGGCCGTGAACAGCACGATGCGCATTCACATCGACGCGCCGTACGAGCGGATCTTTCCGCTCGCCGCGGAGGTCGAACGCTGGCCCGAACGGCTGCCGCACTACCGGTATGTCCGCCGCCTGCCCGCCTCCAACGGGGAGCGCCGCTTCGCGATGGGTGCGCGGCGAGGGCCCATCCCGGTCAGCTGGGAGGCCATTCAGCGCCCGCTCCCCGGAGAGCGCCGGATCGAGTTCACGCACACCGGCGGCGTGACGCGCGGCATGGAGGTCGCCTGGCGCTTCGAGCCGGCAAACGGCGGCTGGGACGTGAGCATCGAGCACACGCTTCGGCTGGGCTGGCCGCTGATCGGCGGCTTGGCGGCGGATGCCGTCATCGGCCCGCAGTTCATCGACGCCATCGCCGGCCGCACCCTCCGAACCGTGAAGCAGCTGGCGGAGGATGGCGCATGACCGCTCGACGGGTGGCGGTGACCGGCATCGGCGCCGTGACCCCCATCGGCATTGGCAAGGCAGGCCTGTGGAAGGGCGTACTGGCCAACCGTTCAGCCGTGCGCGCGGTGGACCGCTTCGACGCCTCGCCCTTCCCCTCCCGGGTGGCCGCGCAGGTCGACGACTTCCGCCCGCAGGACCACCTGGACGCCAAGCGTGCCCGCCGCCTGGACCGCTTCAGCCAGTTCTCGGTCGCGGCAGCCCGCATGGCAGCCGACGACGCTGGATGGGCCGATGGCTCCGCCTTGCGCGATCGCACCGGCGTCTGGATCGGCTCTGCGCTGGGCGGCGTGGCGTTCGGCGAGGAGCAGCACGCGAACTACGTGCAGCGCGGCGTGCGGGCCGTGGCTCCCACCCTGGCGACGGCGGTGTTCGGCGGCGCCGGCGCGTCCAACGTCGCGATTGACCTGGGCATCCGCGGCCCGGCCGTCGGCAATGCGAACTCCTGCGCCTCCGGCGCGATGGCCATCGGCCAGGCCTTCCATGCCATCCGCGCCGGGATCGTGGACGCCGCACTGGCCGGCGGTGCGGAGGCGCCGCTCGCCCCGCTCACGTTCGGGGCGTTCGCCATGATCCGCGTCCTCTCGTCACGCAACGACGACCCTGGGCGCGCCTCCCGGCCGTTCGACGTCGACCGCGATGGCTTCGTGATGGGGGAGGGGTCAGCGGTCCTTGCCCTCGAGGAGTGGGATGCGGCGGCCGCCCGCGGCGCCGAGATCCTGGGCGAGGTCGTTGGCTTTGGCGCCTCGACGGATGCCTACCACCTCACCGCTCCGCTGCCTTCCGGCGAGGCTGCTGCCGCAGCCGTCACCGCCGCACTGGCCGACGGCGACGTGGCGGCGGGAGACATCGGCTACGTGAATGCCCACGCCTCCTCGACGCAGCTCAACGAGCCCGCCGAGGCCCGAGCGTTGAACCTGGCGCTGGGTGAGCATGCCGCGACCGTCCCCGTGTCCGGCACCAAGGGCCTGCACGGCCACGCGCTCGGCGCCTCGGGCGCGTTCGAAGCGGCGATCACGGTCATGGCGCTGCGCTCCGGCTGCCTTCCCGGCACGTGCAATCTCGTGGAGCTTGATCCTGAGGTTGACCTGTACGTGCTTCGTGAGCCGATGTCCGCCGCGCCTGCGGCTGCGCTCTCCACGTCGTTCGGCTTCGGCGGTATGAACGCGGCACTGGTGCTTCGCCCCGCGTAGGATCGGTGGCGTGTCGGAGGTGCAGGAGATCCTTTCGCGGATCGAGGCGCTGAACGCCGCCGGTGAGCCGATGGCGCTGGCCACCATCGTGTCCACCACCGGCTCGACCTACCGCCACCCCGGCGCGCGGATGCTGATCCCGGCCGACGGGCCGTGGCTCG
>DATBJR010000112.1:0-16188 GCA_036556325.1 Candidatus Limnocylindria bacterium | reverse complement strand
CTGACGACGCTCCACCGGTGCCACGAATCGGTAGCCCACCGTGCGCACCGTCCCGATGAACCGCGGGCGGCTGGCGTCGTCGCCGAGCTTTCGCCGCAACCGGCCAAGGTGCACGTCGATGGTGCGGTCGAAGATCCCCGGGTCATCGGCGCCGTGGAGCGCGTCGATCAGCTCGTCCCGGGTCATGACCCGGTTCGGGCGGCGCATGAGCGCCTGCAGGATGCGGAACTCGAAGGGCGTGAGCTCGAGGGGTCGTCCGTCGAGCGTGACGCTCACCGCGTTGGGGTCGAGCGTCAGCCCATCGGCCTCCAGGATCGGCTGGTCGGCAGCGTGTGGCTGGCCATGCCGACGCAACAGGGCGCGCACCCGGGCCATCAGCTCCCGGGGCGAGAACGGCTTGACCACGTAGTCGTCGGCGCCCAGGTCCAGGCCGATGATCCGGTCGCCCTCGGCGCTGCGTGCGGTCAGGAGCAGGATGGGCACCTGCGAGATGTCACGCAGCCGGCGTGTCACCTCGAAACCGTCCATCCCGGGCAGCATCACGTCCAGCAGCACGACGTCCGGCCGGGCTCGGGTGGCCAGCTCCAGTGCGCTCTCGCCGTCGGCCGCGAACAGGGGCCGATGGCCCTCGCGCTCGACGTACAGGCGCAGCAGCTCGCGGATCTTCGGGTCATCGTCGACGAGCAGCACGGTGGCCATGGCCGATCAGACTATGACGCAATCGTGAAGGACCGATGACGCGACGCCGCTGAGGCGATTTGTCCCGGCGAATCGGGCCGGCCAGCACTCGCCGGCGTCGTGGCCGCTCCGCACGCTGGCAGCAGGAACGGATCACCTCGGGAGGAGGGACATGTCAAAGCCAACGGTTGTTCGCATCTTCTACGGCAGCGTGGTCGCCGTCGCGGCGGGCCTGATCCTGGGCTTCCTGGCGGTGTGGGGCGCCTTCGCCAGCGGCGCGTTCGTCATGGACGGGCACGACGTGGTCGGCGTCAACACCACCGGCTTCGCCTGGCTGCTGGTCCTGGTCGCGGGCATCGCCTGCTTCGCCATCGTCGGCGGGGCGATCGCCGGCATGGTGGCCTGGATCGGCGCCCTGCTGAACACGGTCCAGCTCGATGACAAGACCTGGTTCGTCCTGCTGCTGCTGCTCGGCATCTTCAGCTTCGGCCTGGTGGCCATGATTGCCTACGTCATCGCCGGACCGGACGCGACGCCCCGGGGCGCCCTGCCGCCCGCCACCGTCTGACGCGGCAGCAAGGAGCGTCAATATGGAGACCACGAATGGCGAGGCGCTCGAGCGCGCGCGACTGCGCGTTCATCGGCGTCGCGAGCTCTACATCCATGCCGCCATCTACCTGGTGGTCATCGGCGGGGTCGCGCTCCTGAACTGGGCCATGACGCCCACGTTCTGGTGGGTCCTGTTCCCGGCCATCGGCTGGGGCATCGGGCTTGCCGCCCACGGGACCTCGGTGCTGTTCGAGGACAGCCTCTTCGGTCCGGAGTGGGAGGCGCGCAAGACCAGGGAGCTGCTGGAGCGGCGCCCATAGGTCAAGGCACGAACGAGGGGCCGGCATCTCGCCGGCCCCTCCCTCATGCCTCAGCCGCTCAGGTCGTCCGCACCTTGATCTCGCGCGGCTTGACCTCCTCCAGCTTCGGGATCGTGACGGTGAGGACGCCGTCGATGTACGACGCCTCGGCCGCTTCGACCTTCAGGCCCTGGGGCAGCGTCACGCTGCGACGCAGCTCCCCGCGGCTCAGCTCGCGGCGGAGATAGCCCTTCTCCTCGACCTTCGTCTCCTCTTCGTGCTTGCCCTCGATCGTGAGCAGGTCACCGGCGATGGTGGTGTGGATCGCCTCGGCCTTCATCCCGGGCAGCGCCACCCGCACGATGAACTTCTCCGGCGTGGCGTAGGCGTCGATGGCCGGCCGTTCGGTCGGCATCACCGGCAGCAGCTCGCCCGTGGGGACGAACGACTCGTCGAAGAGACGGTCGATCGCCTCTCGCAGGGTCGGCATCTCCGGAAATATCCGTGGTCGCATCAGTGTCATCTGGGTGCCTCCTGATCCTGTGCCGGCGCAGACGCCGGCACGATGACGATCCCTCTGGCGGCCAACGTTGGACAAGTGCCGGATGACCGCAGCGGAGCGGACAAACGGACGGACTTCGGCCCCTGTGGCGAGCTTCAGCCCACCACGAGCACCGCTGATGGGGCGCCGATGGTCCCTGCGGCCACGTCCGCCAACGCGGCGTTGGCCGCCTCGAGCGGGTAATGGCGCGTCGTGGCCCGGATGCCGTGCGCCGCGGCCATTGCCAGGAACTCGCGCGCGTCCTGCCGGGTGACGTTCGCGACACTGCCGATGGCGCGCTCCTGCCACAGCAGGTCGTAGTCGAAGGCGGGGATCCCGTCCAGGTGGATGGCGTTGATCACCACCCGCCCGCCGGGCGCCAGCGCCCGCAGCGCGTCAACGATCACCGCGCCAACCGGCGCGAAGGTGATGGCGGCGTCCAGCGCTTCGGGCGGCGGCTCGTCGTAGGCGCCGGTCGAGCCGGCGCCGAGCTCACGCGCCAGGGCGAGATCGGCAGGGGTACGCGATGCGACGTGGACGACCGCCCCGGCGTGATGGGCGACCTGGATGGCCAGGTGCGCCGATGCCCCGAATCCATACAGGCCCAGGCGCATGCCCGCCGCCAGGCCAGCCAACCGCAGCGCTCGGTAGCCGATCACCCCGGCGCACATCAGCGGCGCAGCATCGGCATCCGAGATCTCATCCGGGATGCGGATCAGGAAGTCCCCGTGCACCCGGACGTGCGTCGCGAATCCGCCGTCGACGTCCCACCCGGTCAGACGCGCACGGGGGCACAGGTTCTCGCGCCCCGAGCGGCAGTAGCGGCAGGTCCCGTCGGCCCATGCCAGCCAGGTCGTGGCGCCGCGATCGCCGCTCTGCCAGCCGGTGACCGCGCGGCCGACGGCGACCACCCGTCCCACCGCCTGGTGGCCGGGCACGACGTGCGGGGCGCGCTCGGGCAGGTCGCCCTGGACGATCTGCAGGTCGGTGCGGCAGACGCCGCTGGCCGTTACCTCCAGCAGCACCTCGTCGGGCGCCGGATCCGGCAGGGGTTCGGAACCGGGCTCGAGCCAGCCGCCCACCGATCCCGGCCGCCGCAGGCGCATGGCGAGCGACGCAACGCCGGTCACCGGCCGGGGTCCAGCCCCACCTGCCGCAGCAGGCGTGTGCCCGCCTCGAGGTGCTCCCCGCCGCCGACCCCCAGCAGACGGAGCTGGCGCCGCAGCGCGGGTTCGTCCCGATCCAGGACCTCGCGCAGGGCCGGGGAGCGGGCGATGCGCGAGCGCGTATGGAGCAGGAAGGCAGCGTACAGATCCAGCGGCGACGCATCGGCGATGGTGCGCTCGGCCTCCCCCGACCAGAGGTGCGGGATGAGCTGGGCGAAGAAGGCCATGGCCTCCGGTGCCAGCCGGTCCTCGCGCTGGCTGTGCCCGGCAAGCCGCAGGATCAGCGCCGGCGAGCGGAAGATGAAGAGCCGTGCCCCGGTGCCCACCAGCTCGCCGTTCAGCGCGCCGCCGAAGGTCACGAAGCTGTTGCGGGCGCCGAAGCGGTCGATGATGCGGATCCGGCCCCAGCTGAAGTCCGCCTCGAACGGCACGTCGGTCGACCGATCGACCTCCTGGAGCTGGCCATGTCCGTTGACCGTGGCCCAGTAGCCGATGCGTTCCGCGTCGAAGTGACGCCGGGTCGGCTCGTCATGGATGGCCACCATCAGGCATGAGTCGGGCGCATCGGCCTCCGGCGGGGAGCGGAAGGCCACGAACCCGACCGTCGCCATCAGGCGGGCAGCGGCCTCGACGCCGATCGGGGGATCCTCGATGGACTGCGGCGGCCGCGGCTCGAACGCCATGCTCGCAGTCTAGTCAGGCGGCGCCGAAGCAGCCCTGACGGTGGTCCCGTGAATTCGGGTCATCCGGCCCTCGTCCGGAAGCTGAACAGCGCCGACGCTCGTCGTGGACACGAGCATTGAGGCACCCGTCATGACTGTCGCCACCGCACCCATCGCGCCAACGGCACCCGCAGCGCTCGATCACGCCCGCCGAGATCGGGTTGCCTTCCTGGACGTGCCGGAGCGCTGCTACCTGGCGGTCGACGGCTGCGAGCGGCCGGGCGGCCAGAGCTTCCAGAATGCGATTGCCACCCTGTATCCCATCGCCTACACGCTGCATTTCGACCTGCGCCGCGCCGGTGTGCGGGCACCCATCGGCATGCTCGAGGGCCTGTTCTGGTTGACGCCCGAAGATGTCATGGACGAGGAGCGGCCGAGTGCAACCACCGAGCGCAGCGGCTCGTGGAGCTGGCGCCTACTGATCCCGATCCCCGAGCCCGCGACCGAGGAGGATGTCGAGCGCGCCGTGCGCGAGGCCGCCGAGCGCAAGACACTGCCGGCCTTCAGCCGCTTCCACGTGCTCCGCTGGGAAGAGGGGCCGTGCGCCCAGCTGTTGCACGTCGGGCCCTATGCCGCGGAGCGCGAGACGATGGCCCGGCTGACGGATGAGATTGCCGCCGCCGGCCTCGAGCCCCACGGCCCGCATCACGAGATCTACCTGAACAACCCGTCGCAGGTGGGCGAAGAGAAGGCGCGGACGATCATCCGCCTGGCGGTTCGGCCGCGCGTCGCTGCATCGACCGAAGGGAGGCCATGACGTGCGTGTGCTGGTTGCGTATGACGGATCGCCGGGCGCCGAGCGGGCGCGAGACCTGGTGGCCAACCTGGCCTTGGCCGAGGGGTCATCGATCACGCTGGTGACCGTGCTCGAACCGGCCCTGGACGTGATCGGAGCCCAGGGATTCGCCGATGGCTCCGGTGCGGCCGAAGCCGGTGCTCTGCTCATCGCCGACCTCCAGGAGATGCTGGCGTCCGCGGCCGCGAGGCTGCCGCACCAGTACCGTGTCGACACGCGGGTCATCCGCGGCCGCCCGGCTTCGTCGCTGCTGGCCGAGGCCGAGCAGATGAAGCCCGACCTCATCGTGGTCGGCTCCCGCGGGCATGGCCCCTTTGCCAGCATCCTGCTCGGTTCAGTCTCCACCGAGCTCGTCGACCATGCTCCCTGCCCGGTCCTCGTGGCGCGCCGCTCGACGCTCGAGCGGGTGGTCATCGGCACCGACGGCTCGGACTCGGCGCAGCACGCGATTGACGTCGTCAACCGCTGGCCATGGCTGGCCAGCCTGCCGATCACGGTCGCGTCGGTCGCACCGCGCAGCGAATCGTGGGCAACCGCCGTCAGCCCGGCGCTGATCGCGGAGTGGCCGCAGGCCCTGGGCGACATGGATCGCGAGGCGCAGGAGCAGGCCCGGCGTTCGGCCGACACCGCCGTCAACGTGCTGGTCGAGGCGGGTCATGCCGCAACGCCCGAGGTCCGCTGCGGGGATGCCGCCGACCAGCTGATCGCCGTCGCCGACTCGCGCGGCGCCGACCTCATCGTGATCGGCTCGCGTGGGCTGACTGGCTGGTCGCGGCTGCTGCTGGGCAGTGTGGCGCGCAAGATCGTGCTGCATGCCCGCCAGTCGGTGCTGGTGGTGCGTGACGCGCGGACGGCAGCCGCCACCGAGGCCAGGCACGGCGTGACGCCGAACGCCGCCTGAGCCGACGAGTCCGTGGCGCGGGCCTACTGCCGCGCCAGCAGGTCCGAGATCGTGGTGGGCTGGAGGTCGCGCGACATGCGCAGGCCATGGATCACGCCCGGCAGCGCCTGTCGCGTGTGGAAGCCACCCAGGTGGTTCAGCACGACGCTGCCGCTCAACGCCCCGGACACGACCTTGGCCACGATCTGGCCAGCCGTGGGGCCGCCCTGCGACACCGGGTTCCAGTCGATCGTGTCGATGTCCCACATGATGGTCTTGCTGTACGAGACGGACGCGGCGACCGCCAGCAGGGCGCTGTCGTAGGAGCCGAACGGCGGCCGCCAGTACGGAATCGGTGACTCGCCAGCCAGCGGCTGGATCAGCGCCGCGGCGTCCTGCAGCTCCTGGCGCACCCGGGCATCGTTCGGCCGCGAGGCTGGACAGTCGGCATTGCCTCCGCCGCGAACGAGGTCGCAGTGGTTCATGGTGTGGTTGCCGACCTCGAAGATGGCGGGATACCGGGCCGCCATCTCGATCACCGCCCGCCCGGTGCTCGTCTGCGCCGCGTCACCGGTCGGGAAGATGGTGGTGCAGACGCCGCTCAGCAGCAGGTAGCGCATGATCCGCAGCGCCGGATCCAGCCGGCCGCCCATGTCAAAGGTCAGGGCCACGCGCGATCCCGCCCCCGACGTGCGGCGCACGACCTGCTGCGCGCCGACGGCGGCCCGCGGGCTCGTGGTGCAGGCGAGCTTGCGGGCGACGCCGGCCCGCGACTGCGGCACCCAGGTGCCATCCCACGGCCCGCCCACCAGCTGGAAGTAGAGCTGGCCGTTGATCACTGCCCTTCGGCTGGCCGCCTGGTGGTGCGCAACGGTCACATTCCGGACCACGGCGTCGGCGACGTCCCAATCGGCGTCGAACCGATAGCTGACGACCGTGCCACGCGGCAGCAGCAGGCTGCTGGGCGGGTCGTACCAGACGTTTCCCACCATGCCCTTGACGTGCGCGGCGATGGACTCGGTCACGTAGTAGCCGGCCAGCGCACCACTGCCGACCAGGAGCTGGATGCCGCGCCCGGCGATCGCCACGCGCCGCGTCGTGCTGGACGTGACCGGACCGCTGAGGGCCACGTGCTTGCTGGCGGTGACCGTGCCATCGGCGGCGAACCGATACCCCACCTGCGGTCCGGCCTCGAGCACCAGCACCCGGGGGCTCTGTGGCGACGGGTTCGCGGCCAGCGCGACGGGGGCCGCAAAGCAAAAGGCCGTCTGCGTGACGAGCGCGGCGGCGGCGATGAGCGCAATTCGGGCTTTCATGGCGACGTGACGATTGCCTTCCGTGGTTTGTTCCGGCGGCCGCCGGGCGGCGGCCGCCGGCAGGGCTGACGACTCCTCAACCGGTGCATACGCACCCAGTCAAGCGTGCGCTGCGGCCGATGCGATGGCTAGGTCCACTGGTTGTGGCCCGGGCAGGACATTCGGCATCCCCACGGCCGATGCCAGTCGCGCATGATTGCCGCAGTCCCACTGCACGGAGGAACCGATCCATGAGCGCCAAGCCCGAGCACCTCTCACCCACTCGCCGAGCGGTCCTGACCGGCGCCATCGCCGGTGCCGGTGCCGTGGTTGCCAGCGCCATCGGCCGCGTCAACCCGGTCCTGGCCGATGGCGAGAACATCCAGATCGGTGGCGACTACGCGACCGCGCAGTCGCGCACCGCGATCACCAACGAGACCAACAACGAGACGGTCTGGTACGTCTACAACTCGCACCAGGGCACCGCCCTGTTCGCGCTGTCGAACTCCGGCATCGGGGTCAACGCCATCAGCAACTTCAACTCGGGCGTGTACGCGGTGGGCAAGCCGGCCATTACCGCCGATCCCTCGGGCCAGGGGTACGCGATCGTCGGCAAGGGCCGTGTCCGGCTGGAGCGGATCAGCGGCGTGGCGGTCATCCCGGCCGGCCGAACGAGCGTGCGGATCACGCCGGGCGTGAACCTGAACACGGGCTCGTTCGTGCTGCTCACCCCGCGGAGCAACCTCAAGGGCCGTGATCTGTGGTACCGGACCGACCCGCCGAACGAGCGGTTCACGATCTACATCAGCTCGGCGCGCACCCTGCCCACGCGCATCTCCTGGCTCCTCCTGGACTGAGGCATTCCGCGAGCCGAACAACCGCCGGCGAGCCGTCAGCCTCAGCCGAACGAGGCTTGCGGGACAATGGCCGCATGACCCAGATCGTGGAGCGCACCGACCGTCCGGACCTTGACGACGAGAGCCTGCGGCTGCTGGACGCCTGGTGGCGTGCGGCGAACTACCTGTCCGTCGGCCAGATCTACCTGCTCGACAACCCGCTTCTGCGTGAGCCGCTGCGTCCCGAGCATGTCAAGCCCCGGCTGCTGGGGCATTTCGGCACCGTCCCGGGCCTCACCCTGGTCTACGGGCACCTGAACCGGGCCATTCGCCAGCGCGACCTCAACGTCATGTACATCACCGGCCCGGGGCACGGCGGCCCCGGCATCGTGGCCGCCGCCTACCTGGACGGCACCTACAGCGAGATCTACCCGGCCATCAGCCGCGATGCCGACGGCTTGCGCGCGCTGTTCCGCCAGTTCAGCTTCCCGGGCGGCATCCCCAGCCACGTGGCGCCGGAGACGCCGGGCTCGATCCACGAAGGCGGGGAGCTGGGCTACTCGCTGTCGCACGCCTACGGGGCGGCGTTCGACAACCCGGATCTGCTCGTCGCCTGCGTCATTGGCGATGGCGAGGCAGAGACCGGACCACTGGCCGGCAGCTGGCAGGCCAACAAGTTCCTGGACCCGCGCACCGACGGTGCCGTCCTGCCGATCCTGCACCTGAACGGCTACAAGATCGCCAACCCCACCGTGCTCAGCCGCATCCCGGAGCGTGAGCTGCTGGCGCTCATGGAGGGCCACGGCCATCGGCCCATCGTGGTGGCCGGTGACGAGCCCGCGCAGGTGCATCGGGCCTTTGCCGCCGCCCTGGATGACGCGCTGGACGACATCGCGCAGATCCAGGCCCAGGCGCGGGGCAACGGCGGGTCGGCGGATCGACCTCGCTGGCCGATGATCATCCTCCGCACGCCGAAGGGCTGGACGGGTCCCGAGGAAGTGGACGGCCTGCCGGTCGAGGGCACCTGGCGCAGCCACCAGGTCCCGGTCGCCGATGTCCGCGACAACCCCGAGCACCTGCGGCTGCTCGAAGCGTGGATGCGGTCGTATCGGCCCGCTGAGCTGTTCGATGACGAGGGCCGGCTGATGCCGGAGCTCGCCGCGCTGGCGCCCCAGGGCGAGCGACGGATGAGCGCCAACCCGAACGCGAACGGCGGTGCCGTGCTCCATGACCTGGTGCTGCCGGACTTCCGGGCGTACGCCGTGGACGTCCCCCAAGCGGGGACCGGGCGGACGGAAGCCACGCGCGTCCTCGGCCGGTACCTTGCCGAAGTCATGCGGCGGAATCCGGACAACTTCCGCCTCTTCGGCCCGGACGAGACCGCCTCGAATCGCCTCGACGCGGTGTACGGGGCGACCGCCAAGCAGTGGGACGCGGAGCGGCTGCCGGTCGACGAGCAGCTGGCGCCAGAGGGGCAGGTGGTCGAGGTCCTGAGCGAGCATCTCTGCCAGGGCTGGCTGGAGGGCTACCTGCTGACCGGGCGTCACGGGCTGTTCAACTGCTACGAGGCCTTCATCCACCTGGTCGACTCCATGGTCAATCAGCACGCCAAGTGGCTGAAGACGACCCGCGACATCCCGTGGCGTCAGCCATTGGCCTCGCTGAACTACCTGCTGTCGAGCCACGTCTGGCGCCAGGACCACAATGGGTTCAGCCACCAGGATCCGGGGTTCATCGACCACGTGGTCAACAAGAAGGCCGAGATCATCCGCGTCTACCTGCCACCCGACGCGAACTGCCTGCTCAGCGTGGCCGACCACTGCCTGCGCAGCCGGCACTACGTCAACGTCGTCGTCGCCGGCAAGCAGCCGGCGCTGGACTACCTTGCCAAGGACGACGCCGTGCTCCATTGCGCACGCGGCATTGGCATCTGGGAGTGGGCCAGCAGCGACGGCGGCGGCGAGCCGGACGTGGTGATGGCCTGCGCCGGGGACGTGCCCACGCTGGAGACGCTGGCCGCCGTGGACCTCCTGCGCCAGCATCTCCCCGACCTGGGCGTGCGCGTCATCAACGTGGTTGACCTGATGCGGCTGCAGGACGAGACCCAGCATCCGCACGGCATGCCCGCCAGCGAGTTCGATGCGCTGTTCACCGTCGACCGGCCGATCATCTTCGCCTACCACGGGTATCCCTGGCTGATCCATCGGCTGATGTACCGGCGCACCAACCACGACAACCTGCACGTGCGTGGCTACAAGGAGGAAGGCACCACGACGACGCCGTTCGACATGGTCATGCTGAACGACCTGGATCGCTTCCACCTGGTCATCGACGTCATCGATCGGGTGCCTGGCCTTGGCGAACGCGCGGCGCTGCTGCGGCAGCAGATGGTCGACCGCCGCCTGGCGGCGCGTGCCTACACGCGCGACCACGGCCAGGACGACCCGGAGATCGCCGACTGGACCTGGCCGGGCGCCGGCTGAACGCGGCCCATGCGCATCCTGGTGCTCAACGCGGGGTCCAGCTCGCTGAAGACGAGCCTGGTCGTCGAGCCGGGCGACCGCACGGAGGCGCGCACCGATGCCGCCCTTCCGGCGGGCCAGGACTGGGTCGAGGCGCTGGGCGCCATCGCCAGTGAGGCGGGCACGTTCGAGGCGGTCGGCCACCGGGTGGTGCATGGCGGGTCGGAGCACGTCGCGTCGGAGCGCATCACCGACAACGTGATGGCGGGACTCGAGCGGCTCCGGGACCTTGCCCCCCTCCACAACAGCCCTGCGCTCGACGCCATGGCGGCCGCGCGCCGCACCTTTCCCGATGTTCCGCACGTCGCTGCCTTCGACACCGCGTTTCACGCCACGCTGCCGCAGGACGCCATCACCTATCCCGTGCCATTCGAGTGGCGGGCCGCGTTCGGGGTGCGCCGCTACGGCTTCCATGGCCTCTCGGTGGCGTGGGCCACCGAGCGAGCGGCCGAACTGCTCGGTCGACCGGTGGCCGACCTGCGGGTGGTGGTCGCCCACCTTGGGAGCGGCTGCTCCGTCACCGCCGTCGATGGCGGCCGCTCAGCCGAGACCTCGATGGGTATGACGCCGCTGGAGGGCCTGATGATGGCCACCCGCTCCGGCTCGGTGGATCCGGGCATCCTGCTCGAGCTGTCGCGCCGCGGCGACGTCTCCGCGGATGATCTCGGGGAGGCACTTCAGCATCGATCCGGCCTCTTCGGCGTCTCAGGCGTCAGCGGCGATCTCCGCGAGGTCCAGGGGGCGGCGGAGGGTGGCAACGCCCGCGCGCAGCTGGCGGTGGCGATGTTCATCCGCCGCGCGGCGGCCGGCATCGCGGCCGCGGCCTCGGCGCTGCCGACCCTGGACGCCGTCGTCTTCACCGCCGGCATCGGCGAGCACGCGGCTGCCGTTCGGACCGCCATCTGTGCGCGGCTGTCGACCATGAACGTCCCCTCGGAGCTGCGAGCACCGGACGGCGCGGATGACCAGGTCCTCAGCCGGCCGGGGTCGTCGGTCGCGGTGGTTCGGATTGCGGCCAGGGAAGACCTGGTGATTGCGCGGGAGACGGCTCGGCTCCTGGCCGGTTGACGTCAGCCGCCGCCGACAGGAATCGGCGCAGCACCGGGAAGAACTCGCCCGGACGCTCCGACCATGGCTCGTGCCCGGCACCCTGGATCAGGTGCAGTTGCGCGTTCGGAATACCAGCGACGAGCTCCGCCTGGGCTGCAGGCGGAAAGACGAAGTCGCTGGCGCCGGCAACCACGAGCGTCGGTACCGCGATCTCCGGCAGCCGATGGACGATCCACCAGCCCTTCATCAGGTGCCGGCCGGCGAACATCAGCGCCTCCGGCCGCAGCTTCGTGCGCCAGCTGCCCTGCAGGACGTCGCGGACCAGGGCCAGCGTGCTCGGGTGGTGGTAGTAGGCCGGTCCGAGCCGCATCAGGTTTCTGAACATCTCACCGGGCTCGATCTCGCCGTTGAACCAGCGCCGTGCCAGCGCCACGATCTGGGGCGACCAGCCGCGGGACGCCAACACGGTGGGTGCGTGCTCCTGCGACCACCAGCTCGTCGCGGCCGAGTCGACGAGCACGAGCTGCGTGACTCGATCCGGGTAGCGAAGCGCGTATTCCAGCGCCACGTGGCCACCGAACGAGTGGCCCAGCACCGCCCACCGCTCGAAGCCGAGCCGTTCGCGAAGTGCGTCGGCATCGGCGGTCAGGTTCTCCCAGGTCATCGACGTCACCGGCGCGCCGTGCGCCCGGCCGTTGCAGCGATGGTCGTAGAGCACGAGCGTTCGCCTGTTTCGCAGGCGGCGCAGCGGCCATAGCGTGAACCGGTCCGCGCCGGGCCCGCCGTGCATGAGCACCAGCGGCGGCCCGTGGCCGACCACGTCGACCGGTAATGAAACGTCTCGAATCTGCATGCGTGGCATGGCCCTACTCCACCGGAGTCAGGAGGAACGCGTGGCTGTGCTGGTCAACCGTCGCGCCGCCCACGATCTGGCCCGTGTCGGTGATCCCGTAGGCCGCCGTCAGGATCACGCCGTCCGCGTCGGACGGCAGCGCCGAGTTGAGGTCGTACATCGTGCCGTCGCGGTAGAGGAAGGCGAAGTCGAAGGCTTGTGGGGCCGGTCCTTCGGCAACACCCACGATGTCACCGGCGCCGTTGATGGCGGTGGCCCGGCTCCAGGTACCGCCGAGCGTGCCGAGGTCGACCATGGTGCCGTCGCTGCCGTTCGGCACGCTGGGCGTCCAGGCGAACGCGTGGGCATCGGGGCCGATGGCGGCCTCGCCCACCACGACGCCGTCGGCGTTGATCGCATAGGCGGACGCGAGCTCCTCCCCCGGCAGTGCCCCGAGGCTCACCATGGTGCCCTCCGTTGCGCCGGGCGCCGACGGAGACCACAGGAACGCGTGGCCGAACCAATCGGCGTCGTTGCTGTAGCCGACCACCTGCCCGCGCGCATTGATGCCGTTCGCGATGCTGGCGATGCCACCCGGCAGCATGCCCAGGTCAACCATGGTGCCCTTGCCCGGGCGCTTGGCCAATGGTGTCCACAGGAAGGCGTGATCGGCACCATCGGGGGTCTTGGCATAGCCGACCACCTGGCCGGCGTCGTTGATCGCATGCGCCCCGGAGTAGCTGCCGCCCAGTCCACCCAGGTTGTGCATGCGCCCGTCGTACAGGAAAGCCCGAGTGGTCTCGCCGCCCAATGACTCCCCGACGACCTGCCCCTTGGCGTTCACGCCGTCGGCGTTGCTCTTCTCGTCCCCGGGCAGCGTCCCGATGTCGAACATCCGGCCCGCCGCCTCCACCCACATGAAGGCGTGGAAGCCGGTGAACTTGCTGTTTGGGCCGGTATCCGCGTGGCCCACGACCATGGTCTGGGCGTTCTCGCCCTCGCCCAGGCGCGAGACGCCGAAGGCCATGCTGTCGAGCCCTGGCGGGAGGACACCCAGGTCGGTGAAGACGTACCGCCCCGCGAGGGAGGGCACCGGCGTCGCAGTGGTCGTGGCGCTCGCCGATGGCGCAGCCGACGCTCCGCTCCCGCTCCCAGCTCCAGCGGGAGCGCCACAGCCGGCAAGAAGCAAAGCACTGACGAGGCATGCGGTGGCCACCACGCACAGTGGCGTTCTCGAGGCCTGCATCGAAGACGCTCCTGACTTCGGAGGCCGGGCATGTGCAGTCCGTAGGACCTACCGCACCGATCCTTGACTCGCAGCCATGGTCAGGGAAGTGCCATTGGCACCGATTCCGGCGCCGAACGTCCTCAGCCTGTCCCGCGCAGTGTCCGGTCGAGCGCCTTGGCGTACTGCTCCTCGGTCAGCGTGCCGTCATCTCGGAGCGCCCTGAGCTTCGCGATCTCGTCCGCCACCGAGCCTCGAGCGGACGGCGGGCGCTTGGGCGGCTTCCCGACCTTGCCGGCCCGCTCGGGCTTCGGCGCCGAGGCGCTCTCCTCGCGCCAGCCCTCGGCGATCTCGGCCATGACCTGCTGCTCGATCATCTGGCTCACCCGCCCGGCCGCCGGCGTCAGCCGCGTGGCGGTCTCGCGCAGCCAGGACGGCATGCTGGCCAGCGCATCGGCCGGGATGACCGATTCGAGGGCGAATTTCGGGGTCGCCGGAACAGGTGGATCGGCGACCGGGACGGGAGTCACGGGCACGTCGTCGATGGTCAGCTCGTGGAGGGCTTCCGGCTGGTCGATGTCCTTCAGGCGCTGGTCGCCCAGCGAGTGGATGGCCACGCCATCGGGCAGGTCGCCGGCCACGATGGCCCGCGTGGTGTCCGACAGCAGCACCTGGCCGCCGCGGCCGACGGCGGCAATCCGCGAGGCACGCACCACGTCCAGCCCGGTGTAGCCGTCCTCGCCCACTGCCGGCTCGCCGGTGTGCAGCCCCAGCCGCATCCGGACCGATACGCCCTCCGGCCACGCCTGCTCGGCATGTGCCCGCTGGACCGCCACGGCCGCGGCGACCGCCTCACGGGCACGGTGGAACGAGTAGAAGAACGCGTCCCCCTGGGTGTCGATCTCCTGGCCGTGGTACTCGGCGAAGATCTCGCGCACGATGCGCCGATGGGTGCGCAGCAGCTCGGCGTACCCCTCGTCGCCCAGGCGTTTCAGCAGGGCGGTGCTGCCCTCGATATCGCTGAACAGGAACGTGACCGTCCCGGAGGGAAGGTCTGGCATCAGGCCAACGCGCGATCGGCGTCAGGCACGACGGCCAGCGCGTCGATCTCCACGAGGTAGCCCGGCTGGAACAGGGCACCGACCTGGACCGCGGTGCTGGCCGGTGGGTTGGCCCCGACGTGGCGGTCGCGGACCTCACGCACGATCGGCAGGATGCCGATGTCGGTGACGAACACGCCGAACTTGATCACATCGCCGAAGGAGGCGCCGGCGGCCGACAGGACGCGGCTGAGGTTCTCGAAGACACGCTCGACCTGGGCCATCGGATCACCCGCACCGACAAGCTCGCCGTCTTCGCCCATGGCCACCTGCCCGGCAATCGCCACGAACCGCCCGCGCGCAGCCACGCCGTGGCTGTAGCCCGTGGCCGGCCGCATCCCGGCAATGACATTGAAATGCTCGATGCCCGTCATCTCTCCGCTCAATCGCGCTTCGGCAGCTGCTGAACGGCCCAGGCGTTGCCATCCGGATCGCTGAAGAACGTGAACGATCCCCAGGCCAGATCCTCGACGGCTGGCGCGTCCACGCCGTTGGCGACCAGTCGCTCACGCCACGCCCGCACGTCGTCGACCACGACCTGCAGGCCCTTGACCGAGCCGGGCGGAGCATCGGTCAATCCGAGCCCGAAGGCCACCGAGCACGCCGAGCCCGGTGGCGTCAGCTGCACGAAGCGCAGCTCCGGGTTGACGGTGGTGTCATGGTCCGCGTGAAAGCCCACCTGGTCGACGTAGAAGGCCTTGGCCCGATCGACATCAGTCACCGGCAGGATGACCAGCTCGAGTCGCATCTCCATCGGCCGATGATAGCCGCCTGCCCGTCGCGGGCTCTTTGCTGACCAAGACCGGCAGTTGAGCAGCCGCCGGGGAGGCCTGATGCGGTCGCCGCCCAGTGGCCTGTCCGGCCGCGCCGGCTATCGGTGGCTGGCAGTCCCGATGGCGAACCGCGTGAGCCACAGGGCCAGCAGACAGACCAATCCGCCCAGGACGAAGCCGTTTGCGGTCAGCCACAGCGACACGAACAGGTTGATATTGCGAGCGGATAGCCACGCAAAGAGGAACATCGCCGACAGGAGGCCCAGCCCGACGGAGTCAATGACCAGCGCCGCCGTGAACACCGGCTCGGATCGGCCCGTTGCGCGCGGATGCTTCATGCCCAGCCCCTCATGGCACGTCTGATGTCAGCCTAGCGCCGGGACGAAGCCGCGTTCAGCCTCCAGCGCGCAATGCATGATGCACTGGCGTCCCCCGTGGGGTAAAGCGACCAAGCGGCAGGCCCCTACCCGCCGGCGTTTGGCCTGAGATCGAGCCTGGGCGAGCGCTATCCTTTATCCGCCTCGGTGCGGGAGTAGCTCAGTTGGCAGAGCGGCAGCCTTCCAAGCTGCATGTCGCGGGTTCGATCCCCGTCTCCCGCTCCACTCTCACCCAGATGGATCGGGCGCTGGCGCTACTTCGGCTTCTTTGGTTGCTTCTTCTTTGGCGGTCGCTTTGGCGTCTTGTCGGTCACCGGTGCACCTCCGTGATTGGCCGAGTGTAGAAGGCGTTCGCAAGCGGCCTAACGCGGCGTAGACTCGCGCCGATGACTGACCAAGAGCTGCTGGAGATTGCCAAGGAGCAGGCCCGCATCGGGATTAACGAGGGTGGGATTCCCATTGGCGGCGCGCTGGTGGCCGATGACGGCACGGTGCTCGGCGCGGGGCACAACCGCCGGGTCCAGATGGGCAGCCCCATCCGCCATGG
>DATBJR010000111.1:0-7238 GCA_036556325.1 Candidatus Limnocylindria bacterium | reverse complement strand
GAAGCCCGGCAGGGCGGCCTCCTGGAGCGCCACTGCCTTGGCGGCGATCACGTGCATGAGGGGTCCGCCCTGCCCGCCCGGGAAGACCGCGCTGTCGATCTTCTTCGCGTAGGCCGCGTCGCACAGGATCATGCCGCCCCGCGGACCGCGCAGCGTCTTGTGGGTGGTGGTCGTGACCACCTGGGCGTGCGGGATCGGCGACGGGTGGACGCCGGCCGCCACGAGCCCCGCGAAATGGGCCATGTCGGTCATCAGCAGCGCGCCGACCTCGTCGGCGATCGCGCGGAACGCGGCGAAGTCCCACAGCCGCGGGTAGGCGGTCGCGCCGGTGACGATCAGCTTGGGCCGATGCTCCAGCGCCACCGCGTACCCCCGCCTGTGGGACTTCGCGCACTTCCGGGAGATCGCCGACGAGGTCGGCGCGCTGCTGATGACCGACATGGCGCACTTCGCCGGCCTCGTGGCCGCCGGCGTCCATCCGTCGCCGATTCCGCACGCCCAGGTCGTGACCACCACTACCCACAAGACGCTGCGCGGGCCGCGCGGCGGCATGATCCTGTGCACCGCCGACCTGGCCAAGGCCATTGACAAGGCGGTGTTCCCCGCCATCCAGGGCGGCCCGCTGGAGCACGTGATCGCGGCCAAGGCGGTGGCCTTCAAGCAGGCCATGTCCGAGGAGTTCCGGCGCGACATGCGCCAGACGGTGGCCAATGCCCAGGCTTTGGCGGCGGGGCTGGCGGAGCGCGGGGCCTCCATCGTCTCCGGCGGCACCGACAACCACCTGATGCTGGTCGACGTCCGCCCGCTGGGCGTGAACGGCAAGGAGGCCGATGCGGCCCTCGGCGAGGTCCGCATCACGGTGAACAAGAACACCATTCCGTACGATCCGAATCCGCCGATGGTGGGCTCCGGCATCCGGATCGGCACTCCGGCGGTCACCGGCCGCGGGATGCACGAGGCCGAGATGACGGCGATTGCCGGCCTGATCGTCGACGGGATTGCGGCGAGGGGCGACGAGGCGGCCCAGGAACGGGTGCGTGCCGGCGTGGCGGAGATCGTGGACCGCTTCCCGGTGCCCGGCCTGCCCGCCACCCGCATGGGCACGGCCGTCGTCTGAGGGCGCGAGTCGCGAAGTTCTCACCCGGTGCATCTATGGACCGGCGCGCTGCGCATTCCCCGCGCGATTTCTCACCACGCGAGCAGCGCGCCGCGCGAACGCGCGATTCCGGCGCTTCCTTCGTCGATAGAACCGCCCCGTGAGAACGGGCCGCAAGGGACGCCACGGGGCGGGCTATTCGCCACGATGGGGATGCCCGGCTATACTCCTGCGCGTCCGACCGCTGTGAGTCGAACTCAACATGGCACAGCTGACGCCCACGGGGCTCGTCAAGATCATGGGCCTCGTGACGCTCATCATGGTCGTTCCCATGGTGGGTGGCGCGGTGGCAGGGCTTGTCCTGGACAGGCTGCTGAACACCTCGCCGATGCTGGTCCTGTTGGGAGTGGCGGTCGGAACCCTGATCGCGGCCATTGGTATCTGGCTCCTCATCCGCACCGGCGTGCGGCGGGGCTATACCGATGGCCGTCCCGGTGATGGGGCCTGATCAACGCCGTGACCAACGATGGCAAGGGCGCGGATCGGCCCGAGGCAGGCGCGTCCAAAGACGCGACGAAGGACATCGGGATTGCGTTCGACCTGGGAATACGACTCGGAATATCGGTGATTCTTGGCCTGGGTGGCGGCCTGTTGCTGGACAACTGGCTGCATACGATCCCGATCTTCACGCTGGTCGGCATGGTGCTGGGCATCGGTGCCGCGATGTACACGATCTGGGACGTCGCCCGGGACGCGATGAGGAGGTAGATTGGCCGAAGGAGACGCGCTCCTCCACGTCTCGATCAAGGCGGAGGAGCTCTTCAGGATCGGTCCGCTGAGCTTCACCAACAGCATGGTCGGCGCGCTGCTGGCCTCGCTGCTGCTGCTGGCCGGCGCGTGGGCCTTCGTGCGCCGCCCGGCGCTCGTCCCCGGCCGCGTCCAGAGCCTGCTCGAGTTCCCCGTGGAGTGGATGGCGAACATCGTGTCCGGGTCCACCAGCCGCTGGCGCGGCTACGTGGCGCTGGTGATCGGCCTGTTCCTGATGATCCTCATCGCCAACTGGCTGGGCCTGCTGCCCGGCGTCGGCACCATCGGCCTGGTCCACACCGCCGAGGACGGCTCGAAGGAGCTCGTGCCATTCGTGCGACCCGCCTCCGCCGACCTCAACTTCACCCTTGGCCTGGCCATCGTCGCCTTCATCGTCTTCGTCGCCTGGGGCATTCGCATCAACGGCGTCAAGGGCTACCTGCTGGAGCTGGTCGGCGAGCCGCGCTACATGGCGCCGCTCATGTTCCCCATCCACCTGATCAGCGAGCTCAGCCGCCTGGTCAGCCTCTCGATGCGGCTCTTCGGCAACGTGTTCGCCGGTGAGGTCCTGCTGGGCACCATGCTGGCGCTGACTACTGCCGCCGTCTTCATCCTGCCGCTCGCCTTCTTCGTTCCCGCCGTCTTCCTGGGCCTGGAGCTGCTCTTCGGCGCCGTCCAGGCCCTCGTCTTCGCGCTGCTGGCCATGACGTACATCTCCATGGCGATCGCCGAGCACGAGGGTGGGCACAGCGAGGATGACGGTCTGCAAGGCCCTGGCCCGATGGAGGCCGCCACCCACGATACCGCCGCAACGGCATGAATCCCCGTCAAGGCAACCGGATAAAGGAGCTCAAGTAGTGGAAGGAAACATCTCATCCCTCGCAGCCGGTCTGGCGATGATCGGAGCCATCGGCCCCGGCATCGGCCTGGGCATCGGCTTCAGCAAGGCGATGGAGGCCCTCGGCCGCAACCCGGAGGCGGCCGGCGCGATCTTCGTGCCGTACATCCTGGGCCTGGCGCTGACCGAGGCCATTGGCATCTACTGCCTGGTCGTCTCCCTGATCCTGATCTTCGCGTCCTAGGCAGCGCCCGGTGGCATTCTTCGACGCGTTCGGGGTCGACCTCCCGAAGCTGCTCTTCCAGGTCATCAACTTCCTGCTGCTCCTGTACCTGCTGAACCGATTCCTGTTCAAGCCGGTGCTGAAGCTGCTGGACGAGCGCGAAGCGCGCATCAAAAAGGGCCTGGAGGACGCGGAGGCCGCCGCCCACGACCGTGAGCTGGCCCGGGCGGAGCGCGAGGCCGCGCTGGAGGAGGCGCGCAAGGAGGCGCAGGCCATGGTGGCCCGTGCCAACAAGATCGCCGAGGACTCGCGGGCCGAGATCCTGGCGGATGCCAAGGCGCAGGCCGACAAGGCGGCCTCCCGGGCTCGCGAGGAGATCACCGCCGAGAAGGACAAGGCCATGGCCGAGTTGCGCTCGACGGTGGCCGATCTCGCCCTGCAGGCCGCCGGGCAGCTGGTGCGGACCGAGATGGACACGCCGACCCAGCGCCGGCTGGTCGAGGACTTCCTCAAGGAGGTCAAGAACTAGTGCCACGGCGCGACACTGCGGCTCGGCGCTACGCGGAGGCGGCCTTCCAGATTGGGAGCGCCGACCGGAAGCTCGACGATTGGGAGCGCGACCTGGGGCGCATCGGCGAGCTGATGCAGGACGACGAGCTGCGGCGGATCGTGGAGCACCCGGTGGTGCCGTACCCCGACAAGGAGCGGCTCCTCGTCAGGCTGGCGGGGCCGGACACGATCCGGGAGGCGGTGGAGCTGGTGCTGCTCATGGTCCGGCGCGGCCGGCCACGGGCCATCCAGCCCATGATCAGCCACTTTGGGGAGCTGCTCCGCCGCGAGCGGGGCATCGTGCTGGCCGAGATCCGCAGCGCACTGCCGCTCGAGGATGCGCAGCGCACCTCGGTGCGGGAGCGGCTGGGCCAGCTCACCGGCGAGCAGGTCGAGATGAACGAGGTGGTCGACGAGTCGCTCATCGGCGGGATCGCCGTGCGCATCGGCGACAGGCTCTATGACGCAAGCGTGCGCAGCCGCCTCGAGCGGCTGCGCGCCCGCCTGACAGCGGTCTGACGGACCGGATCACGAGAGAGGAACACATGGCGATTCGATCCGACGAGATCACGTCGATCATCAGAAGCGAGATCAAGGGCTTCGACGAGGGAGCCGATGTCTCCGGCGTCGGCACCATCGTGGAGGTGGGCGACGGCATCGCCCAGATCTACGGGCTGTCCGGCGCGCTGGCCTCGGAGCTGCTCGAGTTTCCCGGTGGGGTCATGGGCATGGCGTTCAACCTCGAGGAGGAGACGGTCGGCGCCCTGATCCTGGGCGACTACACCGAGCTCAAGGAGGGCGACCAGGTCAAGACCACCGGTCGCGTGGTCGAGGTCCCGGTCGGCGACGCGCTCATCGGCCGGGTGGTGAACCCGCTGGGCGAGCCGATCGACGGCAAGGGTCCCATCGAGACAGGCAAGACCCGGCCGGTGGAGCGGATCGCGCCGGGCGTCATCGTCCGCCAGCCGGTGGACACGCCGGTGCAGACCGGCATCAAGGCCATCGACGCCATGATCCCCATCGGCCGCGGCCAGCGCGAGCTGATCATCGGCGACCGGCAGACCGGCAAGACGGCGATCGCAGTCGACACGATCATCAACCAGAAGGGCCAGGACCTGATCTGCATCTACGTCGCCATCGGCCAGAAGCAGTCGACCGTGGCCCAGGTGGTGGCCCAGCTGGAGGAGCACGGCGCGATGGAGCACTCCATCATCGTCTCGGCCTCCGCCTCTGATCCCGCGCCGCTCCAGTTCCTGGCGCCCTATGCCGGGGTGGCCATGGGTGAGGAGTTCCTGGACACCGGCCGCGACGCGCTGTGCGTCTACGACGACCTCTCGAAGCACGCCTGGGCCTACCGCCAGGTGTCGCTGCTGATGCGCCGCCCGCCCGGCCGCGAGGCGTTCCCCGGCGACATCTTCTACGCCCACTCTCGCCTGCTGGAGCGCGCGGCGCGGCTGGGCAAGGAGGCCGGCGGCGGGTCGCTGACCGCGCTGCCGATCATCGAAACCCAGGCCGGGGACGTGTCGGCCTACATCCCGACCAACGTGATCTCGATCACCGACGGGCAGATCTTCCTGCAGACCGACCTCTTCAACCAGGGCCAGCGGCCCGCGGTGAACGCCGGCATCAGCGTCTCGCGGGTGGGCGGCAACGCCCAGATCAAGGCCATGCGCCAGGTGGCCGGCAAGCTCCGGCTGGACCTGGCCCAGTACCGCGAGCTCGCCGCCTTCGCGCAGTTCGCCAGCGACCTCGACAAGGCGACCCGCGACCAGCTGACCCGCGGCGAGAAGGTCACCATGATCCTGCGCCAGCCGCAGTTCAGCCCGCTGCCGGTCGAGAAGCAGGTGGCCATCATCTGGACCGCGACCAACGGCTGGCTGGACGACGTGGAGTCGGCGCGCCTCGGCGAGTTCGAGACCGGCTTCTATCGCTTCCTGGAGTCGACCTTCGGCGACCTGCTGCCGACCATCGCCAAGGAGAAGGCGCTGTCGGACGAGACCACTGCCCAGCTGGAGAAGGCGGTTCGCGAGTATCGCTCCCAGTCCGGCTTTGGCAAGGCCGATGACTCCGCCAAGGCCGATGCCGAGGCAGAAGCCAAGGGGGAGGAGGCCAAGGCCGAGGCCGAGACACAGGAAGAATCGGCCGAGGAATCGTCGGAAGCGCCGGAGGCGAAGGGCTAGGCGTGCCAAGCCTGAAGGAGATCCGCGGGCGGATTGCGTCGATCCGGAACATCTCGCAGATCACCCGCGCCATGGAGCTGGTGGCCGCGTCCCGCATGAAGCGGGCGCAGGAGGCCATCCTCAGTGCGCGCCCGTATTCGGACGAGCTGGAGTCGGCGCTCAGCCGCGTGGCGGCGTCGGTCGGCGAAGAGGTCGACCCGCTGCTGGCGCGACGGCAGGTGCACCGCATCGGCCTGATCGTCATGACCACGGACCGCGGCCTGGCTGGTGCTCTGGACACCAACACGGTGCGGGCGGCGCTGCGCTTCATCGCCGACCGGACCGGCGGCCGCAACGGCGAGGGGCCGGTGGAGGTCTCGGCGGTGACCGTGGGCCGCAAGGGCCGGGAGCAGCTGCGCCGCGCCGGCGTGCCGATTGCCGCCCACTTCCCGCGGCTTGGTGACCGCCCGTCGTTCGCCGACGTCACGCCCATCGCCCGGCTGGTGGCCGAGGATTTCCTGGACGGCACCTACGACCAGATCGCCGTGGTGTATCCGGGCTTCGTCAGCACGCTGACCCAGCGGCCCAGCGTCAGCGAGGTGCTGCCGGTGCCGCGCCCGGCCGACCTGGAGGCCGATGAGGCGGCCCGGACCGACGAGTACCTGTTCGAGCCGTCCCCGGAGGCGGTGCTCAGCCGCCTGCTGCCGCACTACGTGGCGGTGGACCTGTACCGCGCGGTGCTGGAGGCGAACGCATCCGAGCAGTCGGCCCGGATGATCGCCATGCGCAGCGCCACCGACAATGCCAATGAGCTGATGGGCGACCTGACGCTGGTCTACAACAAGACCCGCCAGGCGACCATCACCCGCGAGATGATCGAGATCGCCTCCGGCGCGGAAGCGCTCGGCGGCTGAACGAAGGAGAACGGACAGACCCATGGCAGCCGGAAAGGTGATCCAGATCACGGGGCCCGTGATCGATGTCGAGTTCCCGCCGGGCGAGCTCCCCGCGATCTACAACGCCCTGGAGATCAAGCGGCCCAGGGCGGCGCGCGGCAACGGCGCCAAGGCGTCGGCTGACGGCAAGGATGGCAAGGACGGCAAGAGCGCCAAGGGCGCGAAGGGCACCGCCGTCAGCGAGCAGGACGACACGCTGGTGGTCGAGGTGCAGCAGCACCTGGGCAACAACTGGGTCCGCACCGTGGCGATGTCGACCACCGATGGGCTGTCGCGCGGCCTGGAGGCGACCGACACCGGTGGACCGATCACCGTGCCGGTCGGCGAGAAGACGCTGGGCCGCGTGTTCGACGTGCTGGGTCACCCCATCGACGGCAAGGCGGCGGTCAAGACGGAGCAGTCGCTCCCCATCCATCGCGAGCCACCGCCCTTCGACGAGATGGAGACCGAGGCGCAGGTCTTCGAGACCGGCATCAAGGTCATCGACCTGATCGCGCCGTTCAAGCGCGGCGGCAAGGTCGGCGTCTTCGGCGGCGCCGGCGTGGGCAAGACCGTCATCATCCAGGAGCTCAGTCGCAACATCGCCCAGGAGCACGGCGGCTACTCGGTC
>DATBJR010000110.1:0-12730 GCA_036556325.1 Candidatus Limnocylindria bacterium | reverse complement strand
GAGGCCCATCCCGGCCGTCGGGAACAGCAGCAGGCTGACCGCCACCAGCAGCAGGGTGTAGAGGACTATCTGGCGAGCGGTCTCGGCGTCGCCACGCACGACCGGCATCATCGGCACGTTGGCCGCGGCGTAGTCGCCCTTGTAGCGCAGGGCCAGGGCCCAGAAGTGCGGTGGCGTCCAGTAGAAGACGATGCCGAACAGCACCACCGCCGGGATGCCGACCGAGCCGGTCACCGCCGCCCAGGCCACCAGCACCGGCACGCAGCCGGCCGCGCCACCGATGACGATGTTCTGCGGCGTGGTGCGCTTCAGCCACAGCGTGTAGACGAAGACGTAAAAGGCGATGGCGCTCGCCGACAGCAGCGCGGCGAGCAGGTTGACGGTCACCGTCAGCCAGGCGAACGAGATCACGCTCAGCGCCACGCCGAATACCAGGGCGTTCTGCGGGGTCACCGCCTGGCGCGGCAGCGGCCGGTGACGCGTGCGGCGCATGACGTCGTCGATGTCGCGGTCCACGTACTGGTTGATGGCGTTCGCGCCGCCGGCCGCCATGGTTCCGCCAATGACCACCGCCGCCATCAGCCACAGGCTGGGCAGCCCCCGCTCGGTGGTCTGCTGGGCGAGGACCATGGTCGGCACGGTCGTGACCAGCAGCAGCTCGATGATCCGCGGCTTGGTCAGCGCCACGTAGGCGTGCAGCGCGCTGCCCAGCTTCCCGCGATCCGTCCGGTTCGCGCCGGGCGGGGTGGAGTCCGCTCCCACCCGCATCGGCTCGCGGAGGGCAGCCAGCAGCAGCCAGACGCAGGCCGCGAACAGCGCCGCGCCGATGGCCAGGTGCGGGACGACGAAGAAGGCCGACAGCCGGGACCAGATGTTCGCCGCGCCCAGGGCGACCTGGACCAGGACCAGCACGACTGCGGCACCGGCCAGGCGTCGCGGCAGCCGACGCTCGCTGGCCTGGCGGACGGCCCTGGCCATCCACAGCACCAGGAGCAGGACCACGACCGCCAGGGCCCGATGGGCGATGTTGATGGCCTGCTCCACCCCACCGATGACCGGGATCACCCGCCCGCCCATCAGCGGGAAGTCGCCGTAGGCCAGGCCGGCGTCGTGCCCGGTCACCCACGAGCCCAGCAGCATCTGGGCGAAGACGGCCAGGCCGGTCAGGCCGATGAGCCAGGTGGGCAGCGAGCCCGAGCGGGCCGGCATCGGTCCGTGGGTGGCGCGATCGGCGATCAGGATGGTGAGCGCCAGGACCGTCAGCGCCATGGCCAGGTGTGCGGTGACCAGCTCCCGGGCCAGGCCCTGGATCACGACCTGTCCACCGAGCACGGCCTGGATGATGACCAGCACGCCGGCGACCACGGCCGCCACCAGCAGCGGTCGGTCCCGCCGCCGCCCCGTGAACACGGTGATCAGCGCCACCGCGCCGACCAGCGGACCCACGGCCATGGCCGCCACCAGCCGATGCGAGTGCTCGATCCAGGCATGCAGCTCGGCCGGCGGCACCCACGCCCCGAAGCACAGGGGCCAGTCCGGGCAGCCGAGTCCGGAATCGGTGGCGCGCACCAGCCCGCCGACCACGATCAGGACGTACGTGGCCGCCGCAGCGGCGATGGCCAGCTTGGCGAATCGGGTCAAGGAATCCTCCAACGCCGGCCGTGCCGATGCCCTGGCTGGGCGGCGGGGGAGGGCCCCACGGGCGGGCCGAGCGCTCAGGCCGGCATGATACCGACCCGCTGCCCCACCGTCACCGGTTGAGGTTGGCAACCCTTTGCTCGGCGGCAACGGCCTGCGGCACGCGCCGGAGGCGTCGCGGCACGAGCGGCACCATCCGTCGCGACAGGGCCGCCATGCGTTCCATTCCGCGCTGGCGCCGTGCCGACCAGGGCAGGCCATACCCGCGGCGAATCGGCGCCGGCAGCACCGACATGGAGATGAGGTGGCCGATGTCCCACACGGCGCGCGGCGGGAACGCAGTCGGATACAGGACCGAGGGCGCCAGCGCGCGGGCGGTGGGACTGACCGTCACCGTCCCGTTGGCCATGGAGCGCAGCATCTCGCCCCGCAGCTCGACCAGGGTCTCGGGCACCGCCGCCGCGGGCACACCCAACCGAATCGCGATCCGCCGCGACTCGGCGTGATAGGCCTGCTGCTCCTCGGCCGAGAGGCGAGCGACGTAGGCGTCGTACACCCGCAGCGCAGTGTCGACCAGGGTGGCGTGGACCCACAGCAGCAGCGCTGGATCGCGCGCGTCGTACGCATCGCCGCTTTCCGGCACCGCGCCATGCACGACGCCGTGGATCGCATTCATGCGGCGGATTGCACGCTCGGCACGACTCGTCGTGCCGAACACGACCGCGTAGCTCGCGTCGAGCGTGCGGCGCAGGCGCGCGAAGGGATCGGCCTGGAAGTCGGAGTGCTGCGCCACCCCGGCGGCCACTGCCGGGTGGGCCAGCTGCATCAGCAGCGCGGCCGTCCCGCCGGCCAGCACCAGCGCCTCCCCGTCGATGCGCCACGCCATGCTGCCGGGGCCGAAGAGCCCGGCATCGGCACCGCGCGCTCGGAGCACAGCGGTCATGTGCCTGCCCCCGCGCTCACCAGGCGCGCTGGAGCGGTCGCGGGGTCGCGCGGGTGAACGCCCGGAGCACGAGCCCCGCCACCACGCCGGCCGCGAAGCCGCCGATGTGCGCCATGTACGCGACGCCACCACCCGATTCGTCCGAGACGACGCTGGCCCCGAAGCCGCTGATCAGCTGGAACGCGATCCAGATGCCGATGGCGACGATGGCCGGTACCTGGACGAAGAGGCGGAACAGGAAGACCGTGACGCGATTGGTCGGGAAGAGAACGATGTAGGCGCCCAGGACCCCGCTGATCGCACCGGAGGCACCCAGCGTCGGGATGACCGAACCGGCGGCGGTCAGCACCTGGGCCAGGCTGCCGATCACGCCGAACGCGAGGTAGAGCAGGAGGTAGAGCACCGGGCCGGCTCGATGCTCGACGTTATCGCCGAAGATCCACAGGAAGAGCATGTTGCCGCCCAGATGCAGCCAGCCGGCGTGCATGAACATGCTGGACAGCAGCGTCAGCTGGATCGGGCTCGGGCCGGGCGCCTCGGGAACCAGGTATGGCTGCCCGCCGATCGTGACCTGCTGGGCCTGCAGCAGGTCGACGCCGTGCGTGATCTCGTAGGGGATCGCACTCCAGCCGTAGGTGAATCCGTTGTCTGCCCCGGCCTGCTGCAACAGCAGGAACACCACGACGTTGAGAGCGACGATCGCCAGCGTGACGTACGGCAGCCCACGGCCAGGCTCGTTCTGGTCGCCGATGGGCAACATCGGCTCAGCCGCCGGCCGCCGTGGCCGATTCGGGCGCGGCGGCCCGTTCGTCGGGCGCCGGATCGACGATTCCCGCTGCATTGACGGCCGCGCCGGCCATACACAGCAGCGCCGCGATCAACATGGCGAGGTGGAAGGCGTCGGTGGACGATGCCTGCGCCGCGGCGCGCTGGGCGTCGCTGAGCGATCCGGGTGGCTCCTGGAGCGGCGGAATCTGCTCACGCACCTCGGTCGAGCTGACGTCCAGGCCCGGCGCCCGGTCCGCGAGCTCGGCGTAGAACGAGGCGCTGACCCCGATGAAGATGACCGCTCCGGCCAGGACGGGGCCGATCCGGCTCACCGCGTTGTTGATGGCCGACGCGAGTCCGGAGTTGCCAACCGGCACCGATGTCATCAGGGCGGTCGTCAGGGGCGCCACCAGCATCGCGATGCCGATGGCGAAGAGCAGCACGGCCGGCAGCACGTCAACGAAGTAGCCGACCGGCGGCACCAGGGTCCGCGGCGTGCCGAAGGTGGCGGTCCACGCCTGGCTGGTAGCCGGGATCCGGACGAACCACAGCAGCCCGGCGGCCATGAAGGCGGGGCCGACGGCCATGAACCGCCGCGGGCCATAGCGGCCCGCCAGGTGGCCGAAGCTCGTGGACAGGAGCGCGATGGCCGCCGAGATCGGCAGGCCCGCCAGCCCCGAGGCGAGCGCGGTGTAGCCCAGCGTGCCCTGCAGGAAGAGCGCCTGGTAGTAGGAGTAGACGTACAGCGCGCCGTAGATGAGCAGCGTCGAGACGTTCGTGATGCTGAAGTTGCGCGAGCTGAAGAGCTCCGGCGGGACCAGTGGGTCGCGGCGCCGGGTCATGAGCGGCACCAGCGCCACGGTCGCCACCGCGCCGATCACGAGCGCGGCCCACGCGGTCGGATCCTGCCAGCGCTGCTCCTGGCCACGCGTGGCGCCGTAGGCCAGGCCACCCACCGCCACCGCCACCGCGGCGGCGCCCAACCAGTCGAACCGTTTCGGCTCGTCCGGATTGCGGCTTTCCTCCAGCCGCGTGGCGGCGATCCACACGCCGATGGCGACCAGCGGAACGTTGACCAGGAACGCGACCCGCCACCCGAAGGTGTCGATCAGGAACCCGCCCAGCGGAGGCCCGAAGATGGTCAGCGCGCTGGTGGCCGCTGCCCAGACGCCGAACGCCCGGCCGCGATCGGCTCCCTCGAAATTGGCATTGATCAGGGCCAGCGAGGTCGGGACCAGCAGGGCCCCGAACGCGCCCTGCGCCAGCCGCGCCAGGATCAGGACCTCCATGGTCGGCGCCAGGCCGCAGGCCAGCGAGGCCAGCCCGAATCCGGCGAGGCCGATGACGAACAGGCGCCGTCGCCCGAAGCGGTCCGCCAGCGCGCCGGCCAGGATCAGCAGGGCGGACAGCGACAGCAGGTAGCCGTTGACGATGTACGACTGCCCTTCCAGCACGCCCACGACCCTCGCCGGCAGCTGCTCGCCAATGGCGCGCAGCGCCACGTTGACGATGGTCGAGTCCAGGAAGACGATCCCGGACCCCAGGACCACGGCGACGAGCGTCCAGGTCCGGCGGGTCATCGCCGCAGCCTAGCAGAGGCTAGTTGGGCTGCCGGCTGCCGCTCCCGCGGCTGACGACGTACTTCATTCCCGCCAGCTGGTCCTCGCTGAGCGGTCTGCCCTCGGCGTCCAGCAGCGGCGCCGCGCCGCGACAATCGATGCACACGAATGCGGCGTCCGGGTCGCCCGCGGTGATGAGCCTGACCCGATGCGCGAACAGCGGCGTCCCCAGCGCCACGTCACGCCCGCACTCGTTGCACCGCTCCTCCACCGCCCGATTCTACGCGGCGCAGCTCGACTAGCCACGCGTCACGATCGCCGCCGGACGACAGCAGCCGCCGACCCCACGACGAGCGCGCTGCGTCGACGTCATCCAGCGTCGCGCGCCGGCACAAATCGGCGGCGAGCCCATGTGCGGCATACGCGGCCACGACCGCATGCGGCTGCAGCGCCGTGGCGCCCCCCGCGGCGTCGCGCGCGGAGGCAGAAACGAGCAGGCGCAGGACGCCGCCGGGTGCGACCAGGCCGCCAAGTTGCGCCACGCCGCGCGCATCACGGCCGATCGCCGCGTCCAGCAGCGAACCCCATGGAAAGTGGACGGTCAGCAGTGTCGCAAGCGCCGACAGCTCGCCGGGCAGCCGTTCGAGCGACGACGCCACGAACAGGGCGTTGGGCAGGCCGCCGCGCCGCGCCGAACGGCCGGCACGCCATGACGACTCGCGCATCGCCGCATAGCTGGCATCGACGGCCAGCACCAGCTCCTCGGGGTGCTCGTCGGCACGCGCGAGGACGAACCGGCCGTCACCCGCACCCACGTCCATCGTGACGCGGGCGTACGTGGCGGCCAGGGTGGTCAGTTAGCCGACGTCCACCTCGGTGAGGCGGCGTCCGTTGACGACTCGCATGGCACGGATCATACGACTGCGCCGATGGGCTCGAAACGCGCGGTGAAGTGCCGCAGCTGCTTCGGCTGCGCGGTGATCCGGTAACCGGGCAGATCCGCGGCGCGCTCGGCCACCCAGCGGACGACCTCGATCACGTAGTCGACGTGCGACTGGGTATAGACGCGGCGCGGGATGGCCAGGCGCACCAGCTCCATCGACGCCGGCGCCTCGGAGCCGTCGGGGTGCAGCCCGAACATCACGGAGCCGATCTCGCAGCCGCGGATCCCACCCTCGCGGTACAGCGCGACCGCCAGCGCCTGCCCGGGGTACCGCAGCGGCGGGATATGGGGCAGAAGGGCTGCGGCGTCAATGTAGACGGCATGGCCGCCGATCGGCTGCACGCACGGCACGCCGGCCTCCACCAGCGCCTCGCCCAGGTACGCGGTGGAGCGAATGCGGTAGCGCAGGTAGTCCTCGTCGATCACCTCGCGCAGGCCCTGGGCGATGGCGTCCAGGTCACGTCCCGCCAGGCCGCCGTAGGTCGGGAATCCTTCGGTCAGGATCTCCAGGTTGCGCGCCTGCTCGGCCCAGGCGTCGTCGTTCATAGCCAGCCAGCCGCCGATGTTGGCGATTGCGTCCTTCTTGGCGCTCATTGTCATTCCATCGGCCAGGGAGGCCATCTCGCGCACGATGTCGCGGATCGGCCGCTCCGCCTGCCCCGCCTCCCGCTGCTTGATGAACCAGGCGTTCTCCGCGAAGCGGCAGGCGTCCAGGAACAGTGGCAGGCCGTATCGGTCACAGACGGCACGCACCGCGCGCAGGTTCTCCAGGCTGACCGGCTGCCCGCCGCCGGAGTTGTTGGTGACGGTGACCATCACGAGTGGGATGTGCTCCGGGCCGCGGTCCCGGATGCAGGCCTCGAGCGCAACGGTATCCAGGTTGCCCTTGAACGGGTGGATGGCCGATGGGTGCTTCCCCTCCTCGATGACCAGGTCCACGGCCTCCGCGCCGGTGTACTCGACGTTGGCCCGGGTCGTGTCGAAATGCGTGTTCGAGGGCACGACCTTGCCCGGCCCGCCGACCACGCCGAACAAAATCTTCTCCGCCGCACGGCCCTGGTGGGTGGGGATCACGTGCTTGAACGGGAAGAGGTCCTGGACGCTCTCCAGGAAGCGGAACCACGACGGGGACCCGGCATAGCTCTCGTCGCCGCGCTGGATGCCGGCCCACTGCTCCGCGGACATGGCGCCGGTGCCCGAATCGGTCAGCAGGTCAATCAGCACGTCGGCGGCATGCAGGTTGAACAGGTTGTAGCCCGCCTCCCGCAGGTGCTGGTCACGCTCCGCCACGCTGGTGAGGCGGATGGGCTCCACGCTCTTGATGCGGAACGGCTCGATGATCGTGTGCCAGCGATCCACGCCGGCAGGATAGGCGCATCATGGCGCCGATGGACGGCTGGGACTCGCTCGGCGGCACGCTGGCTTCGGCGCCGGCGGTGACGGCCTGGGACGTCGGCCAGATGCAGGTGTTCTGCATCTTCCCCGACGGCGAGCTCTGGAACCGCTACTGGGACGGCACCTCGTGGCATCCCTGGGAGTCGCTCGGCGGGGAGCTCGCCGGTGATCCGGCAGCGTGCTCGTGGGGAGCGGACCGGATCGATCTGTTCGCCCGCGGCCGGGATGGCCGGCTGTGGCACCGCTGGTACGAGCCCGCCGGTTGGCAGCCATGGGAACAGCTCCCCGTCGAGCTGGCGAGCAACCCCTCCGCCTGCTCGTGGGGCCCGCAGCGGATCGACGTCTTCGGCCGCTCCCCCTCTGGTGAGCTCCTGCACGCCAGCTGGGACGGGTCCGCCTGGTCCTTCGCGGCCGGCTGACGCCCGATTTCGAGACCGGTGCGTTTCCCCGGACGCGGGGCATGCGGGCGTCAGCCGGCCTCGTCGTCCCCGATCGTCGGCTGCAGCAGGAAGATCCACACGTCCCAGGCCGCGTGGCTGACGATCAGGGCGCCAAGGGGCATGCCCAGGGCGTAGAGCGCCGCCCAATGGGCGCCGGCCACGCCGGCCGCGCCGAGCAGCGTGAAGTTCCCGGTCACCAGGTGAACCCCGCCGTAGGCGGCCGCGCCGGCGGCCGCACCACGCCATCGGCCAAGGATGCGGGCGAACGTGGCCTGCACGAAGCCGCGCCAGAAGATCTCCTCCGCGGGGCCGATGACCGCCAGCAGCCGAGCGCCGATCTCGGGCTTCGGGCGCAGCTCCCGCAGGGCGTAGATGTCGCGGATCTGGCGCTCCCCGCCCGGCACGAAGCGCCGGGCGAACCGGTCGCCGACCTGGAACGTGACGTACAGGGTGGCCGCCGACGCGAGCCCCAGCGCCACGTCGCGACCGCGGATCTGCAGCCGGCGCGATTCGGGGCTCACCGCCAGGGCAAAGCCGCCGAGCGACAGCCCGGTCAGCGTCATCCGCTGCCAGAAGCGCGGCCGCGGACCGCGAAAGGTCAGCGTGAACGCGGCCTGCGCGGCGAGCAGGCCGAGCGCCAGGGCAGGCCGGTCGAACGGCCGCTCGCGGGACATCGGCTCAGTGGACGAGCGCGGGCAGGACGACGCCGGCGACCAGCAGCAGGCCGAAGGCGGCATGGAGCCGGGCGGTCTGCAGGTCGATCATCGCGATCGCCCGCGCCTGGCCACTGGCCCCCAGCTCGGCGGCCCGGACGACGACCACCAGCAGCGGCAGCGACAGGATGGCCAGCATCGTGGCCGGTGGCAGGGCGCCGGCGACCACGGCCAGCGACAGGACGATGTACGCGCCCAGCGTCAGGCCCAGGTAGCCGTAGTGCGCCCATTCGCGCCCGATCCGGCTCGAGAGGGTGACGATGCCGGCCCGGGTGTCCTCGCGAATGTCGCGCCACTCGTTGCCATGCAGGATGGCGGCGACGAGCAGGCCGATGGGCAGCGAAAGGACCAGCGCCACCGGCGACCAGCGCCCCGAGACGGCGAAGTAGCTGCCCACCGTCATCAGCGGACCCATCAGCAGGAAGACGAGCGGCAGGCCAAGTGCCCGGAACTTGTACTCGAACGGCGGCGCCGTGTAGAAGTAGCCACCGGCCAGGCCGGCAAGCCCGAGCCCCACGATGGGCCAGCCGCGGACCGCGATCAGCGCCACGCCCAGGGCGGCGGCGGCCGCGAACGCGGCCAGCGCGAAGACGTATGCCGATCGTTCGCCGATGCGCCCCTTCAGGATCGCGTGGCTGGCCCGCGGCGAGGTGATGGTGTCGATTCCCTTGCGGACGTCGTAGATCTCGTTGGTGACATTGGTCCCGATGTGCAGCAGCACCCCGCCGAGCAGCGCCAGCAGGAAGAGCGCGAGGTTGAAGCGGCCATCGGCGAAGGCCAGCGCGCCGCCCGCCGCCACCGGGATGATGGAGGCGGTGAACGAGAACGGCCGGATGACCTCCCAGGCGGTGCCGGCGCGGCGGCGCAGCCGCTCCAGGGGCGTCAGCGAATCACGAATCGGCGGCAGGTTGGTGGGTGAGGGCGCGGCCGGCGTCCCCGCTGCGTCGCCATCGGCCTCGGCGGGCAGTCCCCAACGATCGGCAGCGGCATCGGTGAGCTGGCCGTAGATCCGCGCCGCGTCGAGAAGTTCCTCGACCTGCGCCGCCTCCTGCAGCACCGGCTGCAGGAGCGGGACTTCCAGGCCGGCGCGGAGGTGGAACGCCAGCGCGCCCTCCGCCACCTGCTCCGCCGTGCCGCACAGCATGAAGGCGTCGAGCAGCTCGTCGGGAATCAGGCCGGCGGCCTCGTGAAACTCCTCGGCTCGCCAGGCGGCGGCAATCCGGTCGCGCAGCTCCCGCTCGAAGCCGGCGCGCTGCAGGGAGACGTCGCCCAGCACGCTCATCATGTAGATCACGAACGGCTCGCGCTTGGCGCGGTTCAGGGCATCGCGCCGGCTCTTGTCGACCAGGGACAGGAGGTAGCCGGCGGACTCGATGCCATCCGGATCTCGATCGGCTGCGGTGGCCGCGTGGCGCAGCCGGCGCAGGATGCCGGTGAGCGACGCGATGGACTCGGCCGGACGCGCCAGGTACCCATCGGCCTTCCGTCCGGCCAGCTCCACGAACTCCCTGCGATATGCCGCAATGACCAATGGAATGCGGTGTGGGGGCGCGAACATCGGCTGGATCGGAGGCAGGCCTTCCGTGGCCGACGGCAGCCGTTCGCCGGCCCACAGCGCGCGCAGCATGTCGATGGTGGCGCTGACCCGTTCCACCGCCTCGTCGGGCGCATAACCGATGCCCATCTGCCTGAGCCGCAGCGGCAGGCCGGTGCCCAGGCCCATCACGATCCGGCCGGGGGCCATCTCGTCCAGGGCGGAGCCGGTCATGGCCAGTACCACCGGATGGCGGGTATAGGGGTTCAGCGCCCCGGCAGCGATTCGGAAGCCGTCCTCGGCCTGGTCGGCTCCCAGCTCGGAGGCAATGGCGCTCACGTAGCTGACGGCGTCGCGCTCGAAGTAGGAGTCGTGGACCCAGACGGAGTCGAGGCCCGCCCGGCGGGCGGCACGGCTCCAGGCGACAACCTCGTCGACCTCTCCCCGGGCGGCAAAGCCAAGGCCGATGCGCCGCGCGATGCTTTTCATGCTACCGCAGCCTAGCAGATTGCCGTGCCGCGTACACTCTGGCGGCCATGGCGCATTCGGCCCGCACCTGCCTCCTGCGACGCGGCGACGGCCAGGTCGAGGAGGTCGATCTCTCGCATGCCGGACTGCTCGGCAGCGGCGGCGACGGCAGCGTCGCCTGGCTCGACTTCGCCAACCCGACCGCCGACGATCTCGACCTGCTGCGCGATCGGCTCAACCTCCACGAGCTCGCGCTGGAGGACCTGCGCAAGCGCCGCCAACGCCCGAAGATCGACATCTACCAGCAGCAGGACCTGCTGGTCGCCTACGAGATCGTCGCCGGCGGCACGCCGCGCCACCCGGACTTCGCCCTCGCCGAGCTGCACCTGATCGTCGGCGCCGGGTACGTCGTCAGCGTGCACTGGGCAGACTCACCGTCGATCGACGGCGTGCGCGAACGGTGGCGCAAGAACCCGGAAGACATGGCCACCACCGCCGGTGGCCTGATCTACGAGCTGCTCGACGCCGTGGCTGATGGCTATTTCCCGCTCCTCGACCGCCTCTCCGAGCGCATCGACGGGCTGCACGACAGCATCTTCACCGGCGGCGCGGACGCCGGGTCCGCGGTGCTGCGCCAGGTGCTGGCCATCAAGCGCGAGCTGCTGGACCTGCGGCGGGCGGTGGCCCCGCTGCGTGACGTGGCCAACGCGCTGCTGCGGCGCGACGTGAGCAGCGTCGACGAGGCGCTGGTGCCCTACTTCCAGGACCTCTACGACCACCTGGTGCGGGTGCTGGACACCATCGACGTGGACCGCGAGATGCTCGCCTCCGCGCTCGAGGCAAACCTGTCGGTGATTAGCAACAACCTGAACGTCATCGTCAAGCGGCTGACCGCCTTCACGGTGATCCTGATGATCCCGACCCTGATCGCCGGCATCTACGGCATGAACTTCCACTTCATGCCGGAGCTGTCCTGGCCGTTCGGCTATGCCGCTGCACTGCTGCTGATGCTGGTCGCGTCGATCGGCGCCTACGTCTACTTCAGGGCAAGGGATTGGTTCTGACAGGACCTGTCAGGAATTCGCTTCACCTGGAATCTCTTGACATCAAGATATTCGGACGGGACAATACGCACTCCCATGACGACCCTGCAGGCGGCCCCGCCCGCCGCAACCACCACCCCTGAGCCGCAGGCGCCCATGGATCGCGACGCCACCCCGGAGCATGCCATCGAGGCGGTCGAGCTGGTGCGGACGTATCGGACCCACACCGGCGTCTTCCGCCGGAAACCGCTGGAGGTCGAGGCCGTCCGCGGCATCAGCTTCGACGTGCGCCGGGGCGAGCTGTTCGGCCTGCTCGGCCCGAATGGCGCCGGCAAGACCACGACCATCAAGATGCTCATCACCCTGCTCCTGCCGACCTCGGGCACGGCGCGGGTGATGGGCTTCGACGTGATCAGCGACACGACCGAGGTGCGCCAGCGCATCGGCTACGTGTTCGGCGGGGATCGCGGCCTGTACGACCGGGTCAGCGCGCTGGACAACCTGCGCTACTTCGCCGAGCTCTACGGCGTCGACCCGGCAGCGCAGCGCTCCCGAATCGCCGCGTTGCTGGACCTGGTGGGCCTGACCGGGCGTGAGAAGGAGAAGGTCGAGGGCTACAGCCGCGGGATGCGGCAGCGGCTGCACATCGCGCGCGGCCTGCTGCACGACCCGGAGGTCGTGTTCATGGACGAGCCCTCCATCGGCCTGGACCCGGTGGGCGCGCGCGAGCTGCGCCAGACGGTGCAGTCGCTGGTGGACGCGGGCAAGACGGTGCTGCTCACCACCCACTACATGTTCGAGGCCGATGCGCTGTGCGACCGCATCGCGGTCATCAACGGCGGCCGGATCGTGGCCAGCGGCACCGGCGCGGACCTGAAGCGCGAGGTCGCGAACCGGACGATCGTGGAGATCGAGACGTTCGGGGTGACGCCGGAGGCCGTGGACCGGCTGCGGGGCGACCGCGATGTCATCGCCGTGAACACCGAGGAGCGCGACCAGAGCCAGATCCTCCTCGTCCAGAGCGAGCACGGTGCCGCCATCACCCAGCGCCTGCTGGGTCTGCTGGGCGACACCCGGGTCGGCAAGGTGGTCGCCCGCGAGCCGACCCTGGAGGACGCCTACGTGCACCTCATCGCCAGCACGTCCGAGACCGATGCTGCCGCCCGCGCGGCGGCCCTGCAGGGCTAGCCGATGGGCACCGCCCTCAGCACCGCCCGGCTGGTCTGGTCGATCACCTGGTTCAACGTCCGGATGCTGCTGGCGTCCGAGTTCTTCGTGCTCATCAC
>DATBJR010000109.1:0-3251 GCA_036556325.1 Candidatus Limnocylindria bacterium | reverse complement strand
ATTCTCCTGCCGCACGGCCTGGGCGTGGGCGACACGGTCGTCTCCGGGCCCGATGCCGAGGCGCGGACGGGCAATGCGCTGCCGCTGTCGCGGATTCCGCTGGGGACCCAGGTCCACAACATCGAGCTGGTGGCGGGCCGCGGCGGCCAGATCGTGCGGGCGGCCGGCAGCAGCGCGCAGCTGCTCGCCAAGGAGGGTGGCGTGGCCACCATCCGGCTGCCGTCCGGCGAGGTGCGGCGCGTGCGGGTCGACTGCATGGCCACCGTCGGCCAGGTCAGCAACCTGGACCACGAGAACCAGAACATCGGCAAGGCCGGTCGCAGCCGGCACATGGGCCGCCGCCCGCAGGTGCGGGGCGTGGTGATGAACCCGAACGATCACCCGCACGGCGGTGGTGAGGGCAAGTCGCCGACCGGCATGCCGCCCAAGACGCCGTGGGGCAAGCCGGCCATGGGCTACCGCACCCGCCGCAACAAGACCACCAGCAAGCAGATCGTCCGCCGTCGGTATGGACGGGGTTAGGAGAACTCGATGAGTCGCTCTCTCAAGAAGGGACCGTTCGTCGAGGCGCGCCTGCTCGGCCGCATCGACGAGATGAACAAGCGCAACGAGCGGAAGGTGCTGAAGACGTGGTCACGTGCCAGCGTCATCTTCCCGCAGATGATCGGGCACACCATCGCCGTGCATGACGGCAAGCGTCACGTGCCGGTCTTCATCACCGAGAACATGGTCGGCCATCGGCTGGGCGAATTCGCCCCGACCCGTCACTACCGTGGCCACGGCAAGGCCACCGAGCGCTCGACGTCGCTGAAGTAGGAGCCTCGAGCATGCGCGTTTCGGCCACGGCCAAGTTCATTCGCATCAGCCCGCGCAAGGTGCGGCTGGTGACCGACCTCATCACCGGCAAGCCGGTCGAGGAGGCAGCGGCCATCCTGCGCTTCCTGCCGAACGCGGCGGCGCGCGACGTGGCCAAGGTGCTCAAGAGCGCCACCGCCAACGCGGAGAACAACTTCAACCTCGCGGCGGACGAGCTGACCGTGGTCAGCGCCACCGCCGACGAGGGACCGACCATGAAGCGCGGACGGCCGCGCGCCCAGGGTCGGTACTTCGGAATCTTGAAGCGGACCAGCCACATCACCGTCGCCGTGGCTGACCGGGAGGAGGCCTGATGGGTCACAAGGTTCACCCGTACGGCTTCCGGATCGGCATCATCAAGCCCTGGCTGGCCAAGTGGTACGCGGATCGCGACTACGCCACCTTGCTGCAGGAGGACATGCGGATCCGGCAGCTGGTCGGCAAGCAGCTGGCCAACGCCAGCGTGAGCCAGGTCGAGATCGAGCGTGGCATCAACCACGTCACGGTCACCGTCCACTCGGCGAAGCCGGGAATCGTCATCGGCAAGGGCGGCGCCAACGTGGAGCTGCTGCGCAGCTCGGTGGGCAAGCTCACCGACAAGAAGGTCAAGCTCGAGATCAAGGAGGTCCTGCAGCCGGAGCTCGACGGCGTGCTGGTCGCACAGAACGTGGCCTCGCAGCTCGAGCGGCGGATCGCCTTCCGCAAGGCGATCAAGCAGACCATCCAGCGCACGATCAAGGCCGGCGCCAAGGGCGTCCGCATCCAGGTGTCGGGCCGGCTGGGCGGCTCGGAGATGAGCCGCACCGAGTGGGATCGCGAGGGACGCATCCCGTTGGGGACGCTGCGGGCCGACATCAGCTACGGCATGGTGCATGCGCACACGACCTACGGCCGCATCGGCGTCAAGGTCTGGATCTACCGCGGCGAGCAGCTGGCGGACCTGCCCGGCTCGGCCCGCACCGAGCCGCGCGAGCGGGCACGACCGAGCACCCGATCGGCACGCTCGGCCCGCGCCGCCGCCGCGCCAGAGACCCCGGTTGCGGCCGAGGCACCGGCTGCGGTCGCATCGGCTCCGGCGGCGCCGGCTCCGGCCAGGGCCACGCGTGCCGCGCGGACGGCCCCGGCCGCCACCGCGACGCCGGATGCGCCGCCGGCCGAAGCTCCGCCGGCGGAGGTTGCCGCCGAAGTGCCCGCGGTCGAAGAGGCCGGGCGGGCAACGACGGCCGAATCGGCTGCGACCGACGGCGAGGAGGCTTGAGCACATGCTGATGCCAAAGCGGGTCAAGCACCGCAAGGTGCAGCGCGGCCGCCGGGCCGGGATGGCCAAGGGCGGCACGGCGGTGAGCTTCGGAGACTACGGCTTGATGGCCGAGGAGGTCTGCTGGCTCACCAGCCGCCAGATCGAGGCCGCCCGCCGGGCGATGACCCACCACATCAAGCGCGGTGGCCGCATCTGGATCCGGGTCTTCCCGGACAAGCCGGTCACCAAGAAGCCCGCCGAGGTTCGGATGGGATCGGGCAAGGGCGCCCCGGACCACTGGGTCGCGGTGGTCAAGCCGGGCCGGGTCATGTTCGAGATGTCCGGTGTGCCGGAGCCGATCGCCCGCGAGGCGATGCGGCTGGCCAGCCACAAGCTGCCGATCTCCACGAAGTTCGTGGTCAAGGAAGGACTCGAGCATGGACATCAGTGAGATCCGGCGCCTTTCGGACACCGACCTGGAGGCGGCGCTGGTGGATGCCAGGCAGGAGCTGTGGAAGGTCCGCTTTGACCTCGCCACCCGCCAGGAGAAGAACTACAGCAGGCTGCCGGCGACGCGGAAGCGCATCGCCCGCATCCTGACCGTGATGACCGAGCGCCAGCACGCGGCCGAGGCGGCCGCCGCTGACGCCGAGAAGGCCAGTTGATGCTTACGAAACGAAGAACGAAGGTCGGACGCGTGGTGTCCGACAAGATGGACAAGACCGTCGTGGTCAGCGTCGAGCGGCTGCGCCGCCACCCGATCTACAAGCGGGTGGTCCGGCTGTCGAGCAAGTTCAAGGCGCACGACGAGGAGAACGCCGCGCACGTCGGCGACACGGTGCGCATCGAGGAGAGCCGGCCGCTCTCCGCCGAGAAGCGCTGGAAGGTCGTCGAGATCGTGGCGCGCGGCTCGAACGAGGAGCTGGTGGGCTAGATGATCCGCCAGTACACCCGGCTGCGCGTCGCCGACAACACCGGGGCGCGGACGCTGCAGTGCATCACGATCATCGGCCGCTCCCAGGCGGACACCGCCGAGGTCGGTGACGTGATCGTGGCCAGCGTCAAGCAGGCGCTGCCGAACTCCGGCGTGAAGAAGGGCGACGTGGTGCGCGCCGTGGTGGTGCGCACGGCCAAGGAGTACGGGCGGCCGGACGGC
>DATBJR010000108.1:0-14195 GCA_036556325.1 Candidatus Limnocylindria bacterium | reverse complement strand
GGAACGCGCTGAAGTTCACGCCACGCGGCGGCGAGGTGATCGTGGAGCTGACCGATGCTGCCGATGCCGCCACGCTGCGCGTGCACGACTCCGGCCCGGGCATTCCCGAAGCCGAGCTGCCACGGGTCTTTGATCGCTTCTTCCGCGGCACGAACGTCGGTGACGCACGCGCTTCCGGCAGCGGCCTGGGCCTGGCGATCGCGCGCTCGATCGTGGAGATGCACGGTGGGAGCATCGAGGTCGCCAGCGTGGTCGGCAGCGGCTCGACGTTCACGATCACGCTCCCGCGCGAGCAAGAACGTTCATGAAACTTCACGTGGCTGCCGCGCTCGGCGCAATCGGCCTGGTGCACCATGCGGCGCATCCCGCCCGCGAGCGAAGTGAAAGCAGCACCCCATGACCGAATCGAACGCATCCGACAACCCACCCCCAGGCAGCGACCCGACCGAGCCGGTCGAGGTCCACCGCTGGGGCCCCGCCCCGAGCCAGCCCGCCATGCAGGCGTGGTCGACACGCCCGCCGGGCACCTCCTCCATCAGCGCCGAGCGGCGCGGCTGGGCGCCCGGCGCCATCGTGGCGGTGGCCGTGGTGGCGGGCATCGTCTCCGGGTCGCTGTCCGCGGCGGCGGTGTCGAGCCTGATGCGGCCGGCAACCATCGTCAGCTCGCAGGCGCCCATCGGCCAGAACGTCTCCAACGTCCACATCGACGAGTCGTCCGCTGTCATCAGCGCCGTGCAGAGCGCCATGCCGGCGGTGGTGAAGATCCAGTCGACGACCGGCAGCGGTGCGGCGACCGGCACCGGGTTCATCTTCGACGCCAACGGCTGGATCCTGACCAACCGCCACGTGGTGGCCGACGCGCAGGACATCACCGTCATCCTGGCCGACAGCCGTGAGCTGGACGGCCGGGTCTACGGCATCGACACGCTGACCGACCTGGCCATCGTCAAGGTCGACGCCAGCGGCCTGCCGACGGTGAAGGTCGGCTCCAGCAGCGACCTCGAGCAGGGGCAGCTGGCCATCGCCATCGGCAACCCGCTGGGCGAGTTCGAGAACACGGTGACGACCGGCGTCATCTCCGGCCTGGGCCGCCAGATCGTGGCTGGCAGCCAGGCGACGAGCAGCTCCGAGCAGCTGAACAACCTCATCCAGACCGATGCGGCCATCAATCCGGGGAACTCCGGCGGCCCGCTGCTCGACAGCGCCGGGCAGGTCATCGGGGTCAACACCGCCGTCAGCCAGGACGCGCAGGGCATCGGCTTTGCCATCCCCATCGACGTCGCCAAGCCGATCATGCAGGAGGCGCTCGACGGCAAGCCGCTGACCCGGCCGTGGATCGGCATCTACTACCAGCCGGTCACCAAGCAGCTGGCCAATGAGCGTGACCTCTCGGTGGACAGCGGCGTGATCGTGGATGCCGGCGGCAACCAGCCGGCCGTCTTCCCGAACAGCCCGGCCGCCGACGCCGGCATCCGGCAGGGCGACGTGATCACCGAGCTGGATGGCACCGCCATCACGGCCGACAGCGACCTGGCCGAGCTGATGCTGCCGCACCAGCCGGGCGACACGATCTCGCTGACCGTGCTCCGGAACGGCTCGAAGCAGACCATCCAGGTCAGGCTGGGGACCCTGCCCGAGCAGCGCTAGGCGTCAACCTCGCCGGTGGAGACGTCAGCACGGCGTCGTCGCAGGCGAGCCTCCACCGTTTCGAAGGCCCCGGGCAACGGGGCCTTCGGCTTGCGGACCGCGACCTCCACGTCGCCGATCCGCTCGTCACTGGCCAGCAGGGCCTCGGCGATCGCGCCGGCCAGTGCCTCGATCAGCCGGAACGACTGGCCCTCGACGGTGGCCTGCACGGTCGAGAAGACCCCCGAGTAGTCGACCGTGTCGGCCAGCTCGTCGCTGGCCGCCGAGCGAGACAGGTCCGTGCGCAGCACGACGTCGACCTCGAAGGGCTGTGGCTCCAGGCGCTCCTCCAGCCCCACCCCGTGGCGACCCAGGAAGCGCATGCCGCGCAGCGTGATGCGGTCGCTCACCGCCGGCTCGCGGTCCAGCGGACGATGCCATCGGTCACTCGCACGGTGCGCATCATGGGCTCCACGTCGTGCACCCGCACGATGTCGGCGCCCTGCGCGATGGCCAGGCTGACAGTGGCGGCAGTGCCCTCGAGGCGCGCATCGGGCGGTGCGCCGCCCAGCAGCTCGCCGATGAACCGCTTGCGGCTGGTTCCGACCAGCAGCGGCAGCCCGCCCAGGGCCCCCTTCAGCTCCCCCAGCCGATGGAGCAGCTCGATCGAATGCTCCGGCGTCTTGCCGAACCCGATGCCGGGGTCCACGATCAGCCGATCGCGGTCGATGCCGGCCGCCAGCGCGGCGGCGATGGCGTCGCTCAGCCAGGCGACGACCTCGTCGAACACGCCCCGCGGGTACTCGGCCACCTCCGCGTTGTGCATCAGCACCATGTAGCTGCCCGCCTCGGCGGCGGCCCGCAGGGTGTCCGGGTCGCGGCGACCGGACCACACGTCGTTGACGATAGCGGCGCCGGCGCCGAGGGCGGCGCGCGCGACCTCGCCCTTGGTCGTGTCAATGCTCAGCAGGGTTTCGGCGCCGAAGCGCTCCGCCAGGGCGGCGACCACCGGCACCGCCAGGGCGGACTCATCCGCGGCGGACAGGGTGGGATGCTGGCCGTAGAACTGCGCCGGTCGGCTGGACTCCGCTCCGACGTCCAGGATGTCGGCGCCGGCGGCCACGAAGCCGTCCGCCTGCGCGAGCGCGGCCGACAGCACCGCCTCGGCAGAGCGGCCTTCCGGCGCCAGGCCATCGCCGCTGAACGAGTCGGCGGTCAGGTTCAGGATGCCCATCACGTAGGTGCGCTCGCCCCAGCGCAGCGCGGTCACGCCGCCGCCTCCTCGCCAGCGACGATGCCGCGCACCGCCCCGACCAGGTACAGCGAGCCGGCCACCACCAGCGGCTGCCCCGGCCGGCGCCGCAGCTCGGCGGCGCGCTCCAGGGCCGCGGCCACGTCCGGCGCTGCCTCCGCCCCACGGCCGAGTGCCGCCCGCTGCCACGCGGCCAGCAGGGCGGCCGCGGGCATCGCGCGCCCCTCCTCGATGGCGGTGAACACCGGCCGCGGGTGACACGCCGCCAGCGCGCGCAGCATGGCGGTGATTCGCTTGCCACGACTGGCGCCGATCACCATCGGCACGTCCTCCACGTCGAGCTCCTCCAGGGCGCGGGCCAGCGCCCACGCGCCGGCCGGATTGTGCGCCCCGTCCAGCAGGATGGGGCCGAACGGCGTCTCGGGCAGGAGCTCCAGGCGGCCCGGCCAGCGCGCGGCCGCCAGGCCGCGCCGGACGGCGCCCTCGTCCAGGCGGTGGAGCGGATGGCCACGGCGTTCGCCATCCTGGCGCAGGGCATCCAGCACGGCCAGCGCCACCGCCGCGTTCTGGGCCTGGTGCCCGCCCAGCAACCCGACACCCAGCTCCGGCAGCTCGCCGGCGGGCGTCACGGCGTCGACCACGATGCCCTGCCAGCCGGCCTGGCGGAGCCGCGCTCGATAGGGGCGGTGCGGGCCGGCAAGCCGCAGCGGGACGGCCAGGCGGGCACATCGGTCCACGACGGGCGCCAGGCCACGCCCGGTCGCGCCGGTGACTGCCAGGCTGCCGGGCTTGATGATGGCGGCCTTCTCTGTGCCGATGGCGGCCAGCGTGGACCCCAGGAACTTCTCGTGGTCCTTCTGCACGTTGGTGACCGCCGCCACGCCCGGGTCGAGGACGTTGGTGGCATCCAGGCGTCCGCCCATGCCCACCTCCACCACGGCCAGGTCCACGCGTCGGCGCACGAGTTCGCCGAAGGCGGCTGCGGTCAGGACCTCGAACTCGGTGGGCGGTCCCAGCCGGGCCGCCACCCGGTCCACGGCCGGCAACACCCGGTTGATGGCGGTGGCGAAATCGGCTTCCGGGATCGGCACGCCATCCACCGCGATGCGCTCGCGGTAGGCCACCAGGTGCGGCTTCGGCATGGTCCCGACCCGCAGTCCGGCAGCCTGGAGCACCGCCGACACCATGGCCACCACGCTGCCCTTGCCGTTGGTGCCACCGACCAGCGCCCCGTGCAGCGCGCGCTCGGGGTGGTCGAGCTCCGCCAGGATCGCGCCGATCCGCTCCAGGCCGAGGCTGATGCCGAAGCGGCCGCGCCGGGTGAGCTCCGCCACCGCGGTGGCGTAGGGATCAGCCCTGCTCGTCCTCGTAGAAGACGCAGTCATGGAACTGCCCGGTCAGGCACAGGTCGGTGACGTAGCCGGTATCGAGGTGGACGCCGCCACGCAGCTCGCAGCGGGAGACGACCCCGTCCTGCTTCATCAACGTGCGCAGCAGCTGTGGCGCCTCGATCGGCACCCGGCCCTTGGCGCCCTGGGTCAGGTAGAAGTGCGGGCAGGAGTGGCGACGTGGCCGCGAGTAGCCGAGCGGCATCCCGCGCCGCCCGACGTGCACCGTCAGCGGCTCCGGCGCGGCGGCGAAGCGCTTCTCGGCGATCACGCAGCGGCCGGGCTCGCAGTCGATCTCGTTGTGGCAGCAGGCCCGCGCCGGCCCCACGCCCTCGACCGCCCACAGCTCCCAGCACGGGCGACGCAGGATGAAGGCGGGGCAGCGATAGCGGATCGTGAGCGAGCAGTTCTCGACCTCCCAGCACATCGTGCGCCGGTCCGCCTGGCGGCGCTCCGGGCTGAAGGCGTCGCCGGTCCCCCGCCGATCCGCCCCGGTGCGCCGCTCGGTCTTGATGATCAAGGTTCGCCGCTGCCTCCCTTCCGCCGGCCGAGTGTAGCGGCTGGTTCGGCGGCAGAAGGCCTATCCGGCCATGCCCGATGGTCCTGCCGCAATGGGCGGGCGCGACTGGCTCTCCCGGCAGCGCCGCAGGGGCGCTACGCGATGTAGTCGCGCAGCCGCTCCTCCATCGCCTCCTTCGGCATGAAGCCGACCACGCGGGCAGCCTCGCGGCCGTCCTTGAAGACGATGAGGGTGGGAATGCTGAAGATGCTGTAACGCATCGCCAGCTGCTGGTTCTCGTCGGTGTTCACCTTGGCGACGGTGATCCGGTCGGCATGCGCGTCGCCGATCGACTCGACCACCGGGGAGACGAGCCGGCACGGCCCGCACCATGGTGCCCAGAAATCGACCAGGACCGGCTTGTCGGAATGGAGGACCTGCGCCTCGAAGGTCGACTCGTCGACCATCATCGGGGCGGACATGGGCGTGGATGACCTCCTGGTCAGGTTTGGAAATGCAAGGAGCGGAATCCTAGCATCGGCCCTCGTTGCGAGCCTATGGGCCAATCGGCGTGGGGCTCGGGGTGGGTGGCACGGCAGTCGGGGTCGGCGTCGGCGGCTGGGGCGTTGGGGTCGCGGGCTCCGGGGTCGGCCCGCTGGAGAGGACGAGGTCCACCTGTCCCCCGACCGGCCAGTCGACGCCCTCCGACGGATCCGTGGCGATCACCCTGCCTTCGGGCGCCGCGTTCGGTTCGTGGGTCACGTGGCCCTCTTCGAGGCCAACCGACTGCAGCGTGGCAATGGCCTGTTGCTCGGTCTGGCCAATCAGGCGTGGTACGGGAACGGTGTCCGGTCCGCTGCTCACCGTGAAGGTGATCGGGTCGCCAGACGCCACCGGCGTCCCGGCGCCGGGGTCCGTCGAGATGACGTGGCCCTCCTCGATCGTGTCGGATGCCTCGCGCTTCACGGGCTGGACGACCAGGCCGCGGCCCTCCGCGTCGCGGCGGGCGGCCGCAATCGGCTGGTCCGCGTAGTCCGGCAGCGCGAACGAGGCGGCGGACGGCGACGGGCTGGCGCCGGGCGCCAGGTTGCCGAGGACCTGCATGCCCAGGAAGCCGATGAGCCCCAGCAGCAGCACCGCCAGCAGCACCAGCAGCCAGGTCCACCACGGCGTCCCCTCGTCGCGACGCGTGGGAGGTGGTGTCCTCCGCGCCGGCGGCGGCGCACCGCGACCGGCCCGGTCGGCCGGCATGGTGACCCGCGGCGGCACGTAGACCGTCGGTTCGCCGGAGGGCGGAAGCGGGGCCTCGTCCGAGGCCGCCTCGGCGACGGCCGGCATCCCCGCCATCGCGGCGGCTGCCGCCGATGGATCACGCTGCCACAGCCGCAGCGCCTCGGCGAATGAGCCGGCGTCCGGGAAGCGGTCCGCTGGCTCACGCTGCAGCGCCCGCATCACGATGGCCGACAGCCCGGTCGGCACCGGGCGGAAGGCCGATGGCGGGGCCGGATCCTCGTTGAGCCGCTTCAGCGCCACGCCGGCCGCCGAGTCGCCTTCGAACGGGCGCCGGCCGGTGAGCATCTCGTAGAGGACGATGCCCAGGGCGTAGACGTCGGACGCACCGGTGACCTCGTCGCCGCGCGCCTGCTCCGGGCTGAAGTAGTGGACCGAGCCCAGGGTGGTGCCCGTCACCGTCATCGAGGCCTCGGACACGGCCCGCGCGATCCCGAAATCGGTGACCTTCACGTCGCCGTCGTCGGTCAGCAGGATGTTCCCCGGTTTCACGTCGCGATGCACGAGCCCGCGTCGATGGGCCGCCTCGAGCGCGGAGGCAACGCCGAGCGCGATGCGCACGGCGTCATCGGTCTCCAGGTGACCTCGCTCGCGAAGCAGGGTGGCGAGGGTGTCCCCCTCGACCAGCTGCATGACAATGAACTGGCTGCCGTCCGCATCGGTCCCGTAGTCGTAGACCGGCACGATGTTCGGATGGGACAGCGATCCGGCGGCGCGCGCCTCCTGGCGGAACCTGGCGGCGAAGCCGGCGTCGCTGCCGAACTGCTCGCGCAGGAGCTTGACGGCGACCTCCCGGTCGAGCTGCTCGTCGACGGCACGCCAGATGGTGGCCATGCCACCCTCCCCCAGCGGCGCAATGAGCCGATAGCGACCGTTGATGAGGCGCCCGATCATCTCCACGCTGGCTCGCCCTCCGTTCGGCGCGTCAGTCTCGCAGGTCGAGGCCGCGCACGTGGGCGCGGAACTCGTCGGCGTCCTCTGACTGGAGCGCCAGCGCCACGTTGGCCTTCAGCCAGCCGATGCGCGTCCCGGCGTCGTGCCGCTCGCCCTCGAACCGGTAGCCGTATACCGGCTGCTCCTCGATGAGGTCGCGAATCGCGTCGGTCAGCTGGATCTCGCCGCCTGCCCCGCGCGGCGTGGACTCCAGCACGTTGAAGATCTTCGGCGTCAGCACGTAGCGTCCCAGCACGGCCAGGTCGGACGGCGCCGCCTCCTGCGTCGGCTTCTCGACCAGGTCGCCGATCTCCACCAGCCGGCCCTCCTCGCGCACCGGCCGAACGATGCCGTAGCGCGTCACCTCGGCCGGCGGCACGCGCTGGAGCGCCACCACGCTGCCCCGATGGGCCGCGTGCTGCTCGATCAGCTGCCGCGTCACCGGCGTGCCGCCCGGGTTGAGCATCACATCGTCGGAGAGGAGGACGGCGAAGGGCTCGTCGCCCACCAGCTCCTTGGCCATCAGCACCGCGTGCCCCAGGCCGAGCTGCTCCTTCTGGTGGACGTAGGCGATGGGCCCAACCTCGGTGATGCGGCGGACGGCCCGCAGCAGCTCGATGTCGCCACGCTCCTCCAGCCAGCGCTCCAGGTTCGGGTTGGCATCGAAGTGGTCCTCGATGGCGCTGCGCCCGGTGGCGATGACGATGATGATCTGCTCGATGCCCGAGGCGACCGCCTCCTCCACCGCGTACTGGATGATGGGTCGGTCGACCAGGGGGATGACCTCCTTGGGGATCGCCTTGGTCGCTGGCAGGAATCGGGTTCCGAAGCCGGCCGCCGGCAGGACGGCCTTTCTGACGCGCGCGCTGATCAAGTCTCTCCAGTGCTGGCAGCGGGTTTGGCCGGGGCTTGCATGGCGGCGACGAGGGGAGCCAGGCGGCTCAGGCCACGCAAGCGAGAGGATGTCTCACGGGGAGCGGAGTATAGCAATCGTCGGGCCTGTCCCCGAGATGCGGGCCTGGGCGCCACTGCCTGGGACGCTACAATCGCCGCCCGATGTTGCGATCCCTGGTCCGCACGATCCGCGGCCCGTCCAGCGACCCGCGCATGGCCTACATCAGTCGCCCGCTCCCCCGCGGCCTGACCGATGAGGAGGTCCTCGCCGCGCTGGAGCTGGCCCTTGGCCGCGACCCCGATCCGGCGTTCCTGGTCGAGACCCTGCGGCCGGCCCTGCGCGAGGTGACCGGGCGCGACTACCAGGTGCTCGACCGATCGGTCCGCGACGTCACCGGGGCGTTTGGCAAGACCATGGTCATGATCCGTGACGGCGAGGTGGGCCTGTGGCCGGGCTACGCGGCGCGCGCCTATCCGCTGCTGAACCGCGACGCGCGAACCGAGCAGGCGCGCCGCGAGATCGCCGCGGCGTCCGGGGAGGAGGCCGAGCCCTCGCCCTACAACCCTGCCCACAAGCCGGGCTGGGCACCGCCCCCTCCGCCCGCGCCGCCCGCCCTGCCGCCGGTCCCGGTGGGCGACGCCAACGCGGGCGCCAGCCTGCCGCAGGGCAGCGAGTGGCTGCCGCCACGCGCCTCGGAGGGCTGATGGGCCGCCAGAACGTGCCGCGCGACCAGTGGCTGGCCCTGGGCGTCGAGTGCCCGCATTGTGGCGAGCGCGTCACTGAGGCCGATGTGTACTCGTGGCGCCCGACCCCGGACGATCCAAAGCTGCTGCTGCTCTACTGCCCGGACTGCGGCGATCGCGTGGAGATCAACCACGTCTGAGGCCGGGCCAGCGGGTTGGTGCCCCCAACCGGATTCGAACCGGTGATCTCCACCTTGAAAGGGTGGCGTCCTAGGCCTCTAGACGATGGGGGCTCGGCGGCGCCGGACGATGGTAGCGCCGGGACTCGGCGGCCGTCCTAGCGAGCGTAGAAGACGAGAAAGAGGATCACGCTCCCGCCGAGCGCGACGGCCGCCAGCACGATCATGATGCCGCCGCCCAGCGCAATCGCCACCGAACGGCCGGTGGATCCGCCGCGGTAGGCGCGCTGCGACCAGATCCAGCCCTGGACGAACAGGAAGATGCCGACCAGCGCGGCAAGCACCCCGGCACCGAGCATCTCCAGTACGGACGCCGATGATTCCCGGCCCAGCACGGCCACCGCTGCCAGGCCGCCGGCCACCATCAGGCCCACCCCGCCGATGATCAGGTTGCGCCACAACGGGTGCATGGGCGGCGATTCTAGCCCGGTGGTCGCGGTGCGCAGGCGCACCGGCGACGTCGACCGGCACGCATCCTGCACACCGTCACCGAGCGTGAATGCGGAGAAACATCCACTTCCGGCCGGGCAGAAGTCGGAGCCGATGAGCGTTCGTGACGCCGGTCGCAAGGGCGGCCGCGCCACGCGCGCGCGCTACGGGCCCGAGTTCTTCGCCGCCATCGGCCAGAAGGGTGGCAAGGCCGTCAGCCAGCGCTATCCCTCGGAGCACTTCCAGGAGATCGGGCGCAAGGGCGGCCGCCGGGTGGCCGAGCTGGTGGAGCGGGCGAAGCAGCTGGAATCCGGCGACGGGTAGGCCCGGGAAGTAGGTCGCGCTACCCTTGGCGACCGTCGATCGTCGAGGGATACCGTCGTGACCCAGCGCACCGCGGACCGGCCAGCGAGTTCTCCGTTCGCCTCGTTTGCCGAGGCCGCCGCAGCCGTGGCGGGCACGACGTCCAAGCTGCGCAAGCGCGACCTGCTGGCTGCCTATCTGCGCGGCCTGCCTCCGGACGACGTGCCGCTGGCGGCGACGTTCTTCGCCGGCCGGCCGCTGCCCGGTGCCCAGGACCGGCTCGGGCTCGGATGGGTGCAGCAGAGCCAGGCGCTGGCCGCCGCTTCGGGAGCGGGGGCGGAGCAGCTGAACGCCGCCTACCTGCGCCACTCTGACCTCGGCGATGCTGCCGCAGACCTGCTCGACGGACGGCGCCCCGCCGCACCGCGCCTGACCCTGCACGACGTCGACCGCGCCTTTCGCGCGATGAGCGAGGCCGCCTCCGCCGAGGCACGGGTCGGGGAGATGGCACGCCTCTACGGCCGCGCGACGGCGGACGAGGCCCGTTTCATCGGGCGGGTGGCGGCCCGCGAGCTGCGCATCGGCCTGCGCGAGGGGCTGCTGGAGGAGGCGATCGCCGCGGCCTTCGAGCGGCCGATCGCGGACGTCCGTCGCGCGTTGATGCTCGTCGGCGAGCCCGGCGAGACCGCCGTGCTGGCGCGCGACGATGCGCTGGCGACCGCCGCGCTGCACCTCGGCCGCCCAATTCGCTTCATGCTGGCGACGCCGGTGGCGGACGCCCGTGAGGTGATGCAACGCGTCGGCGACGAGGCGTGGATCGAGGACAAGTACGACGGCATCCGTGCCCAGCTGCACCTCACCGACCGGGGTTCGCAGCTGTTCAGCCGCGACGGGAACGAGATCACCGTCTCGTTCCCCGAGGTCACCGGGGCGGGGGCCGGCCTCGGCCATCGGCTCGTGCTGGACGGCGAGCTGGTCCCGTATCGGGCCGGGTCGGTCATGGACTTCGCCAGCCTGCAGACTCGGCTGGGACGGGTGCAGCCCGGGGCCGAACTACTGGAGCAGGTCCCCGTGGTGCTGGTCGCCTTCGACCTGCTGCACCTCGACGGTAGCGACCTGCTGGAGACGCCGCTGCGCGAGCGGCGCGCCGCGCTCGAGGCGCTGGACCTGCCCGGGCGCACCGGGGAGCGCTTCCTCTACTCGAACCTCGCCAGCGCGCGGAGCGCGGGCGAGGTGGATCGACAGTTCGACGACGCCCGCGCCCGTCACAACGAAGGGCTGATGGTCAAGGACCCCGGTTCCCTCTACCAGCCGGGCCGCCGCGGGCTGGGCTGGCTGAAGCTCAAGAAGGCCCTCGCCACGCTGGATTGCGTGGTCGTCGGGGTCGAGTGGGGCCATGGCAAGCGTCGCGGCGTGCTGTCGGACTACACGTTCGCAGTGCGCGCCGAGGACGACCCCGGGGCGGCGCTGCTGACCATCGGCAAGGCCTACACCGGCCTGACCGACGCCGAGATCGCGACCATGACCGACCACTTCAAGTCGATCACCCTGCGCGATTTCGGCCGCTACCGCACCGTCCATCCCGAGGTCGTGGTGGAGATCGCCTTCGACCGCATCATGCGATCGGGGCGGCACAAATCCGGGTTCGCGATGCGCTTCCCGCGGATCCTGCGGATTCGCGACGACAAGACCCCCGCGGAGATCGACACGCTCGCGACGGTGGAAGCGCTGTTCGCTGAGCAGGCCAGCGGGCGCATCCTGCTGGCGCGGGGCAGCGGCGGCGAGACCGAGCGCATCGCCGCCACTGGCGAGGGACCGGAGAGCGCCTGAGCGCATCGGGTAGCATCGGCGCATGGAAGACGTCCGCCAGCTGCCGGAGCACGTCGCCCGCAACCGTGCCTACTGGGATCAGCAGGCTGCCGACTACGTGCGGAGCGGCGAGCGCAACTGGATTGCCGACGAGCCAACCTGGGGCATCTGGGGCATCCCCGAATCCGTGGCGCACCTGCTGCCGGATTCGCTGGCCGGTCGTGACGCGATCGAGCTCGGCTGCGGGACGGCCTACGTCTCGGCCTGGCTGGCGCGGCGCGGCGCGCGGGTGGTCGGGATCGACAACTCGCCCCGGCAGCTGGCAACCGCTCGGCGGCTCCAGGACGAGCATGACCTCCACTTCCCGCTGCTGCTGGGCAACGCCGAGGAGGTGCCCTACCCCGACGCCAGCTTCGACTTCGCAATCAGCGAGTACGGCGCCGCGCTGTGGGCCGATCCGTACCGCTGGATTCCGGAGGCGGCCCGCCTCCTGCGCCCCGGCGGCGAGCTCGTGTTCCTGACCAACGGCTACATCTCGATCCTCGCCATGCCGGACTACGAGTCGGAGGGCCCGGCCACCGACCGGCTGCGGCGGCCCTACTTCGAGCACCATCGGACCGAGTGGCCCGACTCGGACGGCGTCGAGTTCCACCTCGGCTATGGCGACTGGATCCGCCTGCTGCGTGCCTCGGGATTCGAGGTCACCGATCTCATCGAGCTGCGGCCGGCCGAGGGCAGCACCACCCGCTATCCGTGGATGAGCCTCGACTGGGCTCGCCAGTGGCCGTCGGAAGAGGTCTGGAAGGCGCGACGCGCGTGAGCTTCGCCAGCGACCCGTTCGCTCCCTCGCCGGTCCGGTCCGTGGCGCTGGACGTCTACACCGCTGCGTACCGCGTCTCCGGGAAGATGGCGACGCGCTTCGGCCGCGTCGCCGACATCCTCAACCAGGCCACCTCGACCCACCTGATCCTGGAGGAGGCGACCATCAGCGAGTACGCCGACCCGACCGCCACCGTCTCGGCGCTGCAGGCGCTGGTGAACCTGGAGGAAGCGCTCCTTGTCATCGCGGAGGAGAGCGCGGAGAGCGGATCGCGCGCCGAGATGCGCATCCCAAAGCGCCCGATCCGAGCCCAGATCGGCATCCCGCCCTTCCGCCTGACGGGCGCGGTCCACGTCCCGCAGGGCAGCCGTCCGGTGGATGGCCTGCTGAACGCCGGTGATCGGTTCCTGCCCATGACGGAGGCCACCATCGCCTGTGCCCCGCACCCCGAGCTGGCTCGCACGGCCGGCGCCGTGGCCTTCCAGCGGGTCCGGGCCCACGTCATCCTGGTGACCGACGACGAACGCCCCGACCAGCTGCTTGCCGACGTGCTGGACGCGGCCACCGCCGAGCGCTGGTTGCACGGGTCGCGGGAAGCCGACTCCGACTAGCGGACGCCGTCCTGCGCACCGGCCGGCGCAGGCAATGACAGGGCGTCGCCGGCGTCGATCACCGCCTGCACCATGCGCCCGACGCGCCCATGGTCGAGGCGCTGCACCCGCCCGATGCGCTGCGCCCACCACGGCGCGTTGTCGTGGGTGATGACCTCGATGTCGGGTTCCTCCAGGACGACGACGCTCTCGGGCCGGGGGAACGCGACCGCCGGCACGACCGGCACGTTGACGTCGTCCAGCGCGGCGCGCGTCCAGGCGCCGACCGCGCCCGCGACCGCGTGGGCGTCGAAGCTCGGATTGGTGCGGCACGGGATCCAGCCGGCACGCGTGCGGGTGTCGTACTCCCAGCCCCGTCCGCGGACGCGGTAGCGTCCGGGCCAGTGGCGCGCAACCAGCGCGCGCACCCCGGCCGGTCCGATGACCAGCGCGGCGAGGTCGGGTGGCACGCCAGGCAGCCGGGGCGACAGGACGAGCACGTAGCTGTCGTCCAGGGTCGGCGCCAGCACCCGGAGCAGGTCGTCGTCCATCGTGCGCCGCTGGCGGTTGGCGAGGGCCCGGATGAGCCAGGCCAGCCCGATGCCGATGGCCAGCGCAGCGGCGATGCCGAGCGCCGCCACGCCGCTGACCCGGTTGCCCGGCAGGGATTTCATCAGCACGATGGAGATGCCGCCTGTCACGACCAGGGCCAGCGACACGGCCAACGACACGGCCAGCGCCCAGGGCCGCTCCCTGGACGCCCTGGCCGGCCGGATCACCCGCATCGGCTGTTCCGCGGGGTACGTCGGCGCGCTGCTAGGCTCCGCGCATGTCGATCCGGAACCGCGTGATCGCCACCCTCGTCGATCCGCTCGAGGGCGTCGCGATCACCGCGACGAGCGGCTCGGGGTTCCCCCTGGCCTTCGACACCGCCTCGCGCGAGGAAGGGGGGATCGGCGCCAGCCCCACGGAGACGGTGCTGGGTGCGCTGGCGGCGTGCACCGCCATGGACGTGGCCAGCATCCTGCGCAAGAAGCGGCAGGCGTTCAGCAGCTACCGGATCGAGGTGACCGGCGAGCGAGCCGAAGAGCATCCGCGGGTGTTCACCGCCATCACCGTCGAGCACCAGCTGACGGGATCGATGACCGCCGAGGCGGTGCGCCGCTCGGTGGAGCTGTCCGCCACCCGCTACTGCCCGGTGAGCGCCATGCTGTCGGCCTCGGTGCGGATCGAGCATCGCTACCGGATCCGGCGCGACGGGGCCCGGGACGAGGAAGCCGGGCTGGTGGTCGTCACCGGCCCGCACGAAGATCAGAGGGCCGAGGACGCGACGGCCGGCTAGGAAGCCGATCGCAGCGCCCGCGGTGCGTCAACGGCGTCCAGCACGGCCGCGCCGAAGGCCTCGATGTCGAACGGCTTGGCCACGACCGGCCCGGTCG
>DATBJR010000107.1:0-5820 GCA_036556325.1 Candidatus Limnocylindria bacterium | reverse complement strand
GTGGGTGCGATCTTCCTGTTCGAGTTCGTGCTGGCGCTGGTCGTGCTGTGGATGGTCATCCGCGACCGCACCCGGCGGCACGACCTGGTTGACCCCCGATTCGAGGAGCGATCGATCGTCGTCCCCGGGCCCGAGCCGGAGCCGATCGCCGCGGCGCCGCCTGCCCCACCCCGCCCGGCGCCGGACCCCGCCGACCCGGCCGGAGCCTATGTCGCCGCCCTGGCGGCGCTGGCGGATGACGGTCGCTGGTCGCGTCACGCCGAGGAGACGCCGGCCGCCCACCTGTCGCGGGTGGACGAGGAGGGGATGCGCAGCCCGGCCTTCCATCGGCTGGCGAGCGCCTACCAGCTGGCCCGATACGGTTCCCAGCCGGTCTCGGCACGCGAGGCGCGGCGCGCGCGTGGCCGCTTCGAGGCCTTCCGCACATGGCTGCGACTCAGCCAGAACTCTTGACAACGGTATTGTCAGAGGTTAGGGTAGCCGGCGTACCAACCAATCCACTTCGTGACGGAGGTCCGAAGAAGCATCATGGCTAACCTGACCCGGTTCGATCCCTTCAGCGAGATGGTCACCCTGCGCCAGGCGATGGACCGTCTCTTCGAAGACTCGTTCGTCAGTCCGCTGACCCTGCGGGCGTACAACGGTGAGGCAGCCGCCCCGGCGCTCGACGTGCATGAGACTGGCGACGAGATCGTCGTCACCGCGGCGCTCCCCGGCCTGAAGGCCGAGGACGTCGACATCACCATCACCGGCCAGAACCTCTCGATCCGCGGCGAGTTCAAGGCGGACGAGAAGGTCGAGCGCGACCAGTACCTCTATCGCGAGCGCCGCTACGGCACGTTCCACCGTCAGCTGCAGCTGCCGGTCCGCGTCCAGGGCGACGCCGCCACCGCGACCTTCGAGGACGGCGTCCTGACGCTGAGCATCCCGAAGGCGGAGGAGGTGAAGCCGCGCCAGATCCAGGTCAAGCCCGCGCCGAAGCAGGTCGAGTCATCGGCCAATGGCAACCCGTCGGCGTGACCTGCCGGTCGGTCGGCAGTCGGCGGAGCGGGCGGTGAGCTCGCTCCGCGATCCCAAACGGCCGCGCTACTTCATCAGCATCGCGGCCGAGCTGGCCAGCGTCCATCCCAGAACCCTGCGGATCTACGAGGAAGAAGGCCTCGTCTGCCCGCAGCGGCGCAACAACCTCCGGCTCTACTCGGAGGCCGATATCCAGCGGGTGCGTATCATCCGCTTTCTCACCCGACGCCAGGGGGTGAACCTGGCGGGCGTCAAGGTCATCCTGCAGCTCGAGGCACTGGGCAAGATCCGCGTCTACGACCTGTTCGATGCAGCTGATGTCGAGCGTTTCGTCGAGGAAGGCGAGGAGCCAATCTCGGCCGAAGGGACAGTAACGAACACATGAACGACGAAACTCGAGACGCAGCGAGCCCGAACGCCGACGAGGCGCCGGGCCGCGGGCCGCAGAACGAGGCCGAGGAGCGGGACCTGGAGCAGGTCCAGGTGCTGCCGCTGGTCGCGCTGCGCGACACGGTGATCTTCCCGGAGATGATCGTGCCGCTGCAGGTCGGCCGCGACCGCAGCGTGAAGGCGCTCGACCGCGCCGTGCGCGCCTCCCAGCCGGTGGCGCTGATCACCCAGCGCTCCAGCGAGACCGAGGAGGTCAACGCGGTCGACGAGCTCTACTCGATCGGCACGCTGGCCAAGATCGCGCAGGTCATCCGCCTGCAGGACGGGACGATCCGGGCGATCGTCCAGGGACAGCGCCGAATCCGGCTGCTGGACCTGCTCCAGACCGACCCGCACCTCGAGGCGCGGGTCGAGCTGGTGGCCGACGAGCAGGGCAACGGCCTGGAGGTCGAGGCCCTGATGGCATCGGTCCAGGCGCAGATCGAGCAGTACGTCAGCTCGGGCGCCTCGGTGCCGCCGGAGGTGGCCGTCGCCGCGCGCAACATCACCGATGGCGGCCTGCTGGCCGACATGGTCGCCTACTCGCCGGAGATGGACACCGAGCTGCGCCAGCAGCTGCTGGAGACGGTCAACGTCGTTGACCGGCTGCGGATGGTGAGCCAGTTCCTGGCCAAGCAGATCGAGGTACTGGAGCTCAAGGGCCGGATCCAGAGCGAGGTCAAGTCCGAAATGGACAAGACCCAGCGCGAGTACATCCTGCGCGAGCAGATGAAGGCCATCCAGAAGGAGCTGGGCGAGGACGATCCCGCCGTGGCCGAGGCCGGCGAGCTGCGGACCAAGGTCGAGGAATCGGCCATGCCCGACGAGGTCAAGGAGAAGGCCCTCAAGGAGGTCGATCGCCTGGCCCGCATCCCGAGCGCCTCGCCCGAGCAGGGCGTCATCCGCACCTACGTCGACTGGCTGGTCAGCCTGCCGTGGGGCGTGCAGAGCGACGACAACCTCGACCTGGACGAGTCGGAGAAGGTCCTCAACGAGGACCACTACGGCCTGGAGAAGCCCAAGGAGCGGATCCTCGAGTACATGGCCGTCCGCAAGCTGGCCGAGAAGATCCGCAGCCCCATCCTGCTGTTCGTCGGCCCGCCCGGCGTCGGCAAGACGAGCCTGGGCAAGAGCATCGCCCGCGCCATGGGACGCAAGTTCGTGCGCATGAGCCTGGGCGGCATCCACGACGAGGCGGAGATCCGCGGCCATCGGCGCACCTATATCGGCGCGCTGCCGGGCCGGGTGATCCAGTCGATCAAGACCGCGGGCAGCTCGAACCCGGTGTTCATGCTCGACGAGATCGACAAGGTCGGCATGGACTTCCGTGGCGATCCGTCATCGGCGCTGCTGGAGGTGCTGGACCCGGAGCAGAACAACACCTTCCAGGACAACTACCTGGAGGTGCCGTTCGACCTGTCCAAGGTCCTCTTCATCGCCACCGCCAACATGCTGGACACCATCCCGCCGGCGCTGCGCGACCGGATGGAGGTCATCCAGCTGCCGGGCTACACCCAGCGGGAGAAGCTGCGCATCGCGCAGCGCTTCCTGATGCCCAAGCAGCTCGAGAACCACGGCCTCACGCCGGAGCAGCTGGACATCACCGAGCCGGCCATGATCCGGCTGATCCAGGCGTTCACCAAGGAGGCCGGCGTCCGCAACCTGGAGCGTGAGATCGCCAACGTGGCACGCAAGGTGGCGCGCCGGGTGGCGGCCGACGACACGGTCAAGGTCACCGTCGAGCCGGACCAGCTGGAGGAGTACCTCGGGCCGGCGCGGTTCGAGTACGGCGAGCTGGAGGCCGAGGACCAGGTGGGCATGGTCACCGGACTGGTGGTCTCGGAGGTCGGTGGCGACATCGTCCAGGTCGAGGCTACCCGGATGGAGGGCAAGGACGAGTTCATCCTCACCGGCCAGCTCGGTGACGTCATGAAGGAGTCGGCGCGCGCCGGGCTGAGCTACATCCGGGCACGGACCAAGCAGCTCGGGATCGACCCGGCCTCGTACGAGAAGCAGACGCTGCACATCCACGTCCCGGCGGGGGCGACCCCCAAGGACGGGCCGAGCGCAGGCGTGACCATGGCCACCGCCATGGCGAGCCTGCTCACCGGCCATCCGGTGCGGCGTGACCTGGCCATGACCGGTGAGATCACGCTGCGCGGACGGGTGCTGCCCATCGGCGGGCTGAAGAGCAAGCTGCTGGCCGCGCACCTGGCCGGCGTCAAGACGGTCCTCATTCCCAAGCGGAACGAGAAGGACCTGGTCGACGTGCCGGAGGACGTGCGCAACGAGCTGCGGATCGTGCCGGTCGAGACCATGGACGAGGTGCTCGACGAGGCCCTGATCGCCGAGGCCCGCTCCGCCGGCCGGATCAAGGCCGAGCGGGCTGCCCGCCAGAAGCGGGTCGCCGCGCCCCGCCGTCGCAACCGGAAGCCCGCGGATGAGGCGCCCGTCGCCGCCACGCCGCAGCCGAAGGTGGAGCAGCCGCCGGCCGGGATCGCCTAGCCCCGGCGGCACGGGGTACATCGGTCCAGATGGAGTACAAGGACTACTACCAGGTCCTGGGCGTGCCGAAGACGGCGACGCAGGCCGAGATCAAGAAGGCCTATCGCCGCCTGGCGCGTGAGCTCCATCCGGACCGCAACCCCGGCGACAGCGACGCCGAGCGTCGCTTCAAGGAAGCGAACGAGGCGCACGCCGTCCTCTCGGACCCCGAGAAGCGGAAGCGCTACGACGAGCTCGGAGCCAACTGGCAGGCCTACGAGCAGGCCGGGTTCGGTGGCGGCGCCACCGACTGGGCCGGGTTCGGTGGCGCGCCGGGCGGCACGCGCTGGGAGTATCGGCGGGTCAGCCCGGAGGACCTTGGCGGCTTCAGCGAGTTCTTCCAGTCCTTCTTCGGCGGGGGCGGGGGCTTCGGCGCCGGGCCGATGCGTGCCGGCAGCTCGCCGCGCGGCGCCACCGGTGGCTTCGAGCAGGTCTTCGACTTCAGCGATCTGGGCGCGACCGGCGGCACGCGGCGCGCGGCGATCCCACAGCCGACCGCCACGGCCGTTGCCGAGGTGACGCTGGACGAGGTTGCGCGCGGCGCCGAGCGGATGGTGGACGTGGACGGGCGTCGGCTGCAGGTCAAGATTCCAGCCGGCGTCACCGACGGGCAGAAGATCAAGCTTCGTGGCGGCGGGCTGCGGGCCGGGGAGGCCGGCACCGCCGGCGACCTGGTGATCACCGTCCATGTCAAGCCCGATCCCCGCTTCGAGCGCCACGGTGCGGACCTGCTGACAGAGCTGCCGCTCACCCTGGCCGAGGCGCTGCTGGGCGCCGAGGTGCCGGTGCCAACGCCCACCGGCACGGCCCGCCTGCGCATCCGACCCAACACGCAGAACGGCCAGCAGATCCACGTCCGCGGCCGCGGGCTGCCGAAGCGCGGCGGCGGCAAGGGCGATCTTATTGTGACGACGCGCGTCGTCCTGCCGCAGCTGGACGACGAGTCGCGCGAGCAGCTGGGCACGCTGCTGGGCAGCCACCCGCAGCCCAACCCGCGCCGCGACGACCGGGTGCACTGATGCGCACCGAGCGCTTCACGGCCAGGACCCAGGAGGCGATCCTGGCGGCGCAGCAGATGGCCGAGGGCGAGGGCCACCCGGAGCTCACCGCCACGCACCTGCTCCTCTCGCTGGTCGACCAGCCGGACGGCGTGGTGCCCGCCCTTCTGGAACGGGCGGGCGTGGACGTGGCGGCCCTGGCCGGGGCAGCTCGACAGGCCCTGGCTCGCTTGCCCCGCGTCTCCGGCGACACGCAGCTGAGCCTCTCCAACGAGGCGCGGCGGGTGCTGACCGAGGCGCACGCCATCGCGGAGCGGATGCACGACGAGTACGTCTCGACGGAGCACCTCCTGCTGGCCATCATGGAGGACAGCACCGGCAGCGAGGCACGGCGCCTGCTTGCCGATCACGGGGTGGACGGCGCATCACTGATGGACGCGCTGACCGGCATCCGAGGGAGCCAGCGCGTGACCAGCGAGAATCCCGAAGCGACCTACCAGGCCCTTGAGAAATACGGCCGCGACCTGACCGAGGCTGCCCGCCGCGGGCTGCTCGACCCGGTCATCGGCCGTGACGAGGAGATCCGGCGGGTCATCCAGGTCCTCAGCCGGCGCACGAAGAACAACCCGGTGCTCATTGGCGAGCCGGGCGTCGGCAAGACGGCCATCGTGGAAGGGCTGGCCCAGCGGATCGTGCGGGGCGACGTGCCGGAGGGCCTGCGCGAGAAGCGGGTGGTCGCCCTGGATCTGGGCGCGCTGGTGGCCGGCGCCAAGTACCGCGGTGAGTTCGAGGAGCGCCTGAAGGCCGTCCTCAAGGAGATCACCGACTC